>CALKCC010000174.1 GCA_938082855.1 uncultured Pirellulaceae bacterium | reverse complement strand
ACGGGATTTCAGGAAAGATGCGTCGTAAGATGCTGGACAATCTGGCGGTCTTAAATCAGCAGCGATACGACGAGGTGGGAGATCCCGAGATTCAATCTCGTATCGCTCAATACGAAATGGCGTATCGCATGCAGACATCAGTTCCAGAGCTAACGGATATTTCGGGTGAGACTCAGGAAACACTGGATCTCTATGGTCCCGAAGTCACCAAACCGGGAACGTTTGCTTTTAACTGCCTTCTGGCTCGGCGACTGGCAGAACGTGATGTTCGATTTACTCAGGTCTTCATCCGCCAATGGGACCAGCACGGAAATCTGCCAAATGATATTCGACGTCAATGTGGGATTATCGATCAGCCTTGTGCCGCGTTAATTAAAGACCTGAAGCGTCGAGGGATGCTAGAGGATACGCTGGTGATTTGGGGTGGCGAATTTGGAAGAACGATTTACTGTCAGGGTGGACTGACGATGACGAATTACGGTCGTGATCATCATCCTCGCTGTTACACCAAGTGGATGGCCGGCGGAGGCATTCAAGGTGGAATTGTTTACGGTGAAACCGATGATTTTAGTTACAACGTGATCGATAAACCGGCTCATATTCATGATCTCAATGCGACGATTTTGCATACGCTAGGTGTGGACCATGAACGTCTTACCTATCGCCATCAAGGACGTGATTTCCGTTTAACGGACGTGCACGGGAATGTGCTAACGGATCTTTTGGCATAAAGAGTAGTCATTTTTGAAGCTGAGAGCGGGGTTTACCACGCCAAGGCAAAAATGCTTGCAAACAATAAGAGGCATCGTCCAACGAGAGACGGTGCCTCTTTTTCAGTTTCTTACCGGTTTTTTCAGCTAAATGCGTCTTAAACTGCCAATTCGTTGACAGGAATTTGAGGATATTAGAACATTAGGTATGTGTTAGGAAGATTGGAGACGATTGTAAGTACATCGATGGATTATTCCATTGGGGCAATGTGCGATATACACATTCATAAGCACACAAAGCGACATATAACGACGTACCTAAGACGCGAATGACAAACTCACCTCGTGACATTAACGACAAATCCGACAACACTGGTATCTCTGATATCAGTGAGTTGATGGGTGGCTATATTGATGGTCAGCTTTCTGCGGAAGAGAAACTACGAGCCGAAACGGCGTTGCAGACGGATGTGACTGCAGCCAAAGTCTTGGCGGAATTGCAGTCGCTTCGTACCGGAATCAAAGCACTCGGTGGTGAGGCAGAACAACGGTCGTCCATGGCCGAAAACATCCTAGCTCAACTCAATGCTCCAGAAGCTTCGACATCCTCACCAGAAGTCACTCCTCGGTCTACGACTCCAACGACTCCTGCCCGGAGCAGTCGATTCTCGTTCTATATCTCGATCGTGGCCATTGTCGTCGCAGCGATTGCAATCTGGCAAGTCTATCAAGGTCAGCAGGATGAGCAGGGGAATCCTCTGGTCGATGTGATAGAAGGCGAGACTCAGGAATCTCCGAATGACGGCGAACATGCTGTTTCTCCTGATCGACCAAACCAACCAGATCAAGAACTCGACCCGGATTCAGGTATTGACCAATCGCAGCTAGTTGAAAATTCGGTCGATGGAAATTCGGGAAAACCGAACCCTGAGGACATGCCCCCGGAAACTCCGGTTGTGCCATCACCGATGAACCCGAGCGAGTTGGTAAACAATAAAGATCCTGAAGGAGAACTCGCCGGAGTGCAGCCCGATCTAAGCCTGTTAACTGGTGGTAAATTCCTGTTCGTCATTGAAATTGGTGTGACACCTGAAGGGGTGGATGCCGATGTTGTGCGGGAAGTCTTAATGAAAAACGGCATCGTCTACGATGGTGGATTGGATGTCATGCCGGAATTGGAATCGCAACTATTGAAGTCTCGCTACCTCAACGGAGTGGTGCAAAAAGATGAGCAACCAGTTGGCGGTACGGTAGACTTGATTTACATGGTCGCATCTGGATTGCAAATCGACCAAACTCGGCTCGACATTCATTCTCGTCACGAGCATATTGCTCGATATCGATTCAATATGGCACTGCTTCCCAAAGATGTTGGCGTCTTTGATAACTTACATCGGACAGTAAAAAGTCAGTGGGCGACTGATGAGCCCGCCCCAGAGCCGTCGCCTAAATTGGAAGAGAAGGCCGCGTATCAGCAGCGTCTAAAACAATGGCAGGGAAAAGCCAGTCGTTTGATGACGACTTTGTATTTTCTTGCAGGTAAAGGTGCTGCGGTGAGTAAGGTGGGAATTGAAATTCCTCCAACTCAAAAAGCTCCCAAAGGCGCCAACCGTGGTGACCTCACTAAACCGGGTCCCACCGAGAAACCTATTTTGGGTGCGGATCTGATTTGTGAAGTGCTGTTGGTCGTCAGGAATATGACGCAGGCCGAAGTGGAGCGACTACCAGACCCCAAGGTTGAGAAATAAACAGTCCTCCGACTGGACGAACATAAGCCTAAAAAGAAGCCCCCTTCGATTCTGGGAACCGAAGGGGGCTTTGTTAGTGTAATTTAGCTGGAGTTTTGTTACTGAACCGGTTGAGTCGGTAGGTTACTTACTCGTGGTTGTGTCGGACCATTAGCTCGGCGATAGGTGATACGCCATTCCGTCTTATCTGTGGTCGTGGTGTGGGTTGTTTCTCCACCCAGAAAGACATTGGAATTCCCAATTTCATGAGCATGCACATCGGTGTGGTTTTGTGTTTCCGTGCCGATCACCACTTCCTCTTCTTTCTCAATAATGTAGCCCTGAGGGAAATGTGATTGCATCAACTCCATCGCTTTTTCACGATGGTCCACGGGCCAGGTTGCGGTACTTGGGATGGCTATCACGCCGCGTTCCTGATCGCGAGAGACATATCGGGCTGAGGAACAACCCGTTACGAAGAGGCAGCTAATGATGAGTAAGGCAATGGACCGAGGCATTCTATGTTGCTCCTGACTTATTGAATTTGTTTCGGGAGGGATAAATTAATGAATTAACAGCGAGACCTCAATAGCGATGTACCGATGCCAAGTGCTTTCATTTACAATGAAAACGAGGAAGAAACTGATATTTAATCACGAGATGGAAACCAAATGCGTGCTTCACTATTAATGCTTATCCTGTTGCTGTCCGGCCCATTAGGAGCCGCCGAAAATTGGACCCACTTTCGTGGAGACCAAGCCGGTCGCGCCGATGACGCCAAGCTGCCCACTGATTTAGGTGAGGGCAAAAGTGTCAAATGGAAAGTACCAATTCGTGGTAAAGGTTGGGCATCACCAGTCATTTTCGGGGAACAATTGTGGACGATCACTGCCACAGTTGATGGTTCGAAAATGTGGGCTCTGTGTTTTGATAAGGAGTCGGGTGAGACCATTCATGACATCCTCGTCTTCGAAAACGAAGAAGTCCGCTTTTGTCATCCCACCAATAGCTATGCCTCCTGTACTCCTGCCATTGAAGACGGTACGGTTTACGTTCATTTCGGAAGCTATGGAACGGCGGCTATCGATACGAAGACGGGTAAGAAAAAGTGGGAACGTCGTGACTTGGATTGTGATCACTGGCGAGGCCCAGCTTCCTCTCCGGTTATCGATGGTGATCGACTTATCGTTTCGTACGATGGATTTGACGTTCAGTATGTCGTTGCCTTTGATAAGAATTCGGGCGAGACGGTTTGGAAGAAAGATCGTGGCATTGATTATGGAACGGACAATGGTGACCGTAAGAAGGCCTATAGCACCGCCACCGTCATCGAGCACAAAGGTCGTCGCCAGGCGATCGTGCCAAGTGCCATGGAGACGATTTCTTATAACCCATCAAACGGAGAAGTTTTGTGGCGAGTACGCCACGGTGGGATGAATGCCGCCTGTCGACCGTTATTCCATAACGGATTGGTTTATATTACCGGCGGAGATGGAGCGCGAGCGATGGTGGCTGTATCACCTGAAGGCTCGGGTGATATTACGAATTCCGCGATTAAGTGGGAATTCAGCAAGTCCGTACCTCGTCGAGCCTCTCAATTATTAGTTGATGGCCATCTATATATGATGAATGACCAGGGTGTTGCTTCGTGTCTCAATGCTGATACTGGGGAAATCGTGTGGCAACAACGTGCCGGCACTGGTGAATTCCGATCATCACCCGTATATGCCAACGGATTGATTTATTGTTTCAGCGTGGACGGGAGCGGAGTTGTCCTGAAGGCAGGTGCAACATTTGAAAAGGTTGCCAGTTTTGAGTTTGACTCAGGATTCCAGGCGTCACCGGCAATTTCTGGAAATAAAATGTTCTTGCGAAGTATTACAGATTTGTACTGTATCGAAGCTGAATAACACTAAGTCTGCATGCGATCACTTCGATAGGGATCTTCGATGAAGAAATTGATAATGCTTAGTTGCCTGCTAGTAGGCAGTTTGCTCACCGGCTGCCATCGGGACTACGCCTGGGACCCGAATCAGATGGATGAGGGAGCTTTGGAGCGTCCATTCCAAACACTCGCAGGTGGCACGATGTGGCGGGTTTTACGCGACACCGGAGGCCGGACGCCAGGTACAGAAGAAGGGTACTGGGTGCACTACAAAGGTTGGGTGCTGGATGAGAATGGTAAAGAGCAATTATTCGATCAGTCCTATGGGTTGGGAGTGGCAAGCTACTTCGAGGCCGGACAGTCAATCGAAGGTTTTTATAACGCGATGTTAAACTGCCCGGAAGGTGGCATGATCGAGTTTGAGATACCGCCGGAACAAGGTTATGGAGATAGGGAATTGGAACTCATCCCGGCTAACTCCACCTTGCACTTCAGGGTTGAATTAATCCGAATTGAGTAGTAAGAATTGCCAATACAACAACGAAAAAGCCGGTGGAACTAAAACAGGTCCACCGGCTTTTGTGTTTAGAGTGAGTTAGCTCGTCAGACGAACTACTATTTCTCGTCTCGGTTTTCGAGCTTTTCGATACGTTGCTCGAGTTGTTCAATGACTTCCAAAAGTTCATCGAATTCACCGTCGATGTCCGGCAAGGCCCGACCGTTAGGAATCAATTGATATCGGCGTAGCCCCTGTAGTTCTTCCAATTCTTCAGGAAGTTCAAGATCGTCGATCACTTCGTACTGGGGTTCCGGTCGCTTCGTGGGCTTCACTTTGAATTCCATACCTTTGCCCTGTCGAATGAGTTTAATGGTGACCTCTCGATCGTTTTTGCCTGCATTGTCAACGACTTTGACCAAGTCGCCCAATTCCTTGAGTAACCTATCGCCGGCAGCCGTTAAGACGTCATGCTTTTGAATACCCGCTTTAGCTGCTGGGGAATCTGGCATCACACCCATTACTGCAATTCCACTTGCATCCAGTCCCAATTGAGCCTGCAGTGTTTCCGAGGTTGGTCCCATGGCGATGCCAATCATGAACTCACTAACCGGCAGTGTTTGCACCACTCGTTCTTCGAGGTTTAGGTCAGCACCATGAGGAAGGGCGTGGAATTCAAGGCCGCCAGGGAGTTGGCCACGAAAGCGTTTAAGCAGAGATCTTGCATCTCCAAATTCAGGAAGGTCCAAGTCAAATTGACCGTCCTTGAGATCGAATTCCTGGACTTTACCATCGGGTCCGACGACGATGGCTTTGCCTTCAATTTGAACATCGACGTCTACATCACCGCCGTCGACTTCAATTTTGGCATCTTTGCCTTGCTTAAACTTTGTGAGATCAATTACCTGAGTCTTACCATCGGGAAGTTTAATGGTAATCTTGTCGCCCTCGATGGTTACGGCATCGGAATCAACATCGCCCAGGACTTTAACTTCGACTCTTTTTTCAATTTTGTTTGTCGTTTCACCATCATCGGACTGAACGAATGCAAACGTGCTAAACAGCAAACCAAATGCAGTCAGCGCGACAGGTATAAGGATGTGTTTTTTCATTATTTCATTCCTCGATTAACAATGAATCTGTTCGGACTTTCTATATTAATAATGGATACGCCGAGACCAACACAAGGGTTCATCTCGGTGTGAATCAGCTTTACTTTAATTGGATTGAGACAGCATGCGTGTTTGGCACCCCAGTATCATTTTCTTAATGCTATTTTTATGCGGATCTACTCACGCGGAAAAGCCCAATATCTTATTTGTACTGACCGATGATCAGGCGCCCTGGGCCATCGGAGCCTCCGGTAACCCATTGGCTAAAACTCCGCATATGGATCGCCTTGCACGGGAAGGTGTTTATTTGCCCAATGCCTATACCGTTACGCCGGTATGCAGTCCTTCCCGAGCAGCACTCATGACGAGTCGATACGGATCTGAATTGGGGATCACTGACTGGATTCATCCTCGCAATGAGCCCAATCTGGGACTCGATGCTTCCCTTCCTGTTTGGCCTCGCGTTCTGCAGCAGGCTGGCTATAAGACGGGATTGGTAGGTAAATGGCATCTCGGATTATTAGATTCCCAACATCCAACGCAGTTTGGTTTCGACTACTTCATGGGACACCGTGCAGGGGGATGGCAAACAGTGAACCCAATTTTGGAGAAGGACGGAAAGAACCAAAACTTCGAAGGACTCAACGCCGACATTTTGGCAGATGAAGCGATTGATTTTTTGCAGCGTCATCAAGACGATCCTTTTCTGCTTTGTTGGCACACTCGAGCACCTCACACTCGCTGGCTTCCGGTGGCAGACGAAGATTTCGCTCCCTATGAAAACTTAGAGATTCCTGTTCCGAATCCTGATTACCCCAATTTGGATGTTGCTAGGGTGAAACGAATGACCAAAGAGTACTTTGCGAGTGTTCGTAGCGTGGATCGAAATCTAGGCCGCGTTTTGAAGACGCTCGATGATCTGAAGCTGACAGAAAACACAATCGTGATATTCAGTTCGGACCATGGGTATAACATGGGACACAACGGGATTTGGCATAAAGGTAACGGGCACTGGGTGCTCACCGCGCCACCGGCTGCAACCGAGAATATTCCTCGAGGCCAACGCCCGAATATGTATGACAACTCGATTAAGGTACCGACGATCATTCGCTGGCCGGATGTACTAGCTCCAGGGACGGTGAATCAATCGACCTATTCCAATTTGGATTGGTTCCCCACCATTCTTGCCATGGCAGGCATCGAAGCAGACGCGAAGACGATTCTTCGAGGCAGAAACATGCTCCCGAATCTTCAGGGTGAAGATGTGAAGTGGGATGATACATACTACGCTGAGTATTCAACGAAACATCAGTCACAGACTCATATGCGGATGATTTCCAATGGTCAATGGAAGTTGATACGGGACTTCAATAACCAAGGTCGTGATGAGCTTTACAATTTGACTGAGGATCCGGCGGAATCACAAAACTTGATTGATTCGACAGACAATCAGGTGCGTAAAATCCGTCGACAACTACATCAGCAGTTGATTCGTAAGATGCAGTCGATTCAGGACGATGCTTATAAGCAGGCCGGTAATTAATAATCGGTGAAGTATCGTTGTATGAAAAACATGCTAAAGGTACGATTACTCTTTTAACCCCCGCCGGGAATCCCCCCACCAGCCTTTGATGGAATGATGCTTTCAAAGGCCCCGCCTCCAAACCTATCAGGAACACTAACAAGTGTTTTTCTTATCAAGACTCAATGTCTGCTTGCTGACTTTACTTTTTTGTCTGCCTGCAGCAGCACAAAATGAAGTGGACGTGAGAGTCACGAGTTGGCAGTCGTATCTGCAAGTGCACTCGCAATGGCAGGAAGCTCGTCAGCAACATGCTTTGCTAGTGGCGGAGCATGCTCATGCGGTTTTGCAGTGGGAGTCAGAAAAGGATGGTGCAGAACGAGAGCTTTTAGTCCATCAATATGAACTAAAAGCATATCGGGAAGGTTTGCGGGAGGTGAGACTGACCGCTCTGAAAAATGAAGTCGTAGTGATCACTGAAAGAGTGAAGCAGGCGGAGGTACGTCGGAGTTGGTCCGTTAAATTGGCGAATCGCGGATTGATCAGCCAAAAGGAACTTGAAGCGGATGAAATTGCTGTCGAGCGATTAAACGGGCAGCTGAAGACTAAAAAAGAAGAACTGAAGCAGGAACAACAGGAGCAAGGTTCCGCTCGAGAAACAGAATTATTGACCGCTCTGGAACAAGCTACGGCGAAGCTGGAAAAAATTAGGCTGGATGGAGCGAAGGCAAAATCCGAACGTGAAGAAGCCTTGAAGCAGCAGGCGAATTTAGTCAAATCGTTACAGGAAGAACTGCAGAAGAGACAGGCGGAGTTTAAGCGTCTTAGAGAATTTCTTGAGATGCAGGAATCGGGTTCGAGCAGTCAAAAACAGAACCAACAAATTCGTCAGCTCGAACAGGAATTAAAAACCAGCGAGCAAGCAGTCATAGATGCTCGTACACAAAGCGAGGATCGGGTGGCTCAATGGCAGTCCAAATTGGACTCAGCCAAGCAGGTTGTTCTTCAATTTAAAAGCGCTTCGGAGGGGTCGCTACAAGGGAGTGTTGCAATCCAGAATCAGGAAGCAGCTGTCCAAAGTGCTCAGGAAAAGGTAAACCAGTCCATTCAAAACGAAACGTGGGCAAATCGTGTTTTGAAGAAGGGCTTCATTACTCAGGTTCTTTACGAGAAGTATTCTCTGCAACTATTAGAAGCTCGGCTTGATCTGGCACTGCAACAACAACGCTTTGCTGTGGAATCGTCATTGCGAGCCAAACATGAATCTGTCTTGAGAGAATTTGACTTGCAAGTTGCCACGCGTGAAGTCGCGGCATTGTCAGAATTGCTTAGACTAAATCAGGCATACTCTAAAACGCTGATCGAACGCCATCGTGAACATGCCAGTCGCCAACAGGCAGTCATCAGCGTACTCAAACAGATCCCTGACAGTCTTGGTGACTAACAAGCTGGCACATCAGTAGCTAACCCAGCTTAGCTATTTACGCCACTGCACCCTCTTTGCCTAGCATATTTGCCGGTGCGAATCTCATTAAGTGTCGTCCATTAAAGCTCCGAAGAAGACTACGTATGTCTACGTTGATGTAGGCATTGGACCTTTAATACCCCTGCTTCTTCCCTCAGAGCCACTGCCCGTGCTAGTTTCGCCACGATTTCTGACACACCACTTATCTTGGTTAGGTTTGTGTATTGTTTTGTGTGGAGTGCTCAACGGGTGTACTCGTACCGAGTATCGGCAATCTGCAGATAAGCAGACTTATCAGATTCTTAAAGAGAAGTCACAGGATCCACGTTGGCGAATACCCCGGATGGATATTACGCCTGACCCAACCAGTCGTTTTTACGATGTGAATGATCCAGATACTCCTCCACTTCCTCCGGATGATCCGGCTGCTAAGGAGTATATGGAACGGGTTTACGGGATGAAGGGGAGTCCGACATGGGATCAACTTCACAAGATCGATCATGTTGAGAATCCGAATTGGCCAAAGGCCTTTGGGGGAGGGGTTTATACCGGTGAGATCTCGGAGATTCCTGAAACCAAACTGACGATTGAAGACGCGGTCAGTATTGGTTTACGTAATAGCCGTGACTATCAGGAGCAAATGGAGAATATGTATCTGGCAGCGTTGGCGTTGACGTTTGAGAGATACCGCTATGATGTGCGTCCGATAGCATTTGGTAACGAACCGGGAACAGGTATTCATTATGAAAACACACCGAATGATGGATCGAATTGGGGATTAGGCCAAACGAGTCTTGGCGTTAGTAAACTGTTCCCCAGTGGCGCTCAGTTTATGACTGAATTGACGAACAACACGATTTGGATGTTGTCCGGGAATTCTGGTTCTCAAACGGCGACGACACTGGCATACTCTCTGGTCCAGCCGTTGGGTTTTGACATTCAACGAACGATTAATCTTGAGAAGATCACTCAGCAAGAACGAAATGTTCTTTATAAGATTCGTGACTTTGCTCGGTTTCGGAAAGACTTCTATGTAACTGTGGTGACTGGTTCACGTGCTTTACCGTTACCTGGTAGCTCTGGCAGCGGAGAACTTGCGTTTCTAATCCGAGGCGCTAGAAGTCCGACCGTTGGTTTCTACTACCTACTTTATGAAATCCAACGCCTGCGAAATCAAAAGACAACAATTCGCAGTCTGGAATCATTGATTCGCGACTTAGAAGCTTTAGGAGAAGCTGGCCGTGCTACGTCACTGGATGTGACGGAATTGCAAAGTTCGCTGGAACGTGGGCTTCTCTATATGGCTCATCGCGAACGAGTGGTCAAAACAGAGATGGATCGATTTAAGATGCAATTGGGATTGCCTCCGGATCTCAATATTTCATTGGATGATTCTCTATTAAGGCAATTTGAGTTTTTAGACAACGAGTTACTTGAATTGGAATATTCAAGTACGACAGTACAGATTGATAATGACAAGCAGACCCTCGTGACAGCGATGGAAGATATCGATTCCGTACTGACAACACTGGAAACAAAGATTCAGTCATTTGAAGATGAGATCGTAGAGTTAGAACAGATCCTGCCAGTACGATTCGCACGGATGACCGAAGAGGAAATTGCAGAAGTTGAACACAATGTGACCAACGACAAACAACAGTTTTCGGACATTCAACAAAAGGCGATCGATATGCGAGTATCGATCGGTAAACTCTCCGATGAGATTCAAGCAGCAGAAGATACGGCTGACGTCATTCCCGCAGTCAGAGAATTGCGTCGAGGCTTGTTGCACACGGTTCGGGCGTTGACCGGAGTCAGTATCGCTATTCGACTCGAAAAGAGCATCCTTGTTCCACTCAATGTGGACTTCAATGAAGCTGCCAGCATCGCACTCGAGAATCGACTAGATCTGATGAATCGCAGAGGAATAGTCGTAGATACTCGTCGCCGGTATGAAGTCGCCGCAGAGCGACTACTTACGGATGTCAATCTGGTTGCGGAAGGCAGCGTGGGAACACCCCCGTTGGCATCGTCCAATGAGCCATTTGATTTCTCATCAGACTCAGCTCAATTTAGGGCCGGAATTGAGATCGTGACTCCGTTGGATCGACGTAGAGCTAGGAATAATTTCCGTGCCGCTCAGGTTTCGCTACAACGGGCTCGGCGGAATTATATGGCAGCCGAAGACCAGGTGAAGCTGGACATTCGCACGATGTATAACGAAGCGATCACCGAAGCGAGGATTTTTGAAATCTGCCGCAGGGCTTTGCGGGTGGCTGCCAGAGAGTTGGATCAAGCGATCGAATTTGGTGACCGTCCGGATGCTGGTGAATACGCCGGTGGCCGTGGTGTGAATATTTCCAGAGCTTTGGAGAATATTCTCTACAACCAAAATGAGATGATTGAGTCCTGGGCAGAGTATGAAACGGCTCGTTTGAGTATCTATCGTGACATGGGAACGATGGATATCAACGAAAGCGGACTTTGGGCCGATGATATTGTGAATCTTAAAGCACGGTAAACGGTCAAGCCAAGAGTTTCAGCAATCCACTGCAATCTAGCACGACTTTTCTGGTCGCGTGGTGTTTAAGATGAGACCGATACCTTTCGTCGGTTGGTTCTTCCATTTAAAAGTACCCAGAAAAAGAATGCTCATGATGTTGCGATCCTTCCCTACAGTACTCGTTTTACTCGTTGTGTGTAGTCTTCAGCAAACTACCTATTCAGCAGACTTCCTCCAGTTTCGAGGTGAGGCTGGTCAGGGCCGGAGTTCACAAACTGACGTGCCAACGACGTGGTCCGATGACTCCAATTTACTCTGGAAAGCCGAACTGAGTGGCCGTGGTTCGTCGAGCCCAATTGTGGTTGGAGACCGTGTGTTTGTGACCGCCTATGCTGGGTACGGAAATGCAGATCAATCTGGAGATCAGGATAAGCTGGTTCGCGAACTGATTTGTTTCAACCTCGAGAATGGTAAGCAGATTTGGAAAGCGACGGTAGGTAATCAACAGCGCGAGGATGTCTATCAGGGATTCATTACCGAGCACGGCTACGCTACCAGTACACCGGTTTCGGATGGTGAATTCGTCTATGTGTTTTATGGTAAGTCGGGTGTGCTGGCCTTTGATATGGCTGGTAAACAACAGTGGCATGTCAATGTGGGTACGGAATCGGCTCAACGAAGATGGGGTTCGGCTCCCAGTTTGGTCCTCCACGAGGATAAGGTCATCGTCAATGCGTCTGATGAAAGTCAAACGATGTTCGCACTTAACAAGAAAGATGGTTCCGTGGCGTGGAAGGCGGAGGCGGCAGGTCTGGAGAATTCCTTCAACACACCTTTGTTGGTGAAATCGGGTGAGCGGACAGAGTTAATTGTTGCTGTGCCTTGGGAAATTTGGTCGCTGGATGCAGATACAGGAAAGTTATTGTGGTACACAGAAACCGATCTTGATAACAATGTGTCCCCTAGCATGGTCGAAAAAGACGGAGTTGTTTATGCCATCGGCGGCCGTAGTGGGGGAAGTATTGCGGTCCGAGTAGGTGGTCAGGGAGATGTCTCCAAAACCCATGTTGTTTGGAGAGGGGATGCATCATCGTATGTTCCTTCGCCGGTTTTGTACGAAGATCGCC
>CALKCC010000173.1 GCA_938082855.1 uncultured Pirellulaceae bacterium | reverse complement strand
CGGTATTAACATCTGGTTATCTGTCGCTGTGATTCTGATTTCAGCTTGTGCAGCCGACGCTACAGATAAAGTATTTCAGGCCGGTGCTGCTCGAGTGGATGCGACTCCACAACATCTTCCTGCCATCGTCAATGGTTCCATGCTGGAACGCTTGATCGAGGAGGTGAACGACCCGTTGCATGTCCGCGCTGTCGTGATGGATGATGGTGAAACCAGGATTGCCATGGTGCTGGTCGACAGCTGTATGATGCCACGTGACTTACTTGATAAAGCGAAAGCTCAGGCTGCCGCTAAAACTGGGATCGCAGCTGAAAATATATTGATCTCGGCTACTCACTGTCATAGTGCTCCTTCTGTCATCGCTGTGCTAGGCACGGGCGTGGATGCTCGCTATGAGGCTTTTCTACCAGGCCAGATTGCTAAAGCCATTGAACAGGCAAACGCCAATCGACAACCTGCTCGGATTGGCTTTGCCATGGGCAGAGACGAAGTAAATGTCGCCACTCGAAGGTGGCTCATGAAAGAGGGAGTTGCACCAACAAACCGGTTTGGTGGGACGAAGAATGATCGAGCTCGTATGCACCCAGGTTACAACAATCCGGATGCGATTCGTGAGACGGGCCTCGAAGATCCTGATATCCCAGTCATCTCTCTACAAACGCTTGAAGGTAAACAAATTGCCTTCATGTCGGCCTATTCGATGCATTATGCAGGAGCTCCGAATATCTCAGCAGACTACTTTGGGCTGTTTGCAGGAATTATCGAGGAACAACTTCCGTCAGGAGATGACGCTCGTCCAACGGTTGCCATGATTGCCAACGGGACAAGTGGTGATACCTGGTTGGCCGATTACAAACGAAACGAGCGGCGAAAGTTCGATCGATTCAGTGTCGCTGAGGACGTAGCAGCGGCTGCCATGAAAGCGTATGAAACGATTGAGTATCACCAGTGGCTTCCGTTATCGATGAAGGAAAAAGAACTTGAAGTTGCCGTGCGTTTTCCGACGGCAGACGAAGTCAGTGACGCTCAGGAATTTGTGTCCGACTGGGTTTCCATGCGTAAACCTAAGACCACCGAAGAGGTTTACGCGCTTGAAACGATCATTCTCAGCAAGATGCCCAAGACCAGACATATCACACTCCAGGCCATCAAGATTGGCACACTGGGTATTGGAGCCATTCCGAACGAGGTATTTGCAGAGACGGGACTTAACATTAAAAAGTACAGCCCGTTTGATGCCACCTATACTATCTCGCTAGCCAATGGTGCCTTTGGTTATATCCCTCCTCCGGAACAGCACGCTTTGGGCGGTTACACAACCTGGCGTGCGCGGAGTAGCTGTTTGGGCGTTTACGCCGAACCGTTGATTAAATACGAGTTGCTCGAGCTGCTCGAGCAAGCTAAAGGTGTCGACAAATAAACGTCGGCAGGTCGGCTAAACAGCCCTGTGAATACTGGTATATTGGTTTCCACAAATCCTATACTCCTCACCTATCAATTCTTTTGGAGAACAAAATGTCTCGCCGAGTAAACCTTCTTGCGTTGTTGTTGGTTTTCACCATGACGATCGCTGCCCAGGCCAAAATGAAAGCTCTGATTATTGAAGGGCAAAACAACCATGGGGTTTGGCCAAAAACCACTCAAATGATGAAAGGGTATTTGGAGGAAACAGGATTGTTTCAGGTCGACGTGGCCACGACAGCCAAGAGTGGATCCGACCCGGACTTCGCACCGACCTTTACGGATTATGACGTCGTTGTATCGAACTACAACGGAGCTCCCTGGCCAGAAGCAACTCAGAAGGCTTTCATTGATTACATCCAAGGTGGTGGCGGCTTTGTCGTCGTACATGCTGCTAACAACGCCTTTGGAAATTGGAAGGAATACAACGAAGCGATTGGCCTAGGAGGCTGGGGAGGACGGAACGAAAAGTCTGGGCCGTACATCTATGTAAATGCTGATGGCAAATTAATCCGTGACACATCTCCAGGACGTGGTGGGAATCACGGATCTCAACACCCGTTTGTCGTGACCGTCCGAAACAGTGACCATCCAATCACAAAGGGTATGCCAGGTGCCTGGTTACACGAAAAAGACGAACTCTATGATCTATTGCGTGGGCCGGCGGAAAATATGACCGTTCTGGCAACGGCTTATGGATCCAAGGACTTTGGTGGTACAGGACGTCACGAACCAATGATCTTCACAGTGGATTATGGTAAAGGTCGCGTATTCCATACTCCCATGGGGCATGGCATCTATTCGCAGGAGTGTGTTGGATTTATTACGACATTGCAGCGAGGGGCTGAGTGGGCAGCAACCGGTAAGGTGACTCAGAAGATTCCTAAGGATTTTCCAACGATGGACAAAATTTCAAAACGTCCAAGTGGCAACTAAAGCGGAATTAAAATTGACCAACTCGCTCCGAATTTAATCGGATTGGTAAGAGCCCGAGGGTAGATCCTCGGGCTTTTGCTATTAACAGGGTAATACAGCTCGGAATATCAACTCGTCCGGATTTAATTCTTGAATTAGAATAGAAGTATCAATTTCTGACATCCTTCCTGGCAGGGTCCGAGTAAGTTACGTGATTCGACGAACCTCTATTTTTACCGCACTGATGAGCTTGGCCTTAGTTTCGACTCAGGCGATTGCACAGCAGATAGACTTCGAGAAGCAGGTATGGCCGATTCTGCAATCAAACTGCTTTGAATGCCATGGTGAAGCGACTCATGAGGGTAATTTAAGACTGGATGCCAAAGTCCTTGCTTTCCGAGGTGGTATTACCGGAACTGGAATTGTGCCTAATAAACCAAGCGAAAGTCCACTTTACCTTCGGTTGATAACAAAAGAAGAAGGTGAACGGATGCCGGCAGAAGCGGAAGCTCTGGCAGAAGGTCAAATTGATGTCATTCGCCAGTGGATTGAACAAGGAGCTAAGTGGCCGGATTCGGTTGGTTCGGAAGCGACTGAACTCAGCAAACACTGGGCCTATGTTTCCCCGTCTCGGTCGGAACTACCAAAGGTAACGGACTCTCAATGGCCTCTCAACCCAATCGATTATTTCATATTGCGAAAGCTGGATTCAAAGGGCATTAGTCCTTCATCTAGGATCGATCAGCGTCGATTAGTTCGCAGAGTCTATTTGGATCTCGTTGGATATCCGCCCACCTATGAGCAAGTTGAGCAATTTGTAAATGACAGCTCTCCTGATGCTTATCAAAAGTTGGTGGAAGGGCTACTCGCTTCTCCTCAATATGGAGTGCGGTGGGCTCGTCCGTGGCTCGATTTGGCTCGCTATGCAGATAGTAATGGGTACCAAGCCGATCAATATCGAAATGTATGGCCGTTCAGAGACTGGGTGATTAATGCGTTAAACAACGATATGCCATTCGATCAGTTTACGATTGAACAAATTGCTGGGGACCTATTGGACGAACCTACTCAGTCTCAGCAGGTTGCGACCGGATTTCATCGACTGACGACACTCAATGTAGAAGGAGGAACCGATCCGGAGTTGAGTCGGCTCAATCAGGTGATCGACCGAGTCAATACGACCGCCACCGTTTGGCTAGGTTCGACGATTGAGTGTTCTCAGTGTCATAACCACAAATACGACCCATTCAGTCAGAAAGAGTATTACGAGTTACTTGCCTACTTCAATAACACGCCTATAGAAGTCAACGGGAAGAGCTCAGCCTTTAACTTCTATGGCCCGACGATCAATGTAGATCGGTCTCTTAAAGAGCGGCGAAAATATATGGCTGCTGAAGCAAAGAAGCAGTCAGTCCAGAAAGACCTGGAAAAAGTCACAGCTCAATTCGAAGAAGGATATGAACGTTGGATTCAGGAAACAAAGAGTTTCTCTGCAGAGTCACAAGAGTGGCACATACTTCGCGCTTCTAACGCGGTGTCGGCCAATGGAGCGACATTGAAAATCCTCGAAGATCATTCCGTTCTATCCACAGGTGAGAATCCTGATAAAGACGTTTACGAAATTGAGTTTACATCGGACTTGCCCAAAATAACTGGTTTCAAATTGGAAGCTCTGACGCATGACGAATTGCCAGGGAAAGGGCCGGGACGCTTTACCGCTGAACGCCCCAATTTTGTATTACAGGAATTCACTCTGCATCACGGGGATACGCTTCTAAAGCTCAGTGACGCGATAGCTGACTTCTCGCAGTCTAATTATGAAGTTAGTAAGGCAATCGATGGTGATGAGAGTACGGCCTGGGCAATCGCTCCTCAATTCTCGAAACCACACTCTGCAGAGTTCTTAATACAAGAGGCGATTGAGTCTGACAGTCCGATCACATTGAAAGCGCGACTGGTGATGAATTATGGAGGCAGCCGAGTGATTGGGCGTGTGCGGTTGTCTGCTATGACTGGTCAACGCAAATCCAATGCTCCTTCTAAGCGAATTTTGGAGTTAGCTGCCAAACCAGAACGAAATGCCAAAGAGGAGCAGGCGCTACATAACGCTTTTCTGAAGCTGCAACCCGAGTATGTGGAAGCACAGAAGGCGGTTGCAGACGCAGAAAAGGCACTCGCAGCGTTACAGGCTCCGACGGCTTTGGTGATGTCCGAGATGGAGAAGCCACGTGAAACCCATCTCCTGATTCGAGGTGAATACAAAAACAATGGAGATCGAGTCTTAGCAGCAACGCCGTCGATTTTGCATGCTCAATTGGAGGAAGATTCTGAACAGCGAGACCGCTTAGAGCTGGCTCAGTGGTTGGTCTCGAAGGAAAATCCTCTAGTCGCCAGAGTGACGGTGAATCGTTGGTGGGCTGAATTCTTTGGTAAAGGCATTGTGGTGACCGAAGAAGACTTTGGTAGTCAGGGTGACCTTCCAACGCACCCGGAATTACTGGACTGGCTTGCGGTGGAATTCATGGAACAAGGTTGGTCGATGAAACATATTCACCGATTGATCGTAAACTCAGCGACTTATCAACAAGACTCTAAAGCACGCCCCGACTTACAGGAGTTGGATCCCACTAATCGATGGTTAGCCAGGATGCCACGAATGCGGATGAGTGCCGAAGGGATCCGAGATACCATGTTGCAGATTAGCGGCCTGCTGGAATTACAAATGGGCGGCGAGCCGATTTATCCTCCCCAGCCCGCAGGTATCTGGAGACATGTGGGACGTAACGCTCCCAAATACAACACGAGTCAACAGACCGATCGTTATCGACGTGGAGTTTACGTCATTTGGCGTCGAAGTGCACCGTACCCGGCCTTCACGAATTTTGATGCTCCTGATCGAACCTCTTGCGTGGTCAGTCGTAGTCGTACAAATACTCCGCTTCAGGCATTAACTCTACTCAACGATCCAATGTATTGGGAAATGACTCAGGCATTGGGGCAGCATCTTCATCAGAGGCAGCGAGACGGAGCTGTCAGCTTACGAGAGATGGTGTCCTATGCATTTATGCGTACGGTTTCCCGCAAACCGAGTGAACGGGAAGTGGATATTCTGTCGAAGCTGTACGCTGAAACGGTCGCCCAGCTCACGGACCGTCCTGCTGATTTAATGGAGCTGGTGGGGCAAAAGGATAAATCTGCTTCGGCAGAATTGGGAGCCTGGTACTACTTGGCCAATGTGCTGTTAAATCTAGACGAGACGATTACGAGGAATTAGTGATGACCAAGGATCTCAATCTGGAATTAACTCGTCGCGAGCTGTTTCGCACAGGAGGAATGGGCTTAGGAGCGTCCGCGTTAATGAGCCTGCTAGGCAACGACGTGAAAGCGGCAGAACCCTCCTTTGATAATCCGTTAAGGGCTCGGCACAGTGACTACCCGGCGAGGGCAAAGAGCGTCATTTACATCCACATGATTGGAGCACCTAGCCAATTAGATTTATATGTGGATAAGCCCAAACTGCGTGAAATGACTGGGGAACTCTGTCCGGAAGAGTTATTTAACAGTCAGCAATTTGCTTTCATTCGCAGTCGTCCCAAAATGTATGGATCTCAGTTTAAGTTCCGCCAGTTTGGTGAAAGCGGCCAGACTTTTTCCGAGTTGATTCCGGAAATCGGCTCTTTGGCAGACGATATCGCCGTGATTGAAACGATGCATGGCGAGCAGATCAACCACTCTCCGGCTCAGCTGTTTATGCAAACAGGGTTCGGTCGGTTTGGGAGACCTAGCATGGGTTCCTGGGTGACCTATGGGCTAGGAAGCGAAAATGAGAATCTACCTTCATTTGTCGTGATGGTAACCGGAAGTGTAGGTGGTGCTGGTAACAGTATGTGGGGTAGTGGATTCCTGCCTACGATTTATCAAGGCGTTGAATTTCGAGCATCCGGGGACCCCGTACTATTTCTCTCGAATCCACGGGGAGTTAAGAAGGCAGACCGTCGGAAGATCGTCGATACGATTAATCAACTCAATCGGGAACAACTGGTCGACGTGGGTGACCCGGAAATTGCGACTCGGATTGGCCAGTATGAAATGGCGTATAAAATGCAGTCCTCTGTACCAGACTTAATGGATACAAGCGGAGAGACTGAAGACACGCATGCGTTGTATGGCTCAAAACCGAATGCGACAGGGTTTGCGAATAATTGCCTGCTTGCAAGACGTTTGGTTGAGCGTGGTGTACGGTTTGTACAGCTCTTTGATCAGGGTTGGGATCACCACAGCAACATAGAGAAGTCGATCCGCAATAAAGCCAAATCGGTAGATCAACCAATTGCTGCACTACTCAAAGATCTCAAACAACGCGGCTTGCTGGATGACACCCTGGTCATCTGTGGTAGTGAATTTGGACGAACGCCCATGGTGCAGGGAGCATTAAGTAATGCCGGCCGAGATCACCACAAAGACTGTTTTTCCATTTGGATGGCAGGTGGTGGGATCCGTGGCGGTGTGCGTGTAGGTGAGTCCGATGACTTGGGATTCTCGATTACAAAAGATCCAGTCTCTGTCCATGACTTTCATGCAACCGTTTTGCACCTTCTGGGCATGGACCACACGGCATTAACTTACAAGTATCAGGGACGCCAATTCCGACTGACAGATGTAGCAGGTGAACCTGTCCAGCAGATATTGTCATAGAAATCAGACTCATAATTCACTTTTCCCAAAACGTGAATTACGGGATAATGAACATAGCAGGAAAGTTTGGTTTGAATTCCTCCAAAGGAAGTTTATGAGTCGTTTTTTCTCAATCATCATGTTGGCGGCAGTTTGTTGGTCCCCGTCGTTGCAGGCGGCTGACCAGCTAATGGAAGTTAGTACACTCCGCCGTCCGGTGGCATTGGAGCACTTGTCAGATCTGAATCAGTTGGTTGTTCTCAATCAACGCAGTGCTTCTCTATCGTTCTTTAACCTTACTGATCGACAAGTGGTTAACGAGATTGCGTTAGGTGGTAAGCCAACGGATATGGAGGTTATCACCGGGACGAATATTATCGCGATCACCAACGAAGCGACCCATCTTGTGAGCTTGTATGAGGTGAGTGACAACTCCGTGGCACCTCTGGCAGATATTCAGGTTTGTGCTTATCCACGACATCTACAGTATGAACCCAATCAAGGGCTGCTCTTTGTCAGTGGAATGTGGTCTCGACAGTTATCCGTTGTAAAAGTGAATCCGAAGCATCCGTCGGAATCCGAGTTGTTGCAAAAGCTGGACATGGAGTTTACTCCGCACAATATTGTCTTCCTGCCTGATCAAAAACATATGGTTGTAGGAGACTGCTTTGGTGGTAATCTCATGCTGTTTGATATCGAACATGCAGTGCAGGGAGAAGTCAAAGCCTTAGGTAAAAGAGTTTTTCCTGGACACAATGTCAGAGGCTTACAGATTAGTGCGGACGGAAAAATGTTAATCGTCGCGCACCAGATGTTAAATGAATTAGCTCATACAGTTAGAAATGATGTGCACTGGGGCCTATTGATGTCCAATGATCTTCGCTGGTTGAAAGTGGAGAGCGTACTCAAGGGTGGAGAGGAGCTATACACAGGAGCTCATATGCATCCTCTGGGTGAAGCCGGTAACGCCACTGGTGACCCATCTCAGGTAACTGTCGCTAACGACGGGACAGTCGTCGTAACATTAGGGGGTGTGGGAGAGATTGCATACGGTAAAGAAGACGACTTTAGTCTGCAACGACTACCGGTTGGTCTACGTCCGGTGGATCTGAAAATCGATGAAGCACGGGGACTTGTCTATGTTGCCAATATGTTTGGTGATTCGATTTCCGTTGTGAATTTACAAGAGCAGGAATCCCTTGAGTATTCACTTGGTAAACAGCCAGAGTTGACCGAAGCGGATAAAGGTGAGTTGTTGTTTTTCAATGCCAAGTTGTCTCATGATGGCTGGATGAGCTGTAACAGCTGTCATACCGAAGGTCACACCAACGGGATGGTGAATGACAATTTCAGTGACAAGTCGTTTGGAGCTCCCAAACGTGTCTTTTCCTTATTAGGTAAGTCGGGCACGGCACCGTTTGCCTGGAACGGTCAGGCGAAAGATTTAGAACAGCAGATTCAAAACTCGTTACGTATTACGATGCAAATGGATGACGAGCCAACCCCTGAACAGTTGAAGCAGATTGCAACGTTCGTTTCGACACTCAAACGTCCTCCTTCGATTGACGTGGCACGAGGCAGTGTGGACACGCAGGCGATCGAGCGTGGTAAGCAGGTGTTCATGCAAAGTAACTGCCATAACTGTCACGCACCTCCTACCTATACAACGAAGGAGTTGTTTGACGTGGGTCTGACTGATAAGGAGGGTAACACGGCGTTTAACCCTCCGAGTCTAATTGGTGTTGGGCAACGCGTGCATTTCTTTCACGATAACTCTGCGAAGACACTTGAAAGTGTATTCACCAAGCATGGTCATCCGGCGGGTGAGTTTGGTGGCAACGAATTGAATGGCGATCAAGTGCGTGACCTGGTTCAGTTCCTCAAGAGTCTTTAGACACATTGATGCAGTTGGAGCTCCTCCTTCATTCTCTACGGTTGTAACGAGAATGACTGGCCTTGTCTCGACGTATCAAATCTCGGTACTCTACGCTCGAATCTGTTTTTTGAATTCTATCGAGCGAAGTAATGCGTCTCTGGTTATTAGGCATGATGGTCATTTCCAGCCTGAGTTTTTCAGGCTGTAGGAATAATCCGCGTGTCACCAGGGAACTCGAGCAAATGGGTAGCCAGCGACGTGCGTTGGAAGATCAGATTTATGATCTTCAATACGAATACGGTAAAAAGGCTGACGAGGCGAGTCGTTTACAGG
>CALKCC010000172.1 GCA_938082855.1 uncultured Pirellulaceae bacterium | reverse complement strand
AAGCCGTCACGGCTAGACATGAAGAGACCATCGCTGAGATCGGAAGCGACACGTGCATAAGCATCACCAAGCTGTTGGCGGAGTTCGCGGGGCGGTAAATTGGCGAGACGCGGTGAGAGCGGCCGCGCCGTGTATCGGGTTGGGAATCCCATGAGAATGTGTGGTGCTCGGTAATAGGGAAGAATTCCATTGGTATACATTTGTTGTGGTGGAGAATTGCCGTATTGCAATGGCTCAGGCTCTGTCCAGTTAAGAAGATCGGGCGAGTAAGACACGTCGATACTTCGTAATCTGTCACGAACGGTTCGAAAGTAGAGGGTGTATTGCTTACGCTGCGTATCCCAGAAAATGGTGTTCATGGAATCCAGTGCTCCCTGAGTGAAAATGGGCTTATCCCGTTTAGACCAATGGATCGCATCTGGTGAAGTGAAGAGGTGGAGTCCGACTTTGTGGTTTCCTCCGACTGCTTTAAAACGTTCTGTAGGTTTGCAATCGGGATTTTGATCGTCGAAGGGAACGAAGGTGCCGGTGTAGGGGCTTCCAGGCCATACGATATTGTTAGCAGTTGGAGAACTGAGTTTATCTCTGTCTTTCCCAACCCATTTGTGAATGTGTAATTCTGGACGGGTCCAATGGATGCCATCGGTGCTTTCGGCGTAGCAAACGACGGGACTATTGGCCATGAGTAGTTTTCCACTAGCCCAGGTCATGCGGTGTCCGCGATAGATCATTCGGTAAAGTTCGCCGTCGAACATGACGGTTGGGTATCCCGATGTGTTCCCTTCCCACGGTTGGTCAAACTTCAAGGCAACTTCGTGTTTGGTAGGTTGGTGTAGTTTTAATTCAATCTTTCCGTCGAGTGATTCGATCAGGTGCTGGTCAACAAAGAGCTCCCGTCGTTGGCCAAGCGCAAGAGGTTCGTTGGCCGTAGATGTAGCGATAAGAAACACGGGTAGCAAGGTGGATACTAAAGGAAGAATGGGCTTCATGATGAACTTGTTCAAATTTCTGTAAACTAGGGATAGATGGATTTTGCTAGTCATCCAAGGAAAAAACATCCGGTGGTAGATTTCCAAATTCATCTCGTTGAATTGTGATAAATCTAGGCTTATTGCGTTCGATAGCAATTGGGGATGATCGATATAGTGGGATTATCTCAGCCTCGGCAAGTTGTTGATCAATGTACTGGTCAATTTGTGATAGGTCATCCGACTCGTATTGGAATATCCAAAGCAATATTCCAAAATTCGGCTTTTCAACGGTTCCGCCCATAATCTGTAAAATGTATGCGTCAAATCTGCATCCTGATTCACCATCAAGACGCATTTCCCTAGCCTCATTACGTGGTATGTATCCAAGTTGCTCCCCGTTACTTCGGCAAACGCGAATAGCATATGGGTCATAGGGATTTCCCCGCTCAAACAGAAACATAATGTGCTCGCCGACTTCACATTGTGAAGCGATTAGCTGTCGTTTCATGCCTCTTCGGTTTCGATGAGTGATTCCAGTAACATTGGTAGTCCAGTCATATACATTCGCATCAATTTCATCCAACTCTGTGCCTGAACTAGGCTCTTGAATAGTCGTGAAAATCTGTTGGCAAAACGGGCAACGCATTTGCAAGCCAAAATGATGTTCTTGGACGATTACTTGTTTTTCACATGAGGGACAGAGGAAGAGTTTATTCATTGGAGGAATCACTTTGTCTATTGAAAGGATAGCCACCTGCGCATTTTAGCGAACAGCAACCGAGATTCCAAAACTATCAAAAATTCAATCTGAATCCCCCAGTCGAATCGCGAGGTGCTGCCAAATGAGGCCAGTGATTAGCAGACCGGTGCCGGCGAGCCATACAGGCCAGTCGATCCAAAGAGTGAGAAATACGCAACCTGCCAATCCGCAGTAAGATATCCAAACCGGATAGAGTCGCAATTCGTTATCTAGCCGGATGGCACAGAGGTTGGTCAATGCATAGTAGATAAGTACGGTGTATGCGCTGAATGACCATGTTGTTTTGATGTCGCCGACTAATACAATGGCTGCGATGATTACGCCTACACAAATAGTGGCAGGCACAGGCACACCGGTACGCTCAGTCACGTTCCCTAACCGAGTTGGCACATCACTTCGGCGTCCCATCGCAAGCAGCACACGGGAAAGTCCCAAAATGAGATTCAGTAAGACGCCCAGCATAGCGGTTACTGCTCCAATGCTAATGATTCCGGCCAGTATAGGTGAGCCGAATTTCGAGGCGATCCGTTGAAGAGGTGCAAACTCATTAACGGCCAGCGAGCCATAATGTGAAGCCCCGACTATACCGACAGCCGATAAGGCGACCAAACCATAAAGCAGCATTGAAACGACAAGCGTCGTAATGATTGCTCGGGGTATATTACGGCCTGGGTCTTTTACTTCCTCCCCTAGTGTCGCAATACGTCCATAACCGGTATAAGCCACGAACATCAGAGCGATGCATTCAAAAAACGAGAATGTATCCTCTGATACGCTTGTGAAAAGCTCATCAAAATGACTTGAACCCACAATGTTCGTTACCTTGAATGCCGCCCCGATAAAGCAGAGTAACGAAATAATCGTAATGCTGACGATTATCGTATTAACACGACTACTGCGTTTGATACCGCTTAGAGTAAGGCAGGTAACATTCAAGATGATGATTAAGGCTGCGGGTAGGACGAGCATATCCGAGAGCGAGAATTGTTGTAACACATAGGCGGATACGCTTAAGGCTGCTGTAGCAGCGGAAGCGGATTTGGCGCACATGAACATCCAGCCCGCCGTGAAACCCAGCCTTGGTGAAAGCCAGCGATAGCCATACTCATAGGTTCCTCCACTGACTGGATGATTAGCTGCAAGTTGTGCACTACTCAGACCATTGCAAGTCGCGAGGCCGGCGGCGAGTACCACCGCTAATACAACGGATGCTCCGGCGACGTCCGCACCTAGCCCAATACTGACAAACACGCCGGTACCCAGAATGCTCCCAAGTCCCAGCATCATGGCTTGGAAGACTCCGAGTTCTCTCTTCAATTCTCTGTTGTCCGAACCGGTCGACATCTTTCGTACCCGTTAATAAAAAACTACGTCCGGCAAAAAACCGGACGTAGTGAAAGTACTGATTGCGAAATCAATTTCTACATATCGATTTCAAATCCTTTGCGGTTTTCACGTGCAAGGAAACTATTAGCCTGATCGTCACCGATGACTTCTCGTTTGACCGGATCCCAATCCAATGCACGGTCAAGTCGCATGGCGATGTTGGACAGATGACAAATTTCAAGCATGCGGTTGTGAGTCCATACATCAGAAATCGGCTGCTTCTTAGCGTTTATAGCTTCGATAAAGTTCAGCGTGTGATTTTCTGGTACGGGACCGCCGTAGACTTCTTCAATCGCTCCGCCAGGCAGAGGATTATTTGCGAGCTCCTCTACAGGCTTTCCGACGATTTTACCGCGGTTTACAAAGAAGCGACCCTTGGTGCCTTCAAAGAGGATACCATTGTCTCCTTCATTGGTGATTAGTAATTCAATACCACCTGGCATGTCAGCACGGATGTTGTAGTTGATCGCGATGTCATACTTATCTTCAACCGTAGGGTGACCGTCTTTGTAATCCACATCAAACGTATAGTTCAGTGGAGTGATCTTGCTTGGACCTGTATCACTGGCGCCGATGGCCCAGCAGGCAATGTCAACATGATGAGCACCCCAGTCGGTCAATTTGCCGCCTGAGTAGGCATGCCAGTTGCGGAAGGCATAATGGCAATTGCTATATAGCGGCACTCCACCGCCATAGCCCTTTCGGATTTCCGGCAATGCGCGATAAGGGACCTTCGGAGCGGGGCCAAGCCAAGTATCCCAATCTAGTTCTTGTGGCACAGGTGCCACAGGAATAGCCGGAGACGGGCCGAAACCGCCAATACCACAGGTAACCTTTTGAACCTTACCAATTCGTCCTGCGCGTACCAAGGCGATTGCCTGCAGGAAACGTTGGCCGGATTCGGTACGCTGCATCGTCCCGACCTGGAAGGTACGACCAGTTTTCTTTACGACTTGCTCGATTAACTTTCCTTCGGCAATCGTTAGGGTGAGTGGTTTTTCACAGTAAACATCTTTGCCAGCCAACATCGCTTCAATGGCAATCTTGGTGTGCCAGTGATCGGGTGTCGCGATCATGACAGCGTCGATGTCGTTGCGATCAAGAACGCGGCGGTAGTCGCCGTATGAATCTGGTTTTTTACCCTGACGGTTAGCAAGCTTTTCAACATTGGTGCCCAGCACTTTCGAATCGACATCGGCTAATGCGGCAAAGTCGGCAAACTTGGTCGATTTGTTGGTAATCGTGACGCCTTGATTTCGCAGGCCGATCGTGGCAAATACGGGACGATCGTTGGCAGAAGTGAAGCCAGACGCACGCTGCCCCTGTCCTATCATTAAGGCGGCAGAGCCGGCGGCTACTCCGCTTATAAACTGGCGTCTGGTGGATTTTTGTTGGCTTGTCATTATCGTTCGTCCTGTATTTGAAAACTCGGAATCGAGTCAGTTGTAAGTAATCAATGCGATAAACGTATTATATACGGAAAAAGTAAATCAAGGAGAGATTGTAATTCGACTATTGATGCTGAATCGGTGTGGAAATACTCTGCGGCATGTCAACGGTTCTGATTTGTAACCCTTGCTTGATTAAAGAGCCACGTAAGAAAGTCGGGTTCGGTATCACAAGCTTTTCCAGACAGATGTGTAATGCCGTTTTGTGCGTCAGGGATGAACTTGTTTGAAACGCCATGCTTGTCCCCCTTCCAAACAGTAAATTTCATATTGCTTTCGATTTGCCTTAATTCATTAAAAAGTTGCTCTGCCATTGCGAATGGGCACGTTCCATCCTGATCACCATGGAAGGCCCAGATAGGATAATGCGCGATTTTTTGGGCATCGATAAACGGTTTTGTCGACCGTAGTCCGGTACCGGCAGAAGCGCCGGCAGCCGCGAAGTAGTCGGACTCGAATTGAAGGAAAATATAGGTTCCATGGCCGCCCATTGAATGGCCTAGTATGTAGATGCGGTCTTTATCTACCGCCGGGAGGTCATTGATAATTTCCTTGATATGTTGATAGTCAGATTTGTCCCATAAACCATCGGCTTGAGGGGCCACAACATAACACGGCAACTTCTTCCGAATTGTCGGTTCAGCGAGTTGGCTGTTCCAAACTTTAAGTTGTTTCTTATTGTCCGTACCTCGCCCCCCTGCTCCGTGCAGCGAGAGGATGACGGGGTATTTCTTGTTTTGCTCGACCTCAATTGGTTTCATAATGCGACAGGGAATTTCCGAATTATCAATCGGAACATACAGATCCTGCCAGCGTTGTCCGTGGGTAGCATTCGGCAACAAAGCGTAA
>CALKCC010000171.1 GCA_938082855.1 uncultured Pirellulaceae bacterium | reverse complement strand
CAAAATTCGGAGTTAATAGGTCGACAAGCTTTCCTTTTGCTTCATCGCCCCACTGCAAACCAATCACACAGGTGCCCGGCACAGTGATTCTCCCTTTTAGTACGAACTTAAACTGGATCTGGGGTTGTGTACGCCGGATTCAACGTGACGGCCGGCTACCCCAACAATTGTTACACAAACAAGCCATTGTGGATTGCTGTCGCAGCACGGTCAAGTATCTAGGCCAGTGGGAATCGCAGGAATAAGAAACTTCAGAACGTCCTGTGTTTGTCCTTTCCTTATCCTTTCTATACTGGGGATTTGACCTGAAATTCCAACAAAATCCTCTTCTCGTGATCAATTCCAACAGGATTCGATACTCTTTCCTGCCGAATAGTGGGTTTTAGGGTTTGGTCAATTGACCGAACTGATTTTGGGGTGTAGATTTAGGGATTACGCGGTTCGTTTTACTCGGCTTAGATAGTAAGCCGGAATGAATCGCCCCCACACCTTTTGGTTGTCAGGCCAAGGGAACCCCTGTAATACGGGTCGAGCGAACTGCTTGATAGGTTGCAAAGCCATACACCGTCCGTGTTATCGCCTGAATCCAGTAGAATAAAAGGAAATTATTATGGCTGAGAATCTGGTCAAAGACCTCATTACCGCTGGAGTGCACTTCGGTCACCGCACAAGTCGCTGGAACCCGAAGATGGCACCCTATATCTATGCGAAGAAAAACCAAATCCACGTGATGGATATTCGCGAAACCGTTCGCGGTTTGTTGCGAGCTAAGAAATACCTGAAGCGAGTTGCCGAAGGTGGCAGTTTGATTTTGTTTGCCGGTACTAAACGCCAGGCAAGCGGCATCATCGAACGGGAAGCCGCTCGCTGTGGAATGCCTTTTGTTTCTGAACGTTGGCTCGGTGGTACGCTGACTAACTTCCGCACGATTCGAAATCGACTCGGCCGCCTGGAAGAATTGGAAGCGTTGCGTGCGAGTGACGACATTAATCAGTACTCGAAAAAGATGCAGTCCTCGCTGAATCGTGAATTCCGCAAAATGTACCGCAACTTAAACGGTATCCGAACCATGAACCGGATGCCTGAATGTGTTGTCGTCGTGGATCCTAATAAAGAAAAGAACGCAATCCGCGAAGCCAAAGCCTTAGGTATAGCTACGATCGCTCTGATCGATACCGATTGCGACCCAGACACTGTGGATCTTCCTATTCCAGGTAACGATGACGGCTTGCGAAGTATCGAAATCATCTTCCGACACTTGGCTGATGCCGTGATCGAAGGAAAAACAGGCGTGGCACCAGTGCACGAAGAAACACCAGCCGCCCCTGTCGTTGCTGCTACTACAGCTCCTGCTGTCGAAGAAGCTCCTGCTGCCCCAGCAGAAGAACCGGCTGCGGAAGAAGCACCAGCTGAGGAAGCTGTCGCAGAAGAAACCGCTCCTGCAGAAGAGGCGGCCGCACCAGTGGAAGAAGCAACTGCCGAGGCAGCTCCGGCTGAAGAAGCTCCTGCACCTGAAGCAGCAGACGACACGCCGGCGGAAGAAGGCTAGACCATCGCGTCTAGGCCTCAGAGAATTCAACTCGTAACCTCCTGATTTGCTGTACCTTATTCTGAGTTCGCTTTGAATACCGGCAGGTCAAGAGTTCCAATTGACACAAAGATTAAAACCAAGATTTGAAGGAGATCTGTTATGGCAGTTACTGCCGCCGCAGTTAAAGAACTTCGAGAAAAAACCGGCCTTCCTATGATGGACTGCAAGAAGGCATTAACCGAATGCGATGGAGACCAGGATGCCGCCGTACAGTGGTTGCGTGAACGTGGTGCTCAGGTATTCGAAAAACGTTCTGGTCGTGCCACAGCTTTTGGCCGCTTCGGACTGCACCTCGGTCTGGACCAAGAGGCCGGTGCGATGGTCGAATTAAAGTGCGAGAGCGCTCCGGTAACCACCAACGAAGAATTTATTCAATTCGCCAATGACCTGGCATCTGCTCTCGCAGCAAACCCAGAAGCGAATGACGCCGATTCACTGCTGGCTCTGGAATGCCCAAGCCAACCAGGTTCGACTCTCAACGATGTGAAGAGCGATCTTTTCAATCGTATTCGCGAAGTATTTAACATTGGCCGAATGGTTCGTCTAGAAGGCGGATGTGGCGGATACAGCCACAATGCCGGTACCGTTTCCGGTGTCCTGCTTGCTGCAGACGGAAGTGATGACGAAGCCGCTCGTGGTATCAGTCAGCACATCGCCGCGATGCGACCTGCAGGCCTGAGCCCGGAAGACCTGCCTGCTGATATTGTTGAAAACGAACGTACCATCCTGCGTGAAGCAGCGTTGGCGGAAGGAAAGCCTGAAAACATCGTCGACAAGATGGTTGAAGGCCGCATGCGAAATTTCTTTGCTGAGCGAGTTTTAACTTCTCAGGAATACGTTAAAGCAGAAAACAAAGAAACTGTGGGAGATTACGCATCCAGCGTTGGTCTGTCTTTGAAGCAATTCGTTCACTGGGAATTAGGTGACGATGCAGAAGAATCAGATGAAGCTGGTGAAGAATAAGCCATAAGTATTCGCACAAAAAATAAGCCCCGAGTAAAATCGGGGCTTACTTTTTGCCCCCACTCTAAAATGCCGCCGCTAAGATGACTCGGTCCTAGCGAAATCAAAAAATTAAAAGGCCCCACGGATGTCAGACCCAGAGAATAGTCAAAACCCTAAATACAAACGTGTCGTGCTAAAGCTCTCCGGAGAGAGCCTGGCTCGAGCTGGCGAACGCGGAATCAGCATGGAAGAAGTTGCTGATATCTCTCGACAAATCAATCAGGCACAGCAGCTGGGATGTGAAATTGCCATCGTATGTGGAGGTGGAAACATCCTTCGCGGTGCACAATTCAAAGAGAAAAACGTCAGTATTCAAGAAGCCACTGCCCATTACATGGGAATGTTGGCCACCGTGATCAACGCGTTGGCTCTGCAGGATGCTCTTGAAGCACTCGGAGCTCAAACGCGTGTAATGTCCGCTATTCGTATGGATGGCGTTGCTGAACCTTATATTCGCCGCCGAGCCAAACGGCATCTGGAAAAGGGGCGAGTGGTAATCATCGCAGCCGGTATTGGAAGTCCTTTTGTGACAACCGACACTGCAGCAGCTCAACGAGCTCTGGAACTAGAGGCCGATATTCTTTTAAAAGCGACCCGCGTTGATGGCGTTTACAGCGAAGATCCAGAAAAGAATCCTCATGCCGTTTTCTACCCGGAACTGAGTTTCGAAACCGTGCGTGACCAGGGACTCCAGGTAATGGATAGTACGGCCATCACTCACTGTATGGAAAACAAAATGCCAATTTTGGTTTTCAACTACAAAATCAATGGCAATATCGAACGGGCAGTCCAGGGAGAAACGCTGGGCACCTATATCGGTTAATGACTCATCTACAGTCAACCTAACGCCATAAAACTTTACAGAGACGTTAGACTTTCAGATAATTGCTTTAACGACTCGTCATCATTCCCAATCCATCGGACTTATCAAAAGCTGAATAAATAATATGTACGACGAAATCCTGTTAGACACCGAAGAACGAATGGACAAAGCACTCGATCACCTGCGTAATAATTTGGCAGGGATTCGAACTGGCCGAGCAAACCCTGGTCTCGTCGACTCTATCCGAGTGGAGTGTTATGGTTCTCAAACACCTCTAAAGCAACTTGCCAACGTAGGCTGTCCAGAGCCTCAGCAAATTGTCATTCGCCCCTATGATCCCAGTGTGATTAAAGACATCGAAAAGGCCATCGTCGCTAGCGACCTGGGCTACAATCCTCAGGGTGATGGCCGTCTGATCCGGATCAACGTCCCGGCGTTATCTGGTGAAGTGCGAAAGAAAATGGTGACACGCATCAAAGAACTGTCGGAAGAGGCGAAGGTCTCTATTCGTAATGTGCGACGAGATGGAAATAAAGCGGCCGACCAGGGTGAAAAGGACAACGCCCTAACTGAAGATGACCGCGATTTGCTCAAGGATGAAATCCAGAAGTTAACCAATAGTTACGAAACCAAGGTTAACGATGCAGCTAAAGCCAGAGAAGCCGAAGTCATGGAAGACGCATAAGCCTAAGGCTCAACGCGTCACATTCATGAATCTCCTCACTCGCGGCAGGGACATGCCCCATGCCTGACAACACGCTCGACTTTCAATGCCCGCACTGTAATGCACCGCATCGATTGCCAGTTCAATTTGCTGGTAACCGACAGCCATGCAGTGAATGTGGAAAGCCGATGCGACTGCCCTCCTCTGTGGCATCCCAGTCACCTGCACCTACTAGCTCCGCCGCTAAGCAAACTCATGCTGGCGCGATCATGGTCGAGTGTCCGCTATGCAATAACACGCTTTATGCAAGTCGAGATAAGGCAGGCAAAGAAATCCTCTGTGAAACCTGCCTCGAATCAGTGGCTGTTCCCTCTATTCCAGACGCCCCATCTAAACCTTCCCAAACGACAACCAAGGCTAAAACCAAGCCAACAACTAAGCCTGCCAAAACCGTCAACCGTTCGAGTCAGCCGGAGACGGCCAGCAAGGAACTCGAATTTTCAGACTCCGAGTTGACACTGCGTCCAGGTCAACCAGAGAGTCCCGAGACTGACCCGTCGGGAAAAGCCACTCGCTCCCCCGATCAATCCCAAAGTGGCGAACTCACTTTAGAACCCTTGAAGGATTTAATTCCTCCTACTCCGGAACCAGCTGCACCAAAAGTGCCAACCGAGGCACCTCAGAATTCGCCTGTTGGTAATCAGCCAACCGAAGAAAGTGAAGAAGAAATTGTAGAACTGGAAGCCATCGGAGATGCCCCCTCTATTCCGGTACAACCTCTCACTCCAATACAGGCAACGCCGGTGGCAACGGCAGCCGCCAGCACCGCTCCTGAATTTGAATTGGTGATCCGGTGGGATACTCCCTGCTCTGCCTGCCAGGCTCACGTTGTCGTTTATCAACAGGATGTTGGGCAGACGGTACAATGTGGCAAATGCAGTCAGCCAATCACGGTCGCAGCCCGACAACCGCTCCCACGGCCGGAACGAGTCATTAAACAGCCTCATCATTTCGCCGGTGAACAAACTCGAATTGCCCAACTATCCGAGCGACAACCGCAACCCAAAAAGGAAGTACTTTATCAGACTGTAATCGAGTGGCAGGTTTTGTGTGATGTGTGTGGAACAGGCTTAACCGCCACGCCAGAAGACGTCGGACAACAAAAGAAATGCCCTGATTGCTTTAAGGTGCATACCATCAAAGCTCCAGCTAAGATGCCAAAGCCGGTTAAGCGTGTCGTGCGGGATGAATTAGAGCAGTTAAATCAATCTAGTGCGACGGGCGGTTCAGAATCTACCAATGGTAATTCCGTGCCACCTGCAGCCGCGGCAGCAGGTTCGACCCGTCAGGTGCTCAAAGACATTCCTGATATGCGTGATAGGATTCAGCGGGATGAGCATGCGGCCAGCCGGCAGATTTTAGAACGTGCAAAACAAGAACAGGCCAAGAAAGAAGAGACCGAACCAGCTTTACAATTTGAAGAAGGAAGTTGGCTCAAGGCGGTAGCCGAGCTCGTGACTCTTCCCACGGTTCTGTCACGTGTCGCAATTCTTGGCAGTGGTTACGCCTTGATCGCCGCGTTGGGACACACAGCGACCCACACACCCAGCGGTGGATCCGTGATTGGAACTATGGGATCACTCGGGTTGCTCGTCGTCAGCGCAGTCATGTTCTTAGGTGTGAGCGCATTCGCCTTTTCCACTCTCCTGAATATCGTACGACAAACTGCCATGGGAGATTTAAAGGTGCGGGAGTGGCCGGCTTTTGACTTATGGAGTTGGCTCGGCGACGCCGCCATTATTTTCGTCGTTGTGACCTATGCTTCCGTCCCGGCTGGAATCTGTTTCTGGATAACCGACTTCTTTCTTAGTGGGTTGCTTGGGATTCTACCGGTCATCCTGTGTACCGTAATCATGACTACCTTATTTCCATTCTTCTTGCTTAGCATCATGGATACCGGAAGTCTTTGGCAACCCTTTTCCGCGGACCTAAACAAGCGACTTAAGCATCGAACTGACTTGCTCGTGAAATTCGTGCTGATTGGCATCCCGGCGGTTTTTGTCTGTATTGTCGGAGCCGTGATGTTATTGAACCAAAGTAAAATTGCCGTCATCTTTGCAGCGATCATGATCTGGCTGAGTCTCGTCGTACTTTGCAGAATCGTCGGCTTGTTAGCCATTAGCATGGCTGAAACAGATACCGAAATCTAATTTGTTACTGTATCGAATCGACGATCGTCTGTAACTCTGCCGTCAGATTCTCAATTCGACGGCTCATTTCCCGTCGAGTACGGTCCAGATCAGCCAGCATTTCGGCCGGTTCGTAGGTAAACAGATAAATCTTGATCTTTGGTTCGGTACCGGAAGGACGAATGGCAAGGTAATTCCCTTCGACGTCCAGATCAAAGAAGATCAGGTTTCCAGTTGGCCCCTCTAAAGGCGATTGCTCTCCTGCAGCATTGGTAACCAAATGAGTTTGATAATCTCGTCTGGCAACCACGGAAAGCCCTCCGAGTGTTGTGGGCAGTTCGGTCCGCAGATGTTCCATTAACCGGTTCATCCGAGCCATCCCTTCACTGCCTTCCATATATATGGTTGTCAGACTCTCCTGGTGATATCCAAATTGCCAGTACAGTGACTCTAGATAGTCATGAAGCGTACGGCCTTCTGCTTTCAATTGAGCGGCAAGTTCAGCGAGCATCATACACGCCACAGCACCGTCTTTATCCCGACAATAATCACTGATCATAAATCCATGGGATTCTTCCGTCCCATAGATGAAATGCTCGGCTCCGCCTTCGTCGATCGCTCCGGCAATCCACTTGAATCCGACCAGCAGGTCATCGCGCGTGGCCACGGAGAAGCTTTCCCCGATCCTCTTGAGCATCTGAGTGGTGACTAGTGTTGTCACCAGAAAACTCTCTTCCGTCAATTCTCCTCGAGACTGTAGAGATTCTAAGCGATAGGCGCCTAACATCGCGCAAAGCTGGTTTCCGTTAAACACCTTCCACGGAGCATCGTCTTGCAAACTGACCGGAGCGGCACATCCCAGTCGGTCTGCATCCGGGTCCGTGACAATGATCACATCAGCTGACTGTTGACGAGCGTATTCAATTATGGGTTCATAAACTTCCAGGTTTTCCGGATTGGAGACATGCCCCGGCACATGGGAAAAGTCGGGATCTGGTTGTGCATGCTCTGGATAGATTTCGACTCCTTCAAATCCAGCAGCTCGTAAGACCCGAGGAATGACCAATCCCCCGACTCCATGCAGCGGTGAATAGATCAAATTCAAGTCACGTGGCCCGTTTTGACTTAATGCGGCAAGTGTACTCTCAAATTGCTGATCGATCTCCTCTGTACAGATAGTGATCTTCCCATCTGCTACCGCTGTTGCGAAATCGGCGACTTCAATTTCGTCAACATTTTCCATCACCTCCTTGATTATCGCAGCATCGTGAGGAGGAAGGATCTGCCCCCCTGTCGACCAGTACACTTTGACAGCATTGTCTGACGGAGGGTTGTGGCTAGCGGTGACCATGATGCCACAGTTACATTGTTTTTGTCTCACTAGGAAGGAGAGCTGAGGAGTGGCTCGGTAACCATCCAGGAAATAGACCTGAAATCCACTGGCCACCATGATCCCGGCACATAGCTCGGCAAATTCCCGGGAACGATGGCGGGTATCGTAGGCTATAGCACAACTGGGAGACTCGCCAGGGAACTGTGAATTTATATAGTTCGCAAGCCCCTGAGCACTCTCACCGATCGTACGTTCATTGATCGTGTTTGACCCGAAGGGATACATTCTTCCCCGTCGACCGCCGGTACCAAACTCGAGCACTTTCCAAAAGGCGTCGTCCAATTCCTGC
>CALKCC010000170.1 GCA_938082855.1 uncultured Pirellulaceae bacterium | reverse complement strand
TCGGTCAACATATTTGTCAATTCAAAGCGAGCGATCGGATCGAGCCCCGAAAACGGTTCATCGAGAAGTAGAAGTTCAGGGCCATGAGCGATAGCCTGAGCGACTTTACAACGCTGTTTCATTCCACGCGAGTATTGATCGATGCCGCGTTCACGATCCGCTTTGGAAAGCCCCACTCGGTCTAATGCCTGATGAGCCATCTCTTGGGCGATCGTACGTTTATACCCGAGCATCTCGGTGTAAAGCGTTACCCACTCCAAACCGGAAGTTTTTGTCTGCAGAATATCCAGCGCACTACAGAACCCGATTCGACGCATTAACGGTTCGTTTTTCCACGGGCGTTCCCCGAGCACTCGGACCTCGCCTACGGTTGGCTTGAGCTGACCAGTGATGATGTTCAATAAGGTTGTTTTGCCAGAACCATTAGGGCCCAACAGCCCGTAGGCTCCGCTTGGCAAGTCGACGGTCATATCGTTGACGCCGATGACAATCCCGTAGAGCTTCGTGAGGTGTTCTATTTGCAGCATATCAGACCAGCCTCCTTAAACCCGGATCGGCGAGACAATTCGCCGACGAAGAATAGCAAGACAGGCGATACAAACCAGCCCGACCATTAAGAAGGAAATATTGAGATTTCCGATCTGCTTATCCACTCCGAACACCCACGACTGCATGTTCTCCAAAGTTTGCATAGGAGATAACCAAGCCCAGCGACCCGCTAATCCAGCTTCGACAAACACCATTGCCTGATCACTGGGGACCGCGTTCTGCTGCTCCTGAAGTTTCACGATTGCTTCAACAAAGGTCATAATGCCATAGGCAATACTTCCCATAATCCAGACCACAAACCAACCGAATGACGCGATTCTACTCTCACGAGTTAACGAACTTAGCATCAAGGCGAAGAGTGTGGTGGGTATACAGAGCACGCAGCTTGCCAGAAGTATTTTAAATGGCAGTTGCCAGGTGACTAGGAAGACTGAAATGTCTGGGGATAGTGAAAGTCCCAGGATGTACAGCATGATCGCAGGCAGGGTGGTGAGTCCGGCGAGAAACGCCCATACGATGGCACACTTACCAAGCAGGTATTGCCATGGAGTAATGGGACGTGAGTAGTACAACAAGAAGGCTCTATTCTTCATGTCTCGGCTGATGAGCTTAGGGGCAACCATTCCGATGACGATGACTACCGAGAATGCTTGAGGTAAGCAGAAGAAGAGAAATAATACCTCTGACCAAAGGGTAGGACGAAGATAGTTGACAAGTTCTCTGAAGTCCACGACGTCATTGTTGTCTTTGTCAAAAGTGATGAGTTCGCGAGCCACTTGTTGAGAGCGTTGGATTGACTCGAAAGATTGCGCGACGAGTGCTGTGCTTGGCCCTCCCCTGCTCTGAATGCTAGTTCGTAATTGTTCCAGCAAGTTGGAGTTCAGGACTTCATAAGCTTGTTTGAGTTGTTCGTCAGTCATGGCGGCAACGGCTTCTAAGTCTTGAACAGGGAAGTCAAGTCCGGATTGCATGATTTGTCGTCGAGACTTACCCCTACCTGCTCCATTGGTTGACCCTCCTTGGTTGAACAAGTTTTCGAGGACCCGTGTCAAACCTTCCGGACGTTGGTTCCATTTAGAAAGCATGGTCAGGTTACTGATTTCCGGTCGCTGATAGACAAGTCCCACCACGAAAAATCGGCCAACGTTTTGGGGGAATTCATCGGAGTCAACATCCTGAATAGATTGCTCAATGACGAACAGATAGGCCCCCATAATAAATATCGGGATCCAGGCCATGATGAAGATTCGTCGAAGCCAGTTGCTACGCCAAGCCACTCGGATTCCAAAGCCGGCAATCGTGCGCCATTGCCCACTGTTATTCTTGGCTTCCAAATCCCATTCTCGGTATCCAAGGTCGTTAATTGCCATTAGCTGACCCCTGAACGATTTGGACAAAGACGTCTTCCATACTGATTTTAGCCGGTACCACACTCTGGATTCCCACCTGAGCTTCAACGGCCCATTGCCAGATTTCGGATTCTTCCAGCCCCTGTTGTGACTCCAGCGTTATGACTCCCACCGCATTGACCGATGAGTTGATATTATTCTGCCGAGCTAACTCCATAAAAGCTGCTGAATCACCCGTCACGCGGACTTGATAAGACGGAGTTCGCGGTCGTTGAAGGTTCTCCACTGTTTCCACGACAGGAATCGTGCCATCAACCAAGACGACAGCATAGTCGCAGATTTCCTGGACGTCTTTGAGGATATGGGTACAAATGATGACGGACATGTCAGTCCGTTCGCCCAGCAATTTGATCCGTTTTAACATGGCCAGACGTTCTTCGGGGTCTAGACCACTAGTGGGCTCATCTAAGATCAGCACTTGTGGGGAATGAACGATTGCCTGAGCGAACTTCAGCTTTTGTCGCATCCCGGTCGAATAGGTTTCCACCTGCCGATAGCGTTCTTGTCCCGTGCCACAAAAGTCTAAGACTTCGTGGGCTCTCTGGAGCGAATTGAGACCAGGATATCCTGTCAGCTGCGCTGCTAGCTGCACCATCTCGACTCCCGCAATCCCTTCGATGAAACAATCATCTTCCGGCATGTAGCCAACATTGCGACGGATGGCCTGATAGTTTGCAGGTTCCACGTCATAATTCAGAACCTGTGCTGTGCCTTCGGTGAGTGAAGCCAGTCCGAGGAGGGTTTTAATGAGTGTACTCTTACCGGCTCCATTTGGGCCCAGGAGTCCGGTGACACCTTTGGGAATCTCCGCAGTGATGTTGTCGAGTGCCAGAAAACTCCCGTAACGTTTCGTGACGTTTTGCAGCGAAATGAGAGATTCAGGGGAGTTAGACATTACGATGAAATCTTAGACTGCTTAAACGGCATCGAGAGGAAGAGTGGCAACAACTTACTGCTTCCGAATCGGACCTAAGTATTATGAACTCGTAATGCCTCAGCCTCAACGAGAATGTGAGATTAAATAGGCGAGAACAGATTTTTCAATCTGCTCTCACTCCATGTGTCTGTAGAAATAATTTCGTGTTAGCTAGGCTGTAACGGGCTGCCCATGGTTGTTCCCGGAGCAGGCAGTGTGCTTTTTCCCACTAGGTAACCATCGATTGCTCGAGCGGCCCCTCGGCCTTCGTTGATAGCCCAAACGACCAGAGACTGGCCGCGGCGACAGTCACCGGCAGCAAACAATCCATCGACGCTTGTTTTAAACTCACCGTGGTCCGCTTTGTAGTTGCTGCGTCCGTCTGTTTCCACGCTTTCTCCGAAGGCATCCAGAATGTACTGTTCCGGACCCAGGAATCCCATTGCCAGAAGAACCAGATCAGCCTCAATGATCTTTTCACTTCCTTCAACGCGGGAGAATGGAGGGCCGTTTTCCACAGGTTTAGACCAGTCGACCTGAGCGACTTTAATCGCTTTGACATTGCCGTTGTCATCTGCAATGAACTCTACCGATTCGACGGAGTAATCCCGAGGGTCTTCGCCCCATTTGGCAGCGACTTCTTCGTGCCCGTAGTCAACGCGGTAAATGCGAGGCCACTGTGGCCACGGATTATTGTCAGCACGACCTTCAGGCGGTCGAGGGACAATTTCGAGATTGACGATACTGGTGGCTCCATGACGTAGTGAGGTTGCAATACAGTCAGTCCCTGTATCTCCCCCACCAATCACCACGACTTTTTTGCCTTCGGCTGAGATGAAGTTACCATCTTCCAAATTGCTGTCCATCAGGCTCTTCGTATTGGCCGTGAGGAATTCCATCGCAAAGTGGATACCATTGAGTTCCCGTCCCGGGATGGGCAGATTTCGAGGATTGGTAGCACCGGTCGCCAGTAGGACAGCGTCGTTGTTGTCCATGAGTTCTTTCGGGCAGACATCGACTCCGACGTTGGCGTTGGTGACGAACTTGACTCCCTCTTCTTCCATCAATCCAACCCGTCGCAGGACATCGTTTTTCTCAAGCTTCATGTTGGGAATTCCGTACATGAGTAGCCCGCCGATACGATCCGCTCGTTCGTAGACAGTCACTTCATGGCCAACACTGTTTAATTGGTCGGCAGCCGCCAGACCAGCAGGGCCGGATCCAACAACGGCGACTTTCTTCCCAGTTCGGCTCTCAGGTGGTTCCGGTTTGATCCAACCATTGTCGAAGCCACGATTAACAATCGTACTTTCGATATTCTTGATCGTGACCGGTGGATTGGTAATGCCCAATACACATGCGCCTTCACATGGAGCAGGACAGACTCGCCCAGTGAATTCCGGGAAGTTATTCGTCTTCTGCAGACGCTCTAAGGCTTCTTCCCAGCGTCCGCGATACACAAGGTCATTCCACTCGGGAATCAAATTGTCGATTGGACAGCCAGTCGTGGACTGACAAAACGGAACGCCACAATCCATACAGCGAGCGCCCTGGGTTGCAAGGTGTTCATCGGATGGAGTGGTATAGATTTCCTGATAATCGTCAATACGTACCAGTGGCAGACGATAGGGAATCGTCTCACGTTGAAATTCTTTAAAACCAGTTGGTTTTCCCATTAGTATTTACCGTTTTGATTGTTATTTGATCCCTGTCTTCCAGGGAGGATTTGTTATTAAATTCGGCGAAGGTTAAGTACCCTTTCGCCGGTTAATTGGCCTGAGCTGCTTGTTTCGCCTTTTGCTCTTCCAATACTCGCTTGTAGTCGGTGGGCATCACTTTAACGAGCTGACTCAGGAAGTTATCCCAGTCGGCTAAGACTGAAGCTGCGACGGGCGATTGTGTGAAGGCTTGATGCTTTTCAATCAGTTCACGCACTTCGGCGATGTCATCGGGGTCTTCAACTTTTTCAAGTTCGACTAATTCCAGATTGCATTTGAGATTGAAATCTCCTTCCCGGTCCCAGACATAGGCGATCCCGCCGGACATACCAGCAGCAAAGTTTCTTCCAGTCGGTCCAAGAATAACAGTACGTCCACCTGTCATGTATTCGCAGCCGTGGTCACCAACGCCTTCGACGACCGTACGTGCACCGGAGTTTCTAACACAGAATCGTTCCGCTACCTGTCCTCGGAAGAAGGCTTCACCAGAAGTGGCCCCATAGAGGCAGACGTTTCCACTAATGAAGTTTTCCTCGGCATTAAATGTACTGGACTCTGGAGGATAAACTGCCAGGCGGCCGCCAGAGAGTCCTTTGCCAACGTAGTCATTGGCATCCCCTTCGATTTCCATGAAGATTCCCTGTGCCAGGAAAGCTCCGAAGCTCTGACCGGCTGAACCGTTGAACTTAATTCGGATGGTATCTTCAGGCAGGTGGTTTCCTCCGATGGCTTTTACCAGAGTATGGCTGAGCATAGTTCCAACTGTTCGATTGGTATTAACGATCGGCAGTTCGATTTCAACCGCTTCCTGATTTTCGATGGCGGGTTTGGCCAATTCGATCAGTTGGTTATCCAACGCATCTTCCAAACCATGATCCTGTGCAATCGTGCAAATCACGTCGACGTCGTCATGAGGTTTAGGGGCAGGTGCAAGTACCGAGGACAGATCCAGTCCATCGGCCTTCCAGTGATCGATCGCGGCTTTGGTTTCCAGACAATCGACTCGACCGACCATTTCATCAATCGTGCGGAAGCCCAGACTCGCCATGATTTGTCGAGCTTCTTCGGCCACCATGAATAGGTAATTTACTACGTGTTCAGGTTTACCGTTGAATTTGTTGCGAAGCTCTGGATCCTGAGTGGCGATTCCAACCGGGCAGGTATTGAGATGGCATTTACGCATCATGATACAGCCCAGAGTAATCAATGGAGCGGTAGAGAATCCAAATTCTTCGGCTCCGAGTAAGGCAGCAATAGCTACGTCACGTCCGGTTCGCAAGCCGCCGTCTGTTTGCAACACGGTTCGGCTTCGCAGGTCATTCATAACCAGAGTTTGGTGTGTTTCCGCGATTCCTAATTCCCACGGGAGACCAGCGTGCTTAATACTGGTCAGTGGCGAGGCACCGGTTCCACCATTGTGGCCTGAAATCAGAATGTGATCGGCATGTGCTTTGGAAACTCCTGCGGCAATGGTGCCGACTCCCACTTCCGAGACAAGCTTGACACTGATTCGAGCACTTGGATTGGAGTTTTTGAGGTCATGGATTAACTGAGCCAAGTCTTCAATCGAATAGATATCGTGGTGAGGAGGAGGGCTAATGAGTCCCACTCCTGGTGTCGAGTAGCGAATGCGAGCGATGTTTTCGTCGACTTTTCGCCCGGGCAATTCGCCCCCTTCGCCTGGCTTGGCTCCCTGTGAAATCTTGATCTGAATTTCGTCAGCATTGGCCAGATACCAAATCGTTACACCAAATCGACCGGAAGCGACCTGTTTAATGGCCGATCGTTTCGAGTCACCATTTTCCAGTGGCGTAAATCTTTCAGGATCTTCGCCCCCTTCGCCGGTGTTACTTTTTCCTCCCAGACGATTCATGGCGATGGCCAGCGTCTCATGGGATTCGGCTGAGATTGAGCCAAAGCTCATCGCTCCGGTGACAAAACGTTTCACAATTTCACTGGCGGGTTGAACTTCTTCCAAGTCAATCGCATCGCCATTGGCACCCGGCTTGAATTCAAGCAATCCACGCAAGGATGCTCGCTTACTCTCTTCATTATTGATGTGCTCGGCGAATTTCCAGTAATCGTCGCGGTTGTTGGTGCGGGATGCTACTTGAAGGTTGGCAATAGAGACAGGATCCCAAGCGTGTCGCTCCCCTTCGGCTCTCCAGTGGAATTCACCAGGATTGGCAAGAATCGGTAGCCCTTCTTCTTCACGTTCCGGGAATCCAAGGTTATGACGACGAACGGTTTCGGTTGCCAGTACGCTGAAGTCAACGCCCTGAACCCGGCTAGCTGTGCCGACAAAACAGCGATCAACAACTTCGTCCTGAAGGCCAATGGCTTCAAAGATCTGCGCGCCCTTATAAGATTGCAGAGTCGAGATTCCCATTTTCCCCATCACTTTGAGCATGCCTTTGGCGACAGCTTTCTTGTACAGGGCAACGACTTTGTCATCATCTACAATGTGGTCGTTGAGTAAGTTGTCTCGACGTGCCTGCCAAAGTGATTCGAAGGCCAGATAAGGATTAATGGCGTCGATACCGTAGCCGATCAATAGGCAGTGGTGGTGGACTTCACGTGCTTCACCAGACTCAAGGACAAGCCCGATCTGAGTACGCTTTGCCTGTTTGACCAGGTGGTGATGGACGGCCCCGGTTGCCAGCAGTGAACTAACTGGAATGCGGTCGGCACTGACATTGCGGTCAGAGAGCACAGCGATGCTGTAACCGTCGGCGATGGCTTGCTCGGCTTCCTGACAAATACGATTTAAGGCAGTGGCCAGACCATCGGTTCCTTCACTGCGAGGGTACGTGATGTCAATCTTTTTGGACTTCCATCCGCGATGATCCATATTAGAGATCGCATCCAACTCTTCATTGGTAAGGATCGGATGTGGAATGAGCAGGCGGTTGGCGTGTTCCGGAGTGGTTTCCACCAGATTCTTTTCCGGACCGATGTAACATTCGAGGGACATGATAATGCCTTCCCGAATCGAATCCACTGCAGGATTGGTGACCTGAGCAAACAGTTGCTTGAAATAATCGTAGATCATTCGAGGCTGATCGCTGAGGCATGCCAATGCGGCGTCATTCCCCATAGAACCAACCGGATCCCGTTCCTGATGTAGCATCGGGATTAGCATGAATTGCATAGTTTCCGTGGTATATCCGAAGGTCTGCATACGTGGTAGCAGATTGTCCGGCTGGAAAGATTTGAAATCGGCTTGTGGAGCCAGATCAGAAATCTGAATTCGTTGGTCTTTGAGCCACTGAGCATAGGGGTGGCGTCCGGCGAATTCTTCTTTGAGCTCGGCGTCTGGAATCAGACGGCCTTCTTCAAAATCAACCAGGAACATGCGTCCCGGTTGCAGACGCCCTTTGTATTTCACATTGGCTGGATCGATTTTCAGTACACCGACTTCACTGGCCATGATCACTCGATCATCGTGAGTCAGATAAAAGCGACTGGGGCGTAAGCCATTTCGGTCGAGGATCGCTCCGATATACTTTCCGTCGGTATACACGATCGATGCAGGACCGTCCCAGGGTTCCATCAGGCAGCTGTGATATTCATAGAATGCACGCTTGTTCTCACTCATCGTGTCGTGCTTTTGCCAGGCTTCGGGAATCATCATCATGACGGCTTCTTGAAGCGTTCGTCCTGACATGAGGAGAAATTCCAGAGCATTGTCAAAGTTGCCCGAATCCGAGCAATCCGCTTCAATGATTGGGAACAGCTTTTGTAGGTCATCTCCAAACTGGTTGGTTTCAATGACACCTTCACGGGCGGCCATCCAGTTGACGTTTCCACGCAAGGTGTTGATCTCACCGTTATGGGCCATGAAACGACAGGGTTGAGCTCGGTCCCAACTTGGGAAAGTATTGGTGGAGAATCGCGAGTGAATCATCGCCAGGTGAGTGGTATAGTCTTCGCTTTGAAGATCATGGAAGAACGGAATAACCTGATAGGTCGTCATCATTCCTTTGTAGATCATGACTTTGGACGAAAGCGAGCAAACGTAAAACAACTTGGACTCGCTCATGGAGTCATCGCCTCGCAGTGCGTGGCTTGCGCGTTTACGAATGATATAGAGTTGACGCTCGAAATCCTCGTGCTCAACACCATCCGCTGCGGCAATGATTAAATGCTCAAAGACGGGCATGGCTGACAGAGCTGTGGGGCCGATATTGGCTCCGGTTGGATCGGTTGGAATCGTACGCCAGCCAACAAGTACCTGCCCTTGTTCTGTAATGATTTGCTCAACGGTTGCTTTACATTGAGCACGTTGATCATCATCCTGTGGCAGAAATACAACACCAGCTCCAAAACGGCCTTCCTCCGGAAGGTCTGCATTCAATTCGTCTTTGGCGACTTTGCGCATGAAATCATAAGGGAATCCGGTGAGCATTCCGGCACCGTCACCTGTATTGGCTTCACATCCACAGGCGCCACGGTGTTCCATGTTCATCATGATTTCGTTGGCATCCAACACGATCTGATGACTACGTTGACCTTTAATGTGGGCAACAAAACCGACACCACAAGCGTCTTTTTCAAAGGCTGGGTCGTATAAACCTTGCTTTTCAGGTAATCCAAACTTGGCGATATTATTCATATTCTTGTTTCTACTTCTCGATTCAGGTCTGCGTTATTTTGCAGATGGTACAAATTCGGAACGGACTTCCGTATTTGTTTGTAAGGTTTGGGAAGTGGCAGGCGTTACTGAGAGTGCTTGCACATCTTCGATTAATAGCTCGATAAAGTTTTCGGTGTTTTTACCAAGCTTAATATTGTCGCGGTGAATGATTCCCACAGGTCGAACCAATGAATTGTCATTCACCGTAACGGCAGTTAAAGTCCCCGCCGAGACTTCACGTTGAACGTGGGCTTGTGGCAAAATGCTGAACCCGGCATTGATTTCAATGGCACGCTTTAACGTCTCAATATTGTCGAATTCCATGACTACGTTTGGAGTCGCATTGGCATTGGCCAGCACACGGTTGATTTCCTGCCCAATCCGTAAATTCTGATCAAAGCCGACCATGTCGAATCCGTTCAGATCACTCAGGGATACTTCATCGTCATTGGCCAGTGGATGATCGGGAGAGATCACGACTGACATTTCTTCTTCACGCCAGGGAATCACGGCGACCGAGTGAGTCGCAGTAGGGTAACTCAAGAGTCCCAAATCTGCATCGCCCGACTTCACCAGATTGTAAACTTCGCTGGGATGATGATATTCAAGCTGCACATTGATCTGCGGATTGAGCTCCGTAAATCGCTGGACAAACTGCTTCATATAACTCAGCCCGACCGAATAGATAGACGCTACTCTGACAGTATCAGATGAATGGCTGTGAAGATTGCTGAGCCTCGACTCAAGTTCCTCAAATTGACGAACGAGTTTGACGCAATGGTCAAAACAGACTTTGCCTTCTTCTGTCATCACGAATGGGCGTTTGGAGCGATCCAAAAGCTTGACTCCGAAATGACTCTCTATCTGGTGTATGGTCTGGCTAGCAGCAGATTGTGTTATTCCGTTGTCATCGGCCGCTTTCGAAAAGCTCCTCCGAGTGACAACGTCACAAAATACCTTTAATGCACGAATTTGCATGCTAAAACCAATATTCCCAATATTCTTAGATCAAATCACCTTCGTTACGGTGATCTAAATTCTTAGTTGTTAATATAAAGGCCGCTAATACTTGTGGCCAATCATTCAAAATATCCCTGTATTTAAGTACCGTCAACTGGATATAGACCATATTTAACAGAATACCCAAGCTGTATTAGGTGTTCTAATGCTAGGGCGTTTGGAGGCTGTGTGATGGCGAAATTGAGGTTTTTGTCGGCAAAACAGCCTAAAAACGCTGTCGATAGGGTCAAGAGCGAGAGGGGAATAGGGAAGCTGGTAGTTAGTACCAGCGACAGAGTGGGTAAAGTCAGCGTTTTTGCCTGTGGTGGCGTATAAAACGAGACCTGAGATCCCTATTTTTTGGCAGGTTTCCGGTAATCTAATGGCGGTTTTTGCCCAGGCACCATTAACGTCTTGTAGGGGTGTCCACCAAGCCGTTGTCGGAGTTCCGCTTGAGCCGCCTGCATGATTTCCGGTGCTGTGTACAGGTCATAGGCTGTGGCGGCGAGTACTCTTGCCGCCAGATTCATTCCCTTACGGGCAATAGTTGTTCCGCCACTGGCGACAGCCTGCCAGCTGTGTCCCGGAGTTCCGGGGACGAAACAGGCCGTATTAAACCCGGTAGTTGGGACGACCCAGCTAACGTCACCAACGTCGGTCGAACCCATTCCTATGGTGCCACTGACATCCACGACTTCAGAAATGGATGACAGCGGAATTGGAGCGTCGAGTGTGTTCTGAATTCTAGCCGCGAATTTCACTTCGTCGTCATCCCACTGCAACGTATTCAGGTCTCGTAGATTACGTAAGGTGATGTCGGCCAATACATTGTTTGGAAGGATTTCAACGATCCCGCCCTGGAAGTTGATCTCCAGCTTGGTTTCTGTTGCTAATGCGCCGGCCTGAGCACATTTGACCAATCGGGCATACAGGTCGCGTACAACGTCTGACTTCGGATGACGGATGTAGTAGTAGACTTCAGCGAATTCGGGCACGACGTTCGGGGCTCCGCCTCCGGCCGTGATGACATGATGGATTCGTGTTCCGTCCGGAGTGTGTTCTCGGAGCAACTGAGCCGCAAAGTTGGTTAGCTCGACGGCATCCAACGCACTCCGACCCAATTCAGGTGCACCGGCGGCATGAGCCGCTTTACCATGGAATCGAAACTTGACAGCATTTCTAGCAAGTGTGCTGCGGTCACCGGCAGAATTCACACTACTTGGGTGCCAATGCAACACGGTAGCACAATCCTTAAACAGGCCCGCTTGCACCATGAAAACTTTAGCACTACCACCTTCTTCGGCAGGGCAACCATAAAATCGGACGGTCCCCTTTAGCGTCCCAGCTTTAATCTGTTGTGCTATAGCGACGCAGGCTTCGGCCGATGCTACTCCAAATAGATGATGCCCGCAGCCATGACCATAATCCGTCTCGCTATCTTCAAGTCGAGCTCGTTCAGCCGATGCCTGTTGGTTCAGGCCGGGTAGCGCATCAAACTCGCCTAACACTCCTATGACAGGTTCTCCTTCACCATAGGTGGCGGTAAAGGCAGTTGGAATGCCGGCGACCCCTTGTTTGATTTTGAACCCTGCTGCATTCAGATCATTCGCCAGTAGCTTACTGCTTTTGACTTCCTGATAACCTGGTTCTGCCCATTTCCAAATCTGCCGAGCTCGTTCCCAGGCCTTGTCGCTACGTGACTCAATGGTTTCAAACAGTTGTTCTTTTTGAGCCTCAGCACGGTCTTGTACCAGAAGGAAACAGGACAGGGCTACGAATAGAGAGATAACACGAGGGAACATATCAGGGCCCAGTTGAAGGAAACGTTGATTCGTTTTGCTTCAGTATACCACTTGAGAGAATTGACGACTCAGTCAAACCGATAACACATCGATTGGCGGTCGACCTACTGTAATTGTCCGTTGCCAACAGGTAGATTGAATATTGGTAATCGCATGGCCCCAGAGTGCACTTGGTTACAACGAAACCCGTTACAGAATGCGTGTTAGTGAATTGACAGGAATAAAAAAGTGTTAGCAGCTGAGATATACGGTGAAAAGCAGATTCGCATGATTGATGTTGAAGAACCTACGCTTCAGGGAAGCGACGGGGGAGACATTATCTTTCAGCCAGAACTGGCGTGCCTTTGCGGTTCGGACCTATTGTATTTTGAAGCCGACAATCCGGCTTATAAGCCTGAAATCGGCCATTCGTTGCATGAGATGATTGGGACGGTCGTCGATACCAACGGAAGTAAGTTTCAGGTTGGAGAGCAGGTTCTATGCGTTCCCTATAAACAAATGGGGCTTCAGGAACGGTTTATATGCACGGAAAAGCAGGCGATCTCTGTGGATACTCGACCCGACCTGCGGGAAGCTCTGCTGGCTCAGC
>CALKCC010000169.1 GCA_938082855.1 uncultured Pirellulaceae bacterium | reverse complement strand
TCCCCAGCATTTCGAAGAATGTGTGGTGGTACGAAGTACGACCGACATTGTCGATGTCTCCGGTGCGAAGACACTTTTGGCTACTTGTCGCTCGCGTAAAATCGAGTTTTACTTTGCCCAGAAAATGGTCCTTAAAGGGATTCATCCCAGCCGGGGTAAACAAGACTGAAGGATCCCAAGTGGGGACGAGCACATCACTGGCACAGCGGGTATGGCCTTTGGTTTCGTAGAAACTCAGGTACTTTTCACGTATTTCGTCGGTCTTCATTAGTTCTTTGTATGAACGTCTTTACGGGGTGGATTGCACAGCATGGTAAGCAGAGCTGCATACGATTTGGCTTCTTAATCCGTTATCATATCCGCGACTACCATGACTTGGAACCTCTGATTTCACACAAGCGACCGTCGCCGATAGCCTTGCATTTCTCAATTGACCCGAAACAGACCAATCCACTACGATTCCGTCCTGCTTTTCAACAAGATATTAAACCAACATGATTGTTATAGGACCTTAGATGCAGGAATTATCTCCCGGTTGGTCTTTGGATTCACATCAGGATGGTGAGTGGCTTTGTTTAACCCTCAATGCTTCCTGGGCTCAGCTTGAGCAAACTCCGGTCAACCTTGCCGAGCTCATGGATCGAGTGGTACGGCATTCCTTTTTCAATCGCGTCGTTCTTAGCCTGGAATCAATTAGATATCTGCCGGCACGGTTAATGCGTCAGCTAATTCTGTTGCGAGATAAATTAGAAGAACGAGCAGGGCAACTCTTATTATGTGAAATGACCGACCAAGCCTATGCGGCGGTCTGTGCGTTGGGGCTAGATCAAGTTTTCCCCAAGTACGAAAGCTTCAAGTCGGTAACGACCAGCTTCCGCCCGGCACGCCCAAGATAACGGTTAACCATTTAACCATTTAACCATTTAACCATTTAACCATTTAACCATTTGGCCAGTTAGACAATTAGACAGTTGGACAGTTGGACAGTTGGACAGTCTTCAATTAGCCCAATGGACAATGTCTAATGTAAAAATGTCCAATGACACATGGCCAAATGGTTAATTGGCTAACTGGTTAAATGTCTTAGATCCACGGTGGTTTTTCACCGGCGTTAGGCAGTTCAATACTCTTGACGGACTTGATTCCGTTTTGCGACGCCAACGCGGAGGTGACTTCTTCTGTTGGAATGCTGTCAAGATTCAAGACGCCAATCGCTTCACCGCCTGGTTGAGCATCAATAGGCCGTCCCACAGACATTTGGGCAATGTTGATTTGATAGGTTCCCAGAGTGGAACCCATGTGCCCAATAATGCCAGGTAGGTCATCGTGAACAAAGATTAACATGTTACCGTCCAAATAGGATTCGAGTCGCATGTCATCAAGACGAATGAGTCGAGGCATATTATTGCCAAAGACTGTTCCACCGGCAGTATACGTACCCTTGTCGGTGGTCAGAGTGACGGTCATCGAGGAAGCAAAGGCTCCCATTTCACTTGAATGCGTTTCTGTGATCTCGATGCCACGGTCTTTCAGCAGCACCTGTGAATTGACAATATTGGCAGAATCTTCCAATGCTTCTTTCAGCAAACCGGCACACAGCGATGCAGTTAACAGTTTTGTGTCTTCATCGGCAACGTGTCCCCGATATTCGACTTGGACTGCCTGAACTCCGCCTTCATCCCATTGGTCCAAAAAGATTCCCATGCGATAAGCCAATTCCAGATAACCTGCCAGAGATTCAAGCGTTTTCGGATCAACGGCTGCAACATTGACTGCATGTCGTACGGCACCGGTGGTGAGGTAGTCGATAGCCAGTTCAACGGCTTCAACAGCGACTTGAGTTTGAGCTTCTTCAGTGGAGGCTCCAAGGTGAGGTGTACAAACAACGCCTTCTTTTTGGAACAGCGGACTATCGGTACATGGCTCGGATTCAAACACATCAAGTGCCACTCCGGCCAATACTCCTTGGTCGAGTCCGTCAGCTAAGGCGGCTTCGTCATAGATTCCACCTCGGGCACAGTTAATCAGACGGGCCCCGGGCTTTAGGAGTTCCAGCTGGGCATGGCTGATGAGTCCTTTGGTTTGAGGCGTTAAAGGAGTGTGGACAGTTAAGTAGTCGATCTTAGGTAGCATTTCATCGACGGTTTCACAAAGCTCGACTCCAAGTTTGGCAGCTTGCTCGGCTGTGAGAAACGGATCAAATCCAACGATCTTCATTTGGAATGCCTGGGCTCGCTTTGCGACTTCCTGGCCAATACGCCCCAGTCCTACGACTCCCAGTGTTTTCCCAGACAGTTGGGAACCCATATAAGCCTTGCGGTCCCAGCGTCCTTCACGAAGGCTCTGGAATGCCGGCGCCACATTTCGACTTAATGCCAACATCAAAGTCATGGCATGTTCGGCAGTACTAAATGTATTGCCCGTTGGTGTATTCATGACAATGATTCCCTGACGCGTTGCTGCAGGTTTATCAATGTTGTCGGTGCCAACGCCCGCGCGAACAATTACTTTGAGACGAGTATTACCCGCCAGCACATCTTCCGAAAGAGTAACTCCACTACGGCAAATCGCTCCGTCAGCCTCCAGCAGCGCAGCTTTGAGGTCGTCACCCTGAAGTCCGGTCTGGACAACGTATTCGATGTTGTCGGCTTGTTCGAGAAGGTCCAGGCCTTCCTGAGCGATGTTGTCGAGGACAATTATTTTAGGCATAGGTGAATTCAGCAAACCAAATTGTTGTGATTGAAACTAACCAAGGAACTTCTTATGACAAGATGTTTAATGACAAGACGCTCTGCTTGGGTTTCGTTAGCTGTTTTGAGTATAGAATGACTTCATGAAATCGCGAAGAGCTACAACACCTTCATGTGGCATTGCATTATAGATCGAGGCTCGTATTCCCCCGACGCTTCGGTGTCCTTTCAAGCTGGTGAGCCCCTGTGCGGCAGCTTGTTCCAGAAACTGGGATGTCAATTCTTCACTTGGCAAATTAAAGGTGACGTTCATTTTTGAGCGGAATTGTCTTTCGGCATGGCCGATAAACATGTCGTCGCATTGGTCAATTACGTCATATAGTAAGGCTGCTTTGTCAGCATTGTAGTCAGCGATCTGGGTGAGCCCGCCCATTTCGTTGATTAACCACTTGCAGATGAGATCCACAACGTAGATTCCAAAAGTTGGTGGTGTATTGAACATTGAATTCTGTTCGACATGTGTCTTGTAATTCAAGTAACCTGGCAGGCTTGGCTGACTGCGTGTTAGTAAGTCCTTGCGTATGACAACAATGGTGACACCGGAAGGCCCGGCATTCTTTTGGGCACAGGCATAGACGATACCATGCTGTTCCATATTGATCGGACGCGAAAGAAAATCAGAAGATGCATCGCAGACGAGCGGTGTGGAGGCGATGTCGAATTCGTCCTGAAATTGTACTCCGTGAATTGTCTCATTTGATGCATAGTAGAGAAACGCGGGGTCATCAACTAATGCTAAGTCTGTGGCTGCAGGGAGCGTGTTGAAATTACTGTCTTTACCGCTCCAGGCGAGGTCGATATTCCCCGTACCTTTGGCTTCTTCGAACGCCTTGCTACTCCAGGTGCCCGACACAATATAGGCAGCACGATCGTTCGCATCTCGCAGCAGATTCATAGGAATCATCGAAAACTGAAGGCGGCTACCTCCCTGAAGAAATAGGACTTCGTGCGAATCATCGATTCCCAGTAGCTGCTTAATACCTGCTCGTGCCGAATCCAGTACTTCAATAAACTGAGCACTTCGGTGACTGATTTCCATGATACTGGCGCCACACCCGTTAAAGTTCAGTAGCTCCTGTTGGATCTGTTCTAAAACTTGTAAGGGAATCGTCGCCGGACCAGCGCTGAAATTGTAGGTGCGTTCTTCAGTTGCCATGAGTTGGTATCTACAGTTGGCTATCAAAAGCAGTGTCTAAACCGCGATTTTAGGCCTAATGCGACAATCTGTACACACCCGAAATATTTGGCGTCCGGAAGAAATTTCAGGATTAATAGCGTCCGCGAGAGATGTTTTCGTCAGCAATACGAGTATTAGAGCCTGTGCTGAGAGGGCCATTGGCCGTA
>CALKCC010000168.1 GCA_938082855.1 uncultured Pirellulaceae bacterium | reverse complement strand
CAGCACTGGTAGAAGTGTCACGATTATTGGATTCTCCAACGATCTCCAAAATGGCTTGCGTCCCGTTATCACCAAGACGAGGCTTGGCAATCTTAAGGATGCGAGTGAAGCCACTGACACGTTCCGGGGCCTCTTCGATCAATGCAGGAGCAATATCGTTAAAGAGGATATCAACGGCTTCACGGCTGCCTAGCATTTGCAGAGCTTTTCGCTGAGCGTTGACAATAGGAGCTCGTGCTGCGGCCCATTCTTGCCATTGGTCAGAATTACGCCAGTCCTTGTAAGCAGAACTTTGACGATCTGTTTCACCGTCGCGCAATTTTTCCGGCATTAATGCTGCAGCCTGGTCGTAACAAGGCTGTACTTTACGTGCCAGCGTAATGCACTTTTCAACGATCGAACGAACTTCTTTCGCTTTTTGAATGGTGGTCACAATTCGGCGACGAACTCGTGGGGTGTTCCCATGAATTTCGTTTGCGATTTCACTACGCTCAGTCAAAAAGAGACTGCTTGCCATGTTTCTCAACATTGCTTTGCGGTGTGGTGATGTGCGGCCGAGTTGACGGCCTCGACGTCTGTGTCGCATGGTTCTATTAAACCTGTATCTTAATGCCCAGTGGGGTTATTTATTAAAAAGTGGATTGCGGAGGTTGTGGTGGCACTCGCATACCCAGATGTAATCCGAGTTCGCCAAGTTTAGCACGTACTTCCGTCAATGTAGTTTCACCGAAATTACGAACTTCGAGCAGGCCATCTTCGGTCTGTTGTACGAGGTCACGTACGGTATGAATCTGTTCGGATTCCAGACAGTTGTTGGCTCGAACGGAAAGCTGTAATGAAGCCAAAGGCATATTCAGCTTTGCATCGAGTTCGATATCTTCGGGGCTGCGAGCTGAACGATCAGCTGCGTGTACCTGACCACCCAGTTCAGAGTATTGAACAAATGGGTTGAGGTGTTTACGAAGGATTTTCGCGGCTTCGACAAGAGCCATTTCCGGGTTGACGGTACCGTCAGTCCAGATTTCCATCGTGAGTTTGTCGTAGTTTGTTTTCTGTCCGACACGAGTTTCTTCGACATGGTAGCGAACTCGTGTGACAGGACTGTAAACGGCATCGATTGGAATGATACCGATTTCGTTATCGCTGTTTTCTCGTTCGGAAGCAGGATCATATCCGCGTCCGTTTTCGACAACCATTTCCATTCCGAAAGGAACGTCTTCGGTCAGCGTCGCGATGACGTGGTCACTGTTAATGATTTCCACATCAGGGTCGGTAACAATATCGCTACCTGTGATCGCACCGACGGTGTTTTTCTCAATAGTGATCACTTTGAGGCTTTCAGAGTGATTTTTAATGCAGAGCGCTTTCACATTGAGCAAAATATCGGTGACATCTTCGACGACACCAGGGATGGATGTGAATTCATGTTGAGCACCCTCGATTTTCACTTGGGTGACGGCACTTCCCATCAAGCTCGACAGTAGGATTCTACGCAAGCTGTTACCAATGGTAACACCGAAGCCACGTTCAAAAGGTTCGGCAGTAAACTTACCGTAAGTATCGCTCAACGACGCTTTATCACAATCAACAACACTTGGTAACTCAAGCATTCTCCATCGAATATGCATAATCAGGTATCTCCGAATAGTCGTGTAGGGGCAGGTTTTCCCGGGCGGGAAGGGAGTGGAAAGGGAGTTTTGTTCCGAGTCGAACTAAACTCGACGCTTTTTAGGTGGACGACAACCGTTGTGAGGAATCGGAGTGCGATCTTCGATTGTCTTCACATTGAGGCCGGCTTGCTGCAATGCAGTAATTGCACTTTCACGGCCGCTGCCTGGTCCTTTAACTCGAACGTCAACTTCTTTAACGCCGAACTTCAGCGCCTTTTCCGCTGCCTGTTGAGCAGCACACTGACCGGCGAATGGAGTGCTCTTGCGGCTTCCTTTGAAGCCACTTGTGCCTGCACTTGCCCAGCAAAGTGTATCACCTTTGGTGTCAGTGATTGTTACGGTCGTATTATTAAAAGTAGCTTTCACGTGAGCGATTGCCACCGTTACGTTACGACGTGGTTTTCGTTTTTTAGTCTTGGCCACAGCCAATAGCTCCTCTGAATAGGAATGTCAGTTTTGACACTGATTAAATTGCAGGTAAGCGTTGAAAGAAATCCAGATAGTTGGAATTCGATTAACGGAGGTCTTTGACCCCTTTCTTACCGGCAACTGTTTTCTTCGGTCCCTTACGAGTACGGGCGTTGGTTTGTGTGTTCTGTCCACGAACCGGAAGTCCCATACGATGGCGAATACCTCGGTAAGAACGGATGTTGCGAAGGCGAGCAATGTTTTGCTGTACCTGTCGACGCAATGGCCCTTCTACCGTGTAATCTTCTTCGAGAATTGTCGCCAGGCGGCTCAATTCATCTTCAGCCAAATCACGAGCGGGTGTACCAGGCTCAATATTTGCCTTGTGACACAGATCTCGCGCCGTTTTGTGTCCGACTCCAAAAAGGTAAGTCAGAGAAATAACGGTCTTTTTGTCGTTGGGAATATCCACACCTAAAAGACGTGGCATGCCAATACTCCTTGGTTAAATCTATTAAAAACAGAGAATAACAGGCTCTCTGTCGAATGGTTGTAATGGTAAACGTTGACTTACGTACTACTTGCCGGCAACCGAAGCCGTCACTGCCAGCTTAACCCTGACGTTGCTTATGACGGGGGTTGCTGCAAATAACATAAACTCGTCCCTTGCGGCGAACGACTTTGCAATGTTCGCAAATTCGCTTGACACTCGCTCGAACTTTCATCTCTATACCGGCCTCAATAAACAGGTTGCAAGTAAGTTAGTATAAACTTCGCTCAAACGTACCCACAAGGGGCGAAATATTCGATTTGAACGACGTTTAGGCTATAAACAACTACGACTTAGCAGTTGCCACAGCCTGTCGAATCCCTTCAAAGACACTGTCGATATCTCCATTTCCATCGACAGTCACCAAATTCTCTCGATTTTGGTAGTATTCCAACAAAGGCCGAGTCAACTTTTCGTAAGCCTCAAACCGTTGTTGAATGGTTTCGAGTGTATCGTCTTTTCGCTTCCTCGCGAGCATCCGATCCACCAGTGTTTTTTGATCTACGTCTAAAGCGAGTACCAGGTCGACTTTACAGCTGTTCTCAGCAAGTAAAGCATCGAGTGCTTGTGCTTGTGGCACCGAACGTGGGAAACCATCTAACAAGCATCCCACATTAAACTGGGCTTCGCCTAAACTTTCTCTGACAATATCAATGGTGACATGGTCAGGTACCAGATTACCGTGATCAATAAAGCTGGCAGCAATTGTGCCAAGCTCAGATCCCGATTCCATCTGGATTCGAAATAACTCTCCGGTGGAAAGGTGCGTCACACCAAGGTGTTCTGCTAGTAACTCGCATTGAGTTCCTTTTCCAGAGCCAGGTGGTCCAACGAAGACGATGATCATTCGTTTTTTCTCCTGATGCTATTTCAAAGGGGAGGGCTTTTAAATTCTTGGGTTTTGCCAAAGGCAGTTTAAGATTCCAAAAGTCCTTTGTGACTTGTCATGACCAGGTGGCTGTCTATTTTCTGCACCAAGTCAAATGCGACGCTCACACCAATCAGCAATCCAGTTCCACCGTAGAAACTGGCTAGTTGCATATCCACGTTCAACCAGCTGGCAACCAGGGTTGGAACGATGGCAACGACTGAAAGGAAAGCAGCACCGACATAAGTAATTCGAACCATCACTTTTTCCAGGTAATCCGCAGTTCGTTTACCTGGGCGATAGCCCTGAATAAAGCTTCCGTACTCTTTTAAGTTGTCAGCCATTTCCTTCGGGTTGAAGGTGATCGCTGTCCAGAAGTAACAGAAGAAGTAAATCATTCCGACATACATCATGTTGTAGAGGAAGCCTGACCCTGGCTGAAACGCCTGGGATAAACCGGCCATAATATTCCCCATCAGTCCATCTGCAGCCACGAGGGTCTCCAGATAACTAAACATAATTCCCGGAACCATAAGCAAACTGGACGCGAAGATGATTGGCATCACCCCACCCTGGTTTACTCGTAATGGTAAGTATTGACGTGTCCCACCAAAGACTCGGCGTCCACGCACATGTTTTGCACTTTGAGTTGGAATTCGACGTTGGCCGATGGTGATAAACACGACCCCCACGACGACGGCTACGAATACACAGGCCAGCAGGATCATGGTTTCTACCCCAACGTCACCGCCAAGCCCTTTGAGCGTGAATTCCGAATTACTAAACAGATCGGAAAGTGCGGCAGGCATCGCAGCCAAAATACCAGCCATAATCAATAGACTGATCCCGTTTCCGATTCCATATTCATCAATTTGTTCCCCCAGCCACATCAGAAAGGTCGCACCACAGGTCATCATCATGATGGAGGTGATTTTCCACCCAAAACTAAGCTGGGGGTTTGCTTCAGTGCCCGAGTTGAACGCATCAGCGATCAGACTGCTACTATCCAAATAAGCAAAGACGTAAACGGCACTTTGGAGCAGGCAGAGTACGACCGTGAGGTAACGGGTGTAGTCATTAATCTTCTTCATCCCGGCCTGCCCTTCTTTCTTCAGATTTTGGATCGTCGGCACAAAGCTTCCGAGAATCTGAAAAATAATCGAGGCGGAGATATAGGGCATGATTCCCAAACCGAAGATAGTCGCCTGCTGCAGGTTACTGGCAGAGAAAACTGAAACTCGCTGAATCAGTCCTCCGAGCACGCCATCGGCAGCATTAGAAGCGATCTCAGTTTGATCCACGACAGGCAGCGTAATATGGTAACCGATTCGATAAACACCGAGCAGTATCAAGGTAATGAGGATTTTCTTCCTCAGTTCCGGGATCGTGAATATAACTCGAAGTTTTTCCAACATCTGTTTGTTACCAATTATTTCCGAAGACAGTCCGTTGCCTTATGACATTACTCTCTTAACAGGTTGCGGGAAGCGGTCTACGCTCCACCCATCTTGTTCTTTGTGACAGGGGCCTTACCAGGCAGGATTGTGACGGATCCGCCAGCGGCTTCAATCTTTTCTTTCGCCGAGCCGCTAAAGCGGTGGGCTTCCACATTGAGCTTTTTGGTCAGTTCGCCGTCACCGAGTACTTTGAGTACGTCGTAGCGTGTCTGGGCTAACGAACGAGCTTTAAGGGTATCAGGATTCACCTGGTCACCATCGTTAAAAGTACGTTCGAGATCCTTGATATTGACAGTCACAACATTCAAAGCGAAACGGTTATTAAAACCTCGCTTAGGAATACGACGCACCATTGGCATTGTCCCGCCCTGGAAAGTCGCTTTCTGCGACCAACCACTGCGTGATTTCTGGCCATTGTGTCCACGACCGGCGGTTTTTCCCCAGCCACTGCCGGGACCACGACCGATACGACGGCGTTTCTTATTCTTATGAATACCTTCATTTACTTCGTGAAGTTTCATTAGAGGCTAACCCCCTCTCCTCGTAATCGCTGAACTTCTTCCTTCGTCCGCAGGTTGCTAAGTGCTTCCAGCGTTGCTTTTACAAGCGTGACAGGATTGTTGGTTCCAAAGCTCTTGGTCAGGATATTGGAAATGCCAGCTGCTTCACAAACACTTCGTACAGCTGCTCCGGCAATGATTCCAGTACCAGGACCAGCGGGAATGAGCGTGACTTTGGCGGCACCAAACTTCCCTTTGATCTGATGTGGGATTGTGCCTTCCTGAACAGGAACATTGATCATGCTGTTCTGCGCTTGCTTTTGAGCTTTTTGCACACTGGGAGGAACTTAATTGGCTTTACCATATCCCCATCCCACTTTGCCGTTGCCGTCACCGACAACAACCATCGCTGCAAAACTAAAGCGGCGACCACCTTTGACAACGGCGGCACAACGTTTGATCTTAATGACGCGATCGATAAACTGATCGTTGTTAGAGTTCGTAGCCACGATTCGGCTGCTCCCTAAAAAATGTAACTGAGTCGTTCCGCTCCAGTGCGGACTCTACCTCATTGGTGTTTTCTAAAATTCCAATCCGGCTTCACGAGCTGCATCAGCTAGTGCTGCCAGGCGTCCGTGATACTTGTTAGCACCGCGGTCAAATTTGACTTTCTTAATTCCGGCCGCCAAAGCTTTCTCAGCAATGGTAGCTCCAATTTTTCCAGCAGCGTCGGCGTTTCCGCCGTAACCCAGACTTTCACGAATCTCTTTACTCTGAGAACCAACAGCAACCAAAGTCTTACCAGCTTCATCATCGATGATTTGGCAATAGATGTTTTTGTTGGAACGAGTGACGCACATACGGGGAGCATCAGAATCGCTACGCAAGCGGTTACGAGTATGGAATACTCGGCGTTGACGTTGCTTATTGAGAAACTTGTTCTTATTCACGGTTCAAACCTTTGGGTTTGTGATCGATGGAAATGATTTGTTAAACGGGCCTATTAGGTTGCTGCTTTACCAGGCTTAATCTTGACGTGTTCGCCTTCGTAACGGATTCCCTTACCCTTATATGGCTCAGGCTTTCGCAGAGCTCGGACTTCCGCCGCAAACTGGCCGACTTTTTGTTTGTCAGGACCCTTCACAACGATATGCGTGTTGTCTGGGCAGGAAACATCGAGCCCCATAGGGATCTTCTTCTGCAGCTCATTGGCGTAACCAACTCGCAGCTTCAGCGTATCTCCCTGAATTTGACCGTTGTATCCCACACCGACGATTTCCAAACGCTTTTCGTAACCCTGCTTCACTCCGATGACCATATTATTGATCAGTGAGCGTGTAAGCCCGTGAAAGGCTCGGGATTCGCGTTGGTCATTGGCGCGACTTACAACAACTGTATTGTCTTCGCTGTTAACTTCCACAGAAACTTCGGGACGAGGTTCGAAAGAAAGCTTTCCTTCAGGACCTTCGACGGAAACAACTCCATTGGCGACACTGACAGTGACTCCACTGAGGATTTCAACAGGTTTATTACCTATACGTGACATGGGGCAACTCGTATTCTGACTCGTTGTCTTCTGACTTGTTATTACTAATGTTTGATGATTGACTTATGCGAACTTGGATTCACTTATCCGAGTGTAATCTCTGAAATTGAACTTCGAGGTTCAATTGATCTCTTAATCGTTGCGACTACTGCCGAGGCAGTACCGTTTCTGATTAGTAGATTTCGCAGAGAACTTCACCACCGATTCCACGCTGTCGCGCTTCACGGTCGCTAATCACACCCTGACTGGAGCTGATTACAGTGATTCCCATTCCATTAAGAACAGGACGCAATTCCTTCGCTTTGGCATAAACGCGGCGGCCAGGCTTACTGATTCGCTTAATATGCTGAATCAGTTTTTCACCGTTGTAGCCGTATTTAAGTTCTAGGCGAAGAATATTGCCTGGATTACCTTCGATTTCCTCGAAGTCCAGAATGTAACCTTCTCGTTTCAATACCTCAGCCACTCCTCGTTTAATCTTGGAGGTGGGGATATCGGTCACGTGGTGTTCAACACTTACGGAGTTTCGAATCCGTGTTAACATGTCGGCAATAGGGTCGGTCATCATGGTGATATCAGTTCCTTTTACCAGCTAGCTTTACGGACGCCAGGAATCAAACCCTGGTCTGCCAATTTACGGAAGCAAATTCGACAGATACCAAATTTTCGATATACAGAACGAGGTCTGCCACAGATCTGGCATCGTCGCTCACTACGGGTTGAGTACTTCGGTACTCGTTTTGCTTTTGCAATTTTTGATTTACTGGCCACTTTATTTCCTTTGGCATAAAGCTGGGCTAAAAAACAGGATTGAATTTCACAGCTTGCAAACTGTGCGATTCATCACGTTGTTCGTGGTTACGAAGCAGCCTGGAATGGCATGCCGAATTTCTCCAGCAATTCCAGTGCGTCTTCATTGGTTTCGGCCGAAGTGACGAATGAAATATTCATCCCTTGCGGCAGCAGGTACTTGTCCGGGTTCAATTCCGGAAAGACTGTTTGCTCGGTTAATCCCAAGCTGTAATTTCCATTGCCATCAAAGGCATAACGGTTGATACCGCGGAAGTCACGTACTCGAGGAAGAGCAATCGCTACCAGGCGATCCAGGAATTCGTACATTCGCTGACGACGCAAAGTAACTTTCGCTCCGATCGCCTGTCCTTCACGCAACTTAAAGCCGGCGATGGATTTACGAGCCCGAGTGACGATTGGTTTCTGACCGGTAATTTCAGTGAGTGCTGAAACGGCCATTTCCAGGTACTTCTTATCGTCGATCGCTTTACCCACTCCCATGTTGACCACGATTTTCTGCAATCGAGGCAAAGCATGGACGTTGAGTCCGGCACGGCTTTCTGCCATGGCTGGGCGAATTTCGTTTTCGAACTTTTCCT
>CALKCC010000167.1 GCA_938082855.1 uncultured Pirellulaceae bacterium | reverse complement strand
TAATCCTGATCAATCCTGAAGATATTGCACGTCTGGGATTTCAGGACCAACAACAGGTTACGGTACGAAGTGAGGCCGGAGAATTACGTGATATCGTCATTCACGCCTATAACGACATTCGCGCAGGAAATGTGCTGATGTACTTTCCCGAGGCAAACGTATTGGTTCCTCGTACTACAGACCCTCAGTCAAAAACGCCGGCGTTTAAAGGGGCCTTAGTCACCCTGCACGCGTAGAATTAGTCGTTATCGGTAGGAGATATCAATTGGCCAGCATGAAGACCTGTCGGGCATATTGCCGATATCTCCAATAAGCCGTCGTAGTAGCCACTACGACAAACCAGGCAAGGATTGGCAATCCAACTACGGACAGCTCGAATTACAACGGTGGGAACCGTTTTACTCTATGGTTGAAGCAAATAAATCCATCTCACGGTGGGCTGCACTGACGGTATTGTTTAGTGCGCTGTTGCTGTTTCAAATCCAGCCGATGGCGAGTAAGGCAATCCTCGCATGGTTTGGTGGAGCAACAAGTGTCTGGACGACCAGCATGCTATTCTTTCAGACTGTCCTTGTGTTTGGCTATTGCTATGCCCATTGGTTAAGTCGCTGGCCTCTTCATCGCCAGATCAAGCTCCATCTCATCGTCGTTCTGAGTGCCTTTGTTTTTTTACCACTTTCCTTCACAGCACCTGATGCAACGACAACCGCTGAACAACCAGCCAGCACAATCTTACTATTACTTTTCACCACGCTTGGCCTGCCCTACTTTGTCCTCTCTTCCACGGGACCACTCATCCAAAATTGGTACGCACTCACTCAGGGGGAAGGAACCCCTTATCGCCTCTACTCGCTCTCCAATATTGGCTCACTAACGGCACTCATCTCCTACCCGTTTCTAATGGAGGTCTACCTGGATATCCCAAAGCAGGCTTGGTTATGGTCCGCGGGGTACACAATTTTCGCAGCATCGATGGCCCTACTTGGCTGGACCTGTCTGAGACAACAGATTGTTATTAAAACGGAGTCAGAGCACCCTCAACCTGCGATACAGTCTCCTCCCACATGGAAACGCATGCTGCATTGGAGTGGCTTAGCCGCTTTGGCATCTTCGCTTCTTCTGGCAGTTACAGATCAATTGACTCAGGACATTGCTGTTACTCCCTTCCTGTGGATTCTACCACTGGCGCTCTATTTGATTAGTTTCATCATCACTTTCGATAATCCTCGTTGGTATTACCGAGTAACGATGGCCGCCCTAACGTCGTTTGGAATCTTAATCCTCAGTTTGTATTACATCCGAGAAACGGCAGATCAATATCTGGGCACAACACTTTTCCAAAGTCTCGCAGAAAGCCTCATCGGCTACACCATCATGCTGACGGCTGTGTTCTTCATGATCTGTATGACATGCCACGGAGAACTATTTCGACTTCGGCCACACAAACAACATCTGACCGTGTATTACGTCTGCATTGCAATTGGCGGAGCTGCTGGTGGTTTCTTTGTATCCATCGTGTGCCCCCTAATCTTCACGCACTACCACGAATACCACTTCGGGCTAATCGCTGCCTTTTCTTTCGCTTCACTCATTTTGGTTCGCCATGTACTCGACCAAAGTAGCCTCAAACAATTGGCCGTCGTTATCCCCTGTGGACTGGCCTTTGGTGTCGTCGTCCTTAGCCAATGGAAAATGACTCAACACCAAGCCCTTCAGGCATCACGCAATTTCTATGGCACACTTCAGGTAGAACGGAATGAGGCCGATGGCAATCTGCTGGAATTGCGGCATGGGCGAGTCGTCCATGGCATGCAGATACTCGATGACTCCGGTGCCATGAAACCAACAGCCTACTACGGCACCAATTCCGGAATTGGACAGGTTTTCAAGGCACTCGAACATCGAGCGGACCTCGACATCACTGGCGTTGGTTTAGGCGTTGGAACGTTAAGTTCCTACGCACGACGTGGTGACGTCCTTCGTTTTTACGAAATCAATCCGGACGTTATTGCCATTGCCAATGAGTACTTCCGCTTCATTGAAAAGGCCTCGACAAATGTCCAGGTAACCGCCATTGACGGCCGACTGGGAATTCAATCACTTCAGTCGAAATCAACCGACCTTATCATATTGGATGCCTTTAGCAGTGATGCCATACCAGTTCATTTATTGACGCTTGAAGCCTTTGCCATTTATCTGGACAGGTTACGGGAAGATGGCATCATTTGTGTCCACATCAGCAATCAACATCTTGACTTAACTCCGGTATTGGATGCCGTAGCTAAACATTACAACCTTGAATTGAGAATCATCAACTCCAAGGAAACAGCCGACACGTTTGATGCCCAATGGGCGGTCATCACTGCTAACCCCGAAGTCTCCTCCACCTTAGATCAATCAACCTCTGCGATTACCCCAACCATTACAAAACCGGTCGCTGCCTGGACAGACCATTTCAGTAATTTGCTACAGATCATCAAATGATTGCTCCACGATACCTTCGCCTCATCGCCATCTGTATTGGCATCATCAATACAGCAGCGTGCTACACGGCATGGCAACATTTCGGATGGCAAGGTCTACGGTCGCGACCACTGGCACTAATCTCCGGATTGTTAGCAATCATAGGAATCGTGCTTTGCATTCTTCTCTCCGTTCAATCGCAACGCAAACTAGAAAAGTATCGCTCCAGAATCTGGGGGATTTGCAAGCCGTCCAATCAATCCTCACCAAAATCAACAACTCTCGCCAAAATCTGTGTACTATGCGCCACGTTGGCCTTCCTACTAATCACTACCACCTTCTTATCCATTCTTAATAATGAAACCGACAGTGACCCTGCCGCCTTTCTCCGGTTTGCTCAACAAGTGAAATTGGATGGGGGCCCGTTGTCTCTAATCATCGGACTTTACACTGGCGAGTACATACAAGCCAATCAACATCCGTTCTACATTGCCTTACTTTCCATCGCTCCTACACTGACCTTTGGAAAAACACTTAGCTTTATCGCAGCTCTCCTCACGTTTCTGATCGTCAGCATCCACCTGATTCGAACCAGAGGATGGCAGATGGCTGCTATCGCCACCACACTATTGTCAACCAATTATGCATTCACCTACTTTGGCGGACTGGCAACTTGTGAATCCTGGCTAACTCTGTGGTTTACCTTATGCTGGATTTTGTTAGACCGAGCCGCATTGCAGGGAAGCTTAACAAGTACTCGCAAACACTGGTTTGCCGCTGGGCTGTTAATGGGGTTGGTCTATCTAACCAAAGGCACAGGAACCCTGTTTCTGGCAGGCCTTTGCCTGGCAGGAATGAGTGCCTACTACTGGCGGGACGCCAAGGACACGGACGCAATACAGCCGGCCAAAGTTCAGCGAGCGGGATCTGCGGTTGCGACTTTACTCATCATCCTCACCGGCTGGGTCATCACTGCCCATCCTTTGTTGATTCGTAATACACTGGTCTACCAATCACCGACTTTCAATGTAAATACGTACTTTCTATATATGGATGAATTCCCGGACGAACCGGCGATTCAGGCAAAGCTCGCAGCCTCTCACTCGCTGCCAGAAGTCATTCAAACATATTGGGAGAAGCATACTTTTGAAGAACTTCTTAAACGTGAAGTCCATGGGATTGGCTGGGAATCATTCGTCTTCATTCGATCCTTCGGTCCCAGTCCGATTGACGATAGCCGTATCTTATTTGCGATACCGCTGCTCATCTTTCTGAGCCTGATGATGCTGCATCTGCCCGTCGGATTGAAAGTCTTCGTCGGATCGTTGATTGTCATGAGCATGCTCATCCTGGCTTGGTACATCCCTATTGCCGTAGGACAGAGATTTACGGCTCCCATGCTTCCGATGATGCTGTGCTATGCCGCTGCCGGATTGAATCACGCGTTGGAAAACTCAAACAAGGTTTCATCGCGTTTGGTATGCATTGCCGGAATCAGCTGGGCGACTCTCTGGACTATTTGGACCGTCGTCTTGCTATAAGCTCGACGACTAGAGATGCTTAACGCAGAGATTGCTGCCATTTCTGTAGCAGTATCAACGCTTCCAGAGGTGTCAGATTATTCAGATCAGCCTCACGAATGTCATCAAGCAACGGATGCTCTTGATTCCCGAACAAAGACAGTTGCGCATCTTGTGGATTTGCAGGTGCAGAGACCACGATTTCTCCTCCTCCGTGTGATGCTTCCAACTGAGCTAATATTTCTGTCGCTCGTTCATTGACCGATCGGGGAACACCTGCCAGTTTTGCCACATGAATTCCGTAACTCTTATCGGCGGAACCTTCGACGATTTTGTGTAGAAATACCACATTATCTTCCCACTCTTTTACTGACACATTGAGATTCGCCAATCGCTCTAACGTAGAAGAAAGATCGGTTAGCTCATGATAGTGAGTGGCAAAAAGCGTCCTCGCCTGCAAGCGTTCATGAATAAACTCAACGATGGACCAGGCCAATGAGACGCCGTCGTACGTACTGGTTCCACGCCCAATCTCATCAAGAATGATCAGACTACGTTTGGTGGCAGTGTTTAGAATCCTCGCCGTTTCCGTCATTTCCACCATAAAAGTCGACTGTCCTCGGGACAGTTCGTCACTGGCTCCAACTCGAGCAAAGATCCGATCTGCAATTCCGATCACGGCTCGACTGGCAGGAACAAAGCTTCCTACCTGTGCCATTAAAGTGATTAAAGCTACTTGCCTGATATATGTACTTTTCCCTGCCATGTTAGGCCCGGTGATAAGTAGCAAATTCTTGGTTTGATGGTCTGCCACCGTATCATTCGGTACAAAAGTCCCGTCCGGTTCGGTAATATCCAAAACCGGATGTCGGCCGTCACGAATCTCCAATCGCGGTTCTTCATCCATCTCGGGACGACAATAGCCTCGCAATACTGCCAATTCAGCCAGAGACACCAGAACATCCAGTGTTGCCAATTGATCTGCTGTTCGTTTCAGACGTCCCTGAGCCTCATGGACTTCATCTCGTAATTTGAGAAACAGCTCATACTCCAAAGCCTTCGCTTTGTCGTCACTGCTCAACACCTCTTCTTCATATTCCTTCAGTTCGGGTGTAATGTAACGTTCCGCATTTTTCAACGTTTGCTTACGGATGTATTCTTCTGGAGCCTTATCCTTATTGGCATTACTCAGCTCGAGATAATAACCAAACACCTTGTTGAAGCCGACCTTGAGATTCGTCACTCCAATTCGTTCTGCTTCCCGTGCCTGATACTCCGCAATCCACTGCTTACCACCGGCAGCTAGTTTTCGCAATTCATCCAACTGCTCGTTGTATCCATCTCTGAGGATACCGCCATCTCGGGCGAGGAGCGGACAGTCATCCACCAATGCTGCCTCGAGTGAATCACATAGCTCTGGGCATAAATCGATCGTCTCGTAGGCGGCCTGTACCAAAGCACTTTGTCGCCCCTGAAGTTCGGCCTTGAGTGGTGGAAGCTGACGTAGAGTCTTACCGATATGAGCAAGATCCCTGGGACTTGCTCTGCCGGTGGAAACTCGAGCCAAAAGACGTTCAATGTCATAGACATCTCTTAATTGGTCCCGCAGAATATCCCGCAACCGATTTTCACGAGCAAATTCTTCGACACTGTCATGCCGCTGCTCAATCGACGTCTTGCTGGTCAGTGGATTGGACACCCAGTCTGCCAGTAAGCGAGAGCCCATGGCTGTTACCGTACGGTCGATCACAGACAACAGCGAGCCGTCACGACGACCATCACGTAAGGTTTTGGTAATCTCTAGGCTTCGACGAGTCGCTTCATCGATTTCCAAAGAACTTCCAGTGCGATAGGGAAGTAAACTTTCAAAATGGTCCAGCGAGCTCTTTTGAGTTTCCGTTAGATAATCAAGCAGAGCGCCGGCCGCTCTAATCGCCGGATTGTCTGCATCTGTAAATCCAAATCCATCAAGGTGTTTGGTTTCAAATTGTTTCGAAAGAGCAGACTGAGCACTTTCCAACGCAAAGGCCCAGGCAGGCCGCCGAGTGAGCATAAACTGGTCGGTTAAGTATTCCGGCACACAATCGGAATCTTCGTCGATCAGGACTTCAGCAGGACCGATACGCACAAGTTGGTCTGCCACGTCTGCCATACGGAATACAGCGGCCTGAAACCGCCCCGTTGAGAGGTCTGCCCAGGCAAAGCCCACTCGTTTATCACCTGGCTCTTCGATCAGTTTTTCACGAACCGTTGTCTGCTCAACGTCTTTTACCAGAGCCAGCAAATAATTACTTTCTCTTGGGTCCAACATCGCGTCATCGGTCAGCGTCCCGGGTGAAACAATCCGTGCGATTTCACGTTTGACCAGCCCTTTGGCCTCTTTGGGATCCTGAACCTGTTCACAGACAGCTGCACGAAATCCAGCGTTGATCAGCCTGCTTAGATAGGGTTCTAATTGGTGATGAGGAAAACCAGCCATGGGGATAGGGTTCTCCCCTTTATCACGACTAGTCAGAGACAACCCTAATTCGCGTGAAGCAATACGAGCGTCTTCATGGAAGAGTTCGTAGAAGTCTCCCATTCTAAAAAGCAACAAAGCATCGCCGGCGATCGCTTTGGCTTCATCGTATTGCTGCATCATCGGTGTCTTAGCCATAGCAGCAAATTTTACCCTTTCATGCGCAAATTTCCATCCTACGCATATGAATTCAGCCGTTTGGACTTACTCGCAGATTAGGTCATCCCCACTGCGTGTCACCACTCCCCACTGCCCTTCATTCTCGTCCACCCCGACTACCAACTCCTCAAGGCAGCCAACCCCTTTTTTGGCTAATCGTTGTAAAAGCTGCGTGGCGATGTAATCCGCCAACAATTCGGCCGTCGTATTCGCTACTGGTAACAGGACGCAGTCATCCAATGGGAAAATCCATCGACGCTCTTCAAATGTCACCAAGACCTCTTTGTCATCAGCTGACACCTTGATTTGTTCGTGAGTAGTCGGCAGCAGTACATGATGGTCTAACGAATCCGTGATTTCCTTCAACGTATCCCGTAGAGCAATAAAGTCGATGACATATTGGTTTTCATCCAATGGTGCCTGAACTTCGGCAAACACGCGGTAATTATGACCGTGAATCCGCTCACAAATATTGCCTGCGAAGGTAATGAAATGTGCGGCACTAAAGATCAAGTGCTCCTTTTCAAGTTTTACGCGGTAACTTTTAGCCATCCTCATTCCCTTCTGACGCGACTATGGCAGGCGGCAACAACCAACCTTCTATTAATCCTATAAAAAGAACGGCACCAATGAAATCAGCTGTTGTCCCCGGATTCCGTCGATGCCCATCACTCCTCAGCCAAAAATCAAATTCTGCCAATGCGGCATGATAGGCGTCTTCTCCAAGATCGGCCTGTTGAATAACACGCGCAGCCCGGTCTGCCGATTCCTGTGCCACTTCCTGGCCACACTTTCTGGCAATCAGGCTGTCCGGATAGCGACTCATCAATTCAATGTGCGTACGAACAATCGCATCCACCTGCCCAGATCCGGAATCCTGAATTTGACGAAACATCGGCACTGCCACTTCAAACACGTCGCGAAATCCATTGGCATACTGGGCAGCAATGAGATCTCGCTCCTGAGCTTCGGCCATGGCATCCATCAGCGACTCCGGAGCCGTTTCATGCACATCCATTTCCGAGACGGTTCCCAGCCCACCAGCACCTGCTAAGGAGATTGCCTGATACACCAATTGGGCATCACGTTCATCAAGGTCCTCAAGAACTTCCTTCACTCCGTCAACGTCGACCGAGCGTGCCAGGGCAATGGGCCCCATCAGTAGCACAAGTCCCAAATTGGTATTACTATCAACAACCGATCTGGTGGCTTCGATGGCAGCTAACACGAGCGGTCCAAGTCTATTTTCCGGTCGGTCTTGAATCACAGGACCGATCGCAGCAGCACTTTGAATAAAATCAAAGAATGTCAGATCTTCAAAATCAGCCCCTCGATGCACATTCCCGGGCTTAGGTGCGGAGACTTCAAGCATACAGGCCAAAGTCGCCTTCTGCCCCAGCGTCATGTTTTCGTAGCTCATGCCTGTAGTCCCAGGAATTGCTGAACCCCTTGAATCACTTCATCTCTGGCATCTTCCATCACGTAATGACCAGCGTCAGATATTTCCAAACTACGGGCATCCGGAAAGTACTGTTTGAATCGTTCCAAGCAGACGGTACTAAAACACCAGTCTTTCATCCCCCAGATTAACTGCACTGGTTTGTCAGCCAACAACGCCAATCCTGACTCCACATCTTCCAGAGCCTTACGTGAGCGATGACTTTTTGAAAACGGAATATCCTTTACGAAGGCGTTCACGGCAACGCGTTGAGTCCAGTTGTGGTAGGGAGCTAGTAAACCCGCTTTGGCGACGGGTGACAACTTGCTTCGTGACATAGCCATTTTGATCGCCGGTCCGGCAAAGAGATTGAAGGCTCGAATACCGATTGTGCCAAGAATCGGAGTGCGTAGAGCATAGATTCGCCAGGGAATATAAGGAGGTGGGAATGCACCTGTGTTGAGCAAGGTAAGGCTTTTAACTCGATCCTTGATCTTTGCTGCAGCACCGAGGCCTATGGCTCCTCCCCAATCATGCACCACCAGGTGAATAGATGACAACTCCAGAGAGTCGATCAACTCCAATAGATTGTCCGTGTGTTGG
>CALKCC010000166.1 GCA_938082855.1 uncultured Pirellulaceae bacterium | reverse complement strand
TAGCTTGGAAATTGAGAGAAATGTAGCCTCGGAACCTTTAAGTTAGGAATATTGATCGAATAGGAGGTCGTCTTCAGTTATTAATTGAAATGAATTGTCTGCAAGAGTGTCAACGGCGAGGTCGATGTTGTCTACCATCAGGGCGACAACCGGCCTTCCGTGGGGGCGCGAGAATAGCGGATAAGTCTGGGTAATATTGATTTCCGCCTGTAATAACGCAGTGCAGACGGTTAACAAAGGCTGCCGAGTGTCGGGAAGTTCTAATGCAATTAATTGGCTTTCAATCATTGGAAGGCCCGAGCGTTCGAGGATTTCCCGACCTGTTTCAGGATTGCTAAGAAGAAAACGACCGAAAGCACATTCGGTAGAGTCGTTAATCGACAATGCCAAAATCTGCACATCACTTCCTTCAAATCGCCGGATCACTTCCATGAGTTGACCAACTCGATTTTCGAGGAATATTGTGAATTGAGTTAGCGCAGGGTAATCCCGACCCCGCATAGTTGTTAACTCGTTATATCCGTCTTCGCCAAAACTCATGTAAGCCCCGTCGTCAGCATGTGTCGAATTAAGGTAGATTTATCTTATCACGATAAACTCAAACCGATAAAAACCAAATATTAAAAAACAACTTAGTAGGGACAGACTGTGGATAGTCATTTCATTTCAATTCGTGTGCGGTACCAGGAAACAGACGCGCAAGGAATCGTTCATCACGCAAATTACTTAACCTACTTTGAGAAAGCCAGAATTGAGTATTTGCGAGCGTTAGGCATTAGCTATCGTGATGTTGAAGAGGCCGGATTGATGCTCGTCGTGGCAAAAGCAGAAATGACCTATTTTCAGCCGGCCTATTTTGATGACGAATTGACGATTGAAACGCGAGTGGTTTCTGCCAAAGGGGCGGCAATTGTGCACGAATATCTGATCAAACGCGGAGAGGATGAAATAGTGCAGGGGACCACCAGAGTTGGTTGTCTCACCAAAGAAGGGAAAGTCACTCGAGTCCCCGCCTGGCTTGGTGGTAAAGGCGACTTTCCGCGACCCGCCTAGAGATTCATGTCGTCAAATGCATCGAGTAGCGAGTCGAGCGGATCGTTTGTAGGCTTGTCGGTTTGCCGCTTGGGCATCGGCTTAGTCGATGGAGTGTCGGTTGACTTTGCAGGAGCTTGTGGAGCAGGCGTGATGGAAGCATCGGTCGCTTTTTTTATCTCGGCCAGCGATTTCAAGATGACTCGCCGAGCATCGATTGGTCGATCGAATTCACTCAGGTTGAGACATTCGATCTTCCGCTGAAGCGGATCGTAATGTCCCGGTGCGGCAATTGGGAGGACTGCTGGCGTGGGGGTCTTGTCGAAATTGCCTACGATACCGGCGTTGTTTAGTAACTGGCCGGCTTCCTCGGGCGGGTACCATGATACAAACAGCATGTCGCCGCGTACGCCTTCCAGACAAAGAGCATCCGTGCTGTCCGGCGTGATCGTTTTGACATCGCCGATGATGGATACTTCCAGCCCGTCTTTCATCAAGAGAATCGCGACTAACTCTTCCTCGAGATCCCGATGGTCGGTTGAAGGGATGTCTGTTTGGGAAAGTACAATAACCAAAGTATCGTGCCTTAATGTTGAATGTTCCTCGACACTCTATGGTATTGGCAGAAATGTTGATCCGATACCCTCGAGGACAGTCAATTCCTAGGAAATACAGACGTAGCACCAATATAGAAACCAATCACTGTTCCAGCGATGTTGGCCGCTAAGTCAGTTATCTCGAAGACTCTTACGGACGTTAAGGGCTGAGTGAATTCGAGCAGGCAAGCAATAACAACGCCTGCCAAGAGACTGATTCGTTCTGGTTGCCAGGATGAGGCCAGTATCCCCCAAACGAGGAATGCAAAAAGGTGGGTATAGAAATCTAGGTCTAAGAGGCTACTTAGAATTAGCCCTTGAGGCGAGCCATCGACAAAGTCTGGCACGGGTGCAAGCAAGGCGACGCATAGGATGCCCAGGTAAATCAGTGAGAAGATTCTTGCTAGTGTTTGGTGGCTCAAGATGTGCTGTAAACCTGTATTTGCCTTAAAGGCTGAATTGTATAGAGCTGGTATGAAGTTGTAAAACATTGACATAGTCTGGAAACACTTTTGGTCACCCCATTCGTTTGAAAGATGAGAGAATGTTATGGCGAAACGAAACGCCCTCCAACTGCTCTTTGTGCTACTGGCGTTAGATCTTTCCTTCTCAGCGTTTGGGAACAGGGCTTATGGTGCGGAGATCTGGCTGAAACCAGGTGGCGACGTATCAATGACTGCCGCTGATGTGGCTCCTGGTGATGTGGTGGTCATTGCCAATGGCGACTGGCATGACACGGAATTCGTGTTTGCGGGGATGCGTGGTACGGTCGAGGCACCAATTACGATACGCGCCGAACAGCCCGGAAAAGTACTACTACATGGAAGATCCAGTTTCCAGTTGTCGGGACGTCATGTGACGGTTAAGGGGCTTATGTTCAATAACTCGACAGGAACAAAGGAGGTCTTTCAGTTTAGAACCGCCGCGGACGAACTCGCAGAGAATTGTCGATTGTCGGACTGTATCTTCGTAGCTGGTACTGCGTTGTCCTCGGAAGGTGAGTCGAAATGGGTGTCTATTTACGGCCATCGCAACCGCATGGATCATTGTTACCTAATCGGTAAAAAGAACCAGGGAGCTACCGTAGTCGTATGGGCACGGGATGGTCTCGGGCAACATCGGATTGATCATAACCATTTCGGCTTCAGGCTCTTTTTAGGGAAGAATGGAGCTGAGACGCTCAGAATCGGCACCAGTGAAACATCAAATGTGTGCTGCCAAACTGTTGTCGAACATAATCTGTTTCATCGTTGTAATGGTGAAGCAGAGGTGATTTCCAATAAGTGTTCAGAAAACATCTACCGGGGCAATGTGTTTAGAGAGTGCTCGGGTGCACTCACCTTACGCCACGGGGATAGATGTCAGGTTCAGGGGAATGTATTTCTTGGCAATGGTGCACGGGGAACCGCCGGAGTCCGAGTTATTGGTAGCGGTCACGAAATTACGAATAATTATTTCGAAGGCCTGCGAGGCGATGCAGAACGGGCGGCGATATGCCTGATGAATGGAATCGTAAATGGGCTAGCCAACGGCTACCAACAAGTACGAGATTTAGTTGTTGCTAATAACACTCTGATCGATTGCAAAGTGTCGTTTGAAATTGGGGTCGGCAGCAGCACTGAAAAGCCCGCAGCTGCCGAAGGAGTCTTTCATCACAATCTAGTCGCTCCAGGAAAGTGGGAGATGGCGAGAGTCCATTCTCGTGATCATAAACTTAACTGGGAGAATAACCGCGTTGTTGATAAATCCAATCGCTTCAGTGTGGAGTGGGGGTTTGAATGCGTCGAGATTCAAATGGAGCGTTCAGATGACTTGCTGATCCGACCAGTCCAAATTTCGCAATTAGAGTCCGGCGATGAATCGGAGGTAAGTACCGATATAGACGGTGTTCCAAGAGGGCATCGTGGGCTTGTGGGGTGCGATGACCCCTCTGGTCCTTTGAAAGCGTGGCCTGCAGTGGCAAGTACTGGTCCGACTTGGAAAGGGTATCCTGCCTTAGAACGGGAGCCATGATTGAGGCGATGGCATTAAAAAAGCCTTCAGTTTCCTGAAGGCTCTGTTAGCAGATTGTCTGCAAGTAGCGGGGGCCGGATTCGAACCGACGACCTCGAGGTTATGAGCCTCGCGAGCTACCGGGCTGCTCCACCCCGCGGTAGTTAGACATAATTATAAACGGCCATCGAAAGTTGAAAAGCCCCTCAACGGCACGCTTATTAGTTTTTATTTGTGAATCCGATACGATGGCGAATTCGAGCGTCCGCCGATACCTCCGGTAGAGAATGCTCTTACGGAATGAACGGTTTTCTTACTGGCGGTCCGGTGGAACAGCTGAGCAAGTGTCCAGCAATACCTGTCGAAATGCTGCAGATAGCAGAGAGCTTGCCCAACTGCATAAAGTGGTAGACGAACGGGAGGAGGCGAATCCCAAACATCAGTGTGGATGCAGGGTCGGATAACCGATAAGATTGAATAGTCTTACTCCTCAGGGTATTACAGGAATTTTGGCGTGGCATCGAATTCTGGACCAAATAGTCCCAAACGTAAGGTCGCTCGGCCGATCATACGCAAAAAGAGTGCCGAGCAGGTGTCTCCTGAGGATGCTGCGCCCATTGCAGAATCGACAACGCCTGATTCAAGTGACCGCCCATTAAACAAATACTCAACCGCGGCACCTCCAGTGGCAACTCCGCGGCAGGCGGGAAGTCGAGAGCAGAATTTGCATTTGCCAACTGAGGCTCAAATGGCAAGGCCGATTTTGGCAAGTACTCGACGCGAGCGACTGGTTGTTGCCGAAGAGGAATACGATGAGACTGAAGACGAACTCGTCGAAGCCGCCAAGCGTTCTGCCCCCGCGTGGTTGATCAGCCTAGGGGTACATACTTGTATTCTGGTGGTTCTGGGTTTGTTAATGCTGCCTGGCTTGTTCGATGGTCCACTGCAAATTGAAGTAGTGTATGCCGAAAAAATAGGTAAGCAGGTAGAGGATGAGATTTTTCAATCACCCACGGAAGAGATGCCGGTTCTGGAAGATCCCGTCCTGGCCGAAGATATTGAAGAAGTAGAGGATCCACTTGCTGCACCGCCTGAAGTTGAACCCATTGAATTTCAGGCTACCACCCAAACAACAGACATTCAGGCGCCGTCGATCGGTATGGCGTTAGATGGGCGTGAAAAGGGGATGAAGAAAGCCTTGCTAGCAGCCTACGGCGGAACAGCCACTACTGAAGGAGCGGTTGTGAAAGGGCTGGAATGGCTAAAGCGGAATCAACAGTCCGACGGTATGTGGAGTTTACTGGGTCCCTACGCTGACGGTGCTCCGACAGAAAACAGGGTCGCTGCCACAGCGATGGCTTTGCTTGCTTTTCAAGGACACGGTTCGACGCATCTTTATGGACCGTATAAAGATGTTGTTGCTCGCGGGTGGAACGCATTGATCAAGAAGCAAGATGATGAAGGAAACTTTTTTCTGACCGGAGGTCATCACCATCGACTCTACACGCATGCTCAGGCAACCATCGCCTTGTGTGAGTTATACGGAATGACAGATGATGATACGCTGAAAGAGGCAGCACAACGTGCTCTTGATTACTGCTATAAATCGCAATCGCCACAAGGTGGTTGGCGTTATGCACCTGGCGGGGCATCAGATACGTCCGTGACTGGTTGGTTCGTCATGGCGTTGCAAAGCGGAAGAATGTCAGGTCTCGAAGTTCCAGCGGCAAATCTGGATAAGATTTCCGCGTTTCTGGACTCTGCAACGACTGACGGTGGAAGTAAGTACGCGTATATCCCCGGTCAATCGGATTCACTCAGCATGACAGCAGAAGGCCTGTTGTGTAGGCAATACCTAGGATGGGCACACGATGATCCCCGGCTCGACCGAGGGATTCAGTACATTGGCGGTCACCCGTTAAACTTTGCAGAAATGGATGTTTACTATTGGTACTACGCGACTCAGGCGATGCACCATATGGGTGGAAAACCATGGAATCAGTGGAATCGGGTGATGCGTCAAGCGGTTCCAGAAAACCAACTACAAACGGGAAAAGAAGCTGGCAGTTGGGATCCGCATAATGACTCTCATGGCCATCTGGGCGGTCGACTCTATACTACGTGCCTATGTATTTACATGCTTGAAGTTTATTACCGGCACTTGCCTCTCTACAAACACAACGTTAATTAGTCATCCTGAGCGTCGATGTCCTTGAGGATATCTAGATATACGTTGCGTGCATGGTCCCAGGCTTCTTTCGCGGCTCCGATTTCATCTGGACGAATCCTTCCCTTCTTGGCGTTCCAGCATACTTCAACCGCTTCGAGGCACCAACGAGCGCTTTGTTGACTGGCGCGAATCGGCTCATTATCAAGCAGCACAAACACGGGGTTTGTATGGGATGCACCGAGAATCCGTAGGGCCACCCAACAGGATTTCTTCGGCGTGTATTCGAACGTCAGTTCATTGATTTCGCCATCGCCGGTGATCGTTTGGGTTTCGACGACTTCTCCATTGACGATGAGCTCAACAGGGACAAGCGAAGTACCGGGGACGCGAGCGCGTTCAATGTGCCAATAGGGCTTTTGGCTATAGGGACGGTTTCGGATGTCGGTGTTTTCCACATCGTCGAGTAGGGCAGAGGCACTGACATCAATTGTTAGTGATTTCCCAGAAGCAATTGACTGATAACTTGGCTTACCACCTTTAATACTTTCGCCCACACCAGTGTTGTTGACGCGGAAATCGAAGAGGTGGGAGCGACCGTCACCGACATAACTGCGTCCTGCCTTAATACCCTGAATCCAATCGTCGAAGTTGACTTTGCGACGGGCGGGCAATTTTACGTAAGACCGTCCCAATCCAACGCGATCCCCATAGATGCAAGGGAAGTCTGTTTCTCCGCTAATCCGTGTATCGAACCCACAGTTAAGTGTGTGATACCAAATAGATAGTTCCCAGTTTAACGGAGTGTCGACGGCAGAAATGAAATCGACAACATCATGGGTTACATCGACAATAAACTCATTGGCTCCAATACCATCGAACTTAGGCATTGCGAAGCTAGGCACCTCTTGGTCATCAACAGCCAATCCCCATCCGCTATGAGAAAATCCAACGACACCGTCCTGATCCTTGCCCCATTGCAATACCGGTAGGTCCCAGGAAGGCCACTCTTCGACACGAGTGGTGCCGGGATAATCATCCTCTTTCAAACGCAGTAAGCAGAGGTGGCCTGCGTGGGAGCTTGGGAAACCAGAAACTTCGATGTCGTAACGCATTAAATAATTACGCTGGGACAACGCGTGGTCTTTGCCTTCGAAGAAATCTTTCTGGAAATACCAGCATGGGCCCCAAGTCAGCACACAGCCGACATTCAGGTCCTCGCCAAGGATGTGTCGCATCATAGCTTCCGGTAGGACGCCCTGTCGTGGTGCTTCATAATGGGCACACCCTGCCGCATGAATGTGATGATCACCTGAAATCCAACCATGGTCAGCAAGTTTGATCCATCGCTCAAGGTTGAATTCGAGTGTTACAGGTTTTGAATCGGGAATGTTGATGGTATGGGTTTGGATCCGATATTCAGGGCCGCGTGTGACCGTAAATTCGTATTCACCCGCAGGTAAGTTAATCGTTTCGTTGTCGTATCGATAGATTTGATCGTGAAAATAGAAATCAGGCTCCAGTCGACGAAAACGAGATGGATAGACTCGTCCCTGCTGATCGCGAATGATGAATTGTCCTACAGTCGGGCGACCATCATGGTCAAAGATCCGTAGGGTCAATTCGGTGGAAGGACTTGAATCGAACAGGACGGGTAGGTCACTGCGGAAGCCTAAGTCCTGAGTACCCTGGCCGATGTCAAAGGTGAGCGTGGCCTCACGTTTGCCGGTCGTTGAAGAATACACAGCCAGAATTCTGTATTCCAGTTCGAGTCCTGAGAGAGTGGGTGTAAGTGGTTGCTTGTCGAATGTACCGAGTTCAAGCCACCGATCTTCGATGTCTTGAGGTGTAATCTGCGCTGGGTCTGGATCCTTGCTGCCAGTGCTTCTAACGTAGATCGGGCCGTTCGATGGGCTGTTGACACGCAAGGGGGCGGTAACCCCTGCTTCATTATGCACCTTGATTAGGAAGGCACTCCATCCGTTTTGTTGCAGATGTGCTTTCCCTTTCCCCGCACTGACTTTGACGCGGCTTTCGGGATTAATATGGACTTCGGCTAACGTTAGTGAATCCAACAGTTTCTGGACACCAGTGATATATTCGTCATCGTCAGATGTCTCAAGTTCTTTAAGTGTGGCGGTAGAAGCCTCTGAAAGAGGTTGCCCAACATAATCGAGGGCCGAAGCAAGTCGCTTAATTTGCGCACGTAGTGGTTGGGCATCCACGTCGAATACGAGGTCTTCCCCGTTGGCGGAAGTCTGGCTAATGAAAAGAAGCACGGCGACGATGATTGCGAGGCGCATAGAACTATCTCCTAAGAATGAATCACTGTGGAACTCACTCATATTCTGATGGTTTTAGAACGGAATGCAAGCAATCTAAGAAGCGACAGGTGCATCGACACCAAGTTGATTGGCCAATTCGAGTAATTTGTCCCAGTTGCCCTGATCGAACTCAATTCCATCAGCAAGCATACGTTCTGTATTCTTGCGTTCCGGATCGCCGGGTAACATGATTTCATCCACGCCCTCTTTGGTGGGACAACCTCGCACGAATTCTACCAATTGAGTGACTTCCCGCGCAAAAGCCTCGCCTCCGCCCAAATGATTTGGGTCGATCAACATGAAAAATACACAGTTACCCTTAGGCGTGATGGGGGTTTCGCGTGCGCAAAGCCCGCCGCTGAGGGCGCCTGAGAAAATGTCGATCATCAATGCGAGTCCGAATCCCTTATAGGCCTGTGGGCCGCCCATAGGAAGAATGGTGCCGGGTGGGTCCCCGTATAGAGTCGATGGGTCGTTGGTTGGATTTCCATCCTTGTCAATCAGCCATCCGTCAGGAACGGATTCACCGGCAATGTTTTTAACACGCACCTTACCTTCGGCTGTTGCGCTTGTACTGAAGTCTAAAACGACTGGGCCATCCGCGGCAGGGACTCCCATTGCTAGTGGATTGGTACCTAAGCGCGGACGGATTCCGCCGGGGGGGGCGACACGCCGAGCGGCGCCATGGGTATTGACCATGACCATGGAAACTAAACCGTGCTCGTTTGCGGCAATTTCGCAGTATTCGCCAAGTCTACCGATATGGGCACAGTTACGAATCGTTCCTACTGCCACCCCGTGAGCTGTTGCCTTGCTCACCAACTGCTTCATCAATCGGCCTGCTTGCAAACGGCCAAAACCCCAGTTGGCATCTGTTGCCAGCGACGAGTCAGTTTCAGAGATGACCTCCAGTTCGACCGAGGTCTTAATGTCACCTTGTTTAAGCATGTCCAGATAAAACGGGATTCGCATCATGCCGTGGGAGCTATAACCCCGTAGGTTGGCAGTTGCTAAGCTAGGTCCGACGGTATTGGCCTCTTCTTCGGAAGCTCCTCCGGCACGAAGTAATGAGGTGGCAAAAGCGGAAAGTGAATCAAAGGCGATATTAGGCACGGGCTAGATCTCTCAATCGTATTAGGAAGGAAAAATGTAAGAGTTTGTTGTAGCAGAAATAGAGTCAGAGTGTCACAAGTGGTATTTGGCGGTTGAATTCATACATGGCAATACCGGCAGCAGTGGCGAGATTAATGGATCGTACTAAGGGACTCATTGGGATACGTAAATGTCGATCTGCGTGAGCTTCTCGTACGAAATCTGGTAAACCAGAACTTTCACTGCCGAATACAAGAGTATCGCCTTCCTGGTAGGTGACGTCGGTATGACTTCGCTCACCGGTTTTTGTGAATAACCAGGGATTGAAGTGGGGAATGCGATCAAGAAATGCCTGCCAGTTAGGTAATACCTCAAGATCGAGATGTTGCCAGTAGTCCAAGCCAGACCGTCGTATTGCCTTTTCCCCAATATCGAAGCCAAGCGGTTCGATTAGCCACAGTTTGGCTCCCAATGCCACGCAACTTCTGCCGATATTGCCTGTGTTGGGTGGGATTTCGGGAGTGTATAGGACGACGTTTAGTTTAGGCGTTGTCATAGGTAAAAAATGGAAAATTGGAATTGGTTGCGAAAGTCGGTTTGAGACTTATTGCGAAATTGCTCCGGTCAATTGAAAATAGTATAGCGTTTAGTTCAGGAGAAATGGTTTGACGATAGAGCGTAATCCCACACGCACGGTAAAAATTGGCACTGTTTGCATAGGTCAGGGACATCCTGTCGCAGTGCAAAGTATGACAGCGACTCACACGTCGAATGTCGAAGCTACCGTGCAGCAGGTTAACGAGTTAGCAGACGCCGGAGCGGATGTTGTTCGTATTGCAGTGGACAGTAAAAAAGACGCTCAGGCGTTGGCAGAAATTAGACGTCAAACGACAGTCAATCTGGCGGTGGATTTACAGGAAAACTACCGATTAGCCGAGGTCGTTGCACCGTACGTAGACAAGATTCGTTATAACCCTGGTCACCTTTATCATCATGAACAGGATAAACCATGGCAGGAGAAGGTGCGATTTATCGCCTCGGTTGCCGACGAACATGAATGTGCAATTCGAGTCGGTGTAAATTGTGGTAGCGTTGATCCGGCAAAGAAAGAACAGTTCGCGGACGACGATTCGATTGGTCCCATGTTGGCTAGCGCCTGGGAGCACTGTGAGTTATTAGATGAAATCGGATTTACTAATTACTGCGTATCTTTGAAGGATTCAGATCCCCTAA
>CALKCC010000165.1 GCA_938082855.1 uncultured Pirellulaceae bacterium | reverse complement strand
AAAGGCAAAGGCACCAAACCTCTACCGGTATTATTATTCGATTATCTGACCAATCATTCACTCGGCAAATTGGCTCTCTGGTTTCCAGCTTCGGCCGTTCGGCCTACGCAGTTTTAGGGAACAATCTCTGATCCGACTTCGTCCTTCGGACTACGACGGACAAGCTCCCTGCTTCTATAGCGGGGGACGGAGTTTATCCGCCGAAGCCCACCGGGCGAAGGTGGAACGGACAAGCTCCCTTACTCTGCAATTCAGGCTTGCCAACTGTCTAATTGTCTAATTGTCTAACTGTCTAAATGGCTAATTGTCTAACTGTCTAAATGGCTAATTGGTTAAATGGTTAAACGTCTAATGGTTAAAACGCAACTCACTGCTGGTCATCAATGCCCACACAATCTGTGAAATAGCATCTTCCCGGCGGTCGCTTCGTGCTTCGAGGTAAGCTGAAATTGCCTCGATTTCCTCGGCGGTTGCCAGTCGGGAATAAACGGCCTGGATGGCTCGTTGTACCAACGCTTCATCGGTTTCCAATTTGGCTAATTCACCGGCCAATCGGTCATTTGCCACTCGTATCTTGTCTTTGAAGGCATTGTCATTACTAAATAATAACGCCTCATCCACACTGACCTGAAATTCTTCGTTAGGAACGGCGAATTTATTGGCCCATCCACGATGTGCATTTACTTCGTTTCGAATACGACTCTCAGCTTCATTTTCGTCTTCCCAGTGCGACGGGTTTCTGGCGGCAATCGCTAACGCCGCCGCATATTGTCGCGGTGACAGGGGCTTCACGCTGGCCGAAGCAAACCAAAACTTTGCAGGACGCTTTTCGCCATCGTATCGGCTGCTTTGGCTATAGGTTTTTGACAAAACCATTCCGCGAATGAGACGAGGAATATTGTATCCGTTGGTATAGGTGTCCCGAGCTAACCAATTGATTAAGTCCGGGTGGCTTGGTGGATTTTCAGGATGCATTTGATCTAGAGGCATAACCAGCCCGAAACCGAAGACTCGATGCCACATCCGATTGACGATATTCTTCGAGAAGTACTCACGATCATTTTCTCGCAACGCTATTTCAATGAGTTGGGCACGTCGACTGAATTCCGGAGCAGGAGCTGGCTTTTTATCTTTCTTCAACTGCTCAAAATCAGCTTTCTCTTTCTTCTTGGCTTCATCATCCAAGACCACTGGTTCGGGTTCTTCAATAACACTCCCGGTGAGAAACATTAATCTGGCATCCAGTTGCTCTCCGCTGGTCGTGGCGTATTTAATTTCGCCATAAGCTCGTTCGGCAACAAAATCACCATTCGAAAATGAACGGTTAAAGAACGATTTCATGCCATAAAAGTGAGCCTGCGTCCATTCGGAAACTAGCGGGTGATCATGGCATTTGGCACAACTGATATTCACGCCAAAAAACAGAGCACTAGTTGCATTGGTCAGGTTATCAATGTCGTTGATGCGAAGATTGACAAACTGCATCGCCTGCTTAGGCATTTCCTCGTCATAGTTCCCGTAGATCATATCTGCAAACATGGCATCCCAACCTTTGTTAGCAGCCAGAGCATCCGCTAGATATGCTTCGAGATCTGTCTTACCAGCTGGAGCGAGAATATTGTTCAGGTCGTAAGCTAATTGTTCGGTGAATTCCGGTTGCGCCATCAAGCGGTCTACCAGCTTCACTCTTTTCTCTGGATCTTCATCCGCTACGTAAGCCTGAACCTCTGCAATCGTGGGAATACGCCCTACCAAGTCGAGCATCGTTCTACGAATTAGCACGTAGTCGTCCACTTGCTCGGCGGGCTTAATGTTGCCCGTTGCCTGCTCGGCTTCAATATAGTGATCCACCGCGTCTTGAAGCGACGTTTCTGGTGGCAGTAATTCCTGAGCGTGGATCAAGCTCGGAATCAGCAAGACAGCGATTAGAAAGGAAAGCTTTTTCATGATTGTATTCATTGGAAACATCCTCCTGATTGGGACCGTATTGGCCTTTGGTGGATGCTTTGACTATTGGGTGGGAAGGTAATGTGAGCGTTTCATTAATAATCCGTGAAAGTCGCTCAGGTAGGAGAGTGAAGCATTATGATTCCATCAAGGAATTCACCACATTCAACACTCTTTCATTATCACAAAAATGCCAGCAATCGCAAAGACGGCTTCTGAAATCCCAGAGAAATTCATTTCCCCAACTAAACCAACGTCACTGTCTTAGGGAACATCTAGCAAGTCGACAAATATGGAATCTGCCAACGAGAAAATGGGAAACCGCCTTTCTTCCGAATTGAGTCACACTCATCACACCGTGATCACTTACGACTGCTGTGCGCATCATACTGAGAGCGGTTGGGAATTCCCCATCTCCGGACATCTCCTGGGAAGGAAGGTATCCAGAATGCGCGAACGATTTTTAAACAGGCTCTTACTTCGCTTCGCCCAACTGGACTTAACCGATCAGGATTCACCCGAATTTGCATTAGTACAACGACGCATCCAACCGTTTATCCGCAAAGCCAAGAAGAAAGTCCCGATCGGTGTCCGGCTAGGGGGAAACTATCACAAAATCGCTTCGCCGACGCGTCGAGGGGGACGTTTCAAAACAACGATCAATCTCTCGTCTCAAGCGGTGAGTGCCTTCCTAGAATACGACGCTCACGCGCAGCCTTATCTACCGATCCGAGGCATGGCTGATTTAGAGAACACCGTCACGCTTCCCAGCCGCTGCTATCTCGTGGATCCCGTGGGAATCTCAGTGGTGACAGACATTGATGACACCATCAAGGACTCGCAGGTGCTCGATCGCCGCCAACTACTACGGAACTCTTTTGCCAAACCTTTTGAACCCGTGAACGGGATGAAGGAAGTTTTCGAAGCTTGGCAGCAAAAGGCAGTGAAGTTTCATTATGTGTCGGCGAGCCCCTGGCAGTTATATAACGAACTCCAGCCTTTTCTTGACCATACAGGTTTTCCCCGAGGAAGCTTTCACTTGCGTCAATTCACATTGAAAGGACAGGTCATTCGAAAACTGATACGTCGTCGGTACCAGAAGAAGCGCACGCAAATTGAATCACTACTGCAACGGTTTCCCCATCGTCAGTTCATTTTGATTGGTGACAGCGGCGAACATGATGCTGATATCTATGGCAGTCTCGCGCGGCAGTATGGTGATCAAGTACGAAAAATCTGGATTCGATCACTTGCGGGGAATCCACTGGATTCAACACGTTCACTCGAAGCATTTCGAGATGTACCAAAAACGAGATGGAGTATCTTTCACGAAGCATCCGAGCTCACGCTTTAATTTCTGGCCGAATTCTCGAGTTATTGCCTGTGAAAATTC
>CALKCC010000164.1 GCA_938082855.1 uncultured Pirellulaceae bacterium | reverse complement strand
CGCCGTCGCTGCCGTCGCTGCCGTCGCCTTCGCCCGTCCCTCCGTCGCTGGACGCACCGGAGTCAGACGAGCCGCCTCCCTTCTCGCCGCTGCAACCAACGCCCGTGCTTCTGGAGCGAATGACTCGCTTGCCGGTCACGTACGTCCACATCACGCCCCCGCGGCCAAGGCTGTCATCCATTTGTTCATGGCCGGGGCTCCGAGTCAGCTTGAATTATTCAATGAAAAGCCACTCCTTAAAGAACTCGAAGGACAGCCTCTTCCTGACTCTGTACTTGGGGACCAGCGTTACGCTTTCATTCAGGCCAACGCCGGAGTACTAGGACCTCAATTCAAATTTGGAAAACACGGAAAGAGCGGCCAGGAGATTTCGGAAGCGTTACCTCACTTACACACCATCGCCGATGAGATCTGTATGTTCCGAGCCGTCCGAACCGATCAATTCAACCATGCACCGGCCCAACTTTTTTTCAACACTGGCTTTGGTCAACCAGGGCGTCCTAGTGTTGGTTCTTGGGCAATGTATGCACTTGGTGCGGAAACCAAGGAGCTTCCCGCTTACGTGGTCATGAATACAGGCAGCGGTTTAAGCGGTGGTGCAGGGCTTTATTCAAGTGGATTTCTCCCAACGGTAAACACCGGTGTATTGTTTCGAAATCAGGGCCCGCCAATCCTTAATGTGTCGACGCCTGACGGCTTAGCTGAAGAGTCACAACAGGCAACTTTCAACTTGATAAACAAATTGAACAAAACGCAACTTGAGAAATACCAAGACCCTGAAATTCAAACTCGAATTGCCTCGTTTGAAATGGCTGCCAAGCTGCAGGTATCCGCTCCAGAATTGATGGACCTCAGTCAAGAATCGCAGGAAACACTGGACCTCTATGGCTGCAAGCCAGAACAAGCATCGTTTGCTCGTGCTTGCCTGCTCGCTCGGCGAATGGTCCAGCGAGGTGTACGGTATATCAATATTTTCCACAGCGGCTGGGATGCCCATTCCAATGTCAAAGGCAACTGCACAAGCAATTGCACCAAAACAGATCAGGCTTCCGCAGCACTCGTTAAGGACTTGAAACGAACGGGGCTTCTGAAGGACACACTGGTTGTGTGGGGAGGAGAGTTTGGACGAACTCCCATGGTGGAACAGAACCCGACGCTGGGCAGAAGTAACGGCCGGGACCATCACCCACAGGCCTACACAATGTGGATGGCCGGTGGCAGCATGAAGCCGGGGTATTCGATGGGAAAAACAGACGACTTCGGATTCCATCCAACCGAGGACTCCGTTCATGTTCACGACATTCAGGCTACCATCCTGCACCAGCTTGGCCTGGATCACGAACGACTAACCTACCATCATGCCGGGCGAGATTTCCGGCTCACCGATGTTCATGGCCAGGCGATTACTCAAGCCATGAGCGTGTGATCGCAATTCATTCGGTTACGTTAAGGAGTCTTCGCTTTAACTGGAATCGCGTCCGTGTGATAGAACTGAATGTTCTTTGAATACTCAGGGCCAACCCACGTTGCAAACGAGACTCGCGAATCTACCGGGGCGTCTGGAATCTTAAACTCCACGACCAATTTCCCTTTACCGCGGATCATGGCCACTTCGCGTGCTACACGGTCTCCGGCCTTGCCCTGCTTAAGCGTTATCGTGATTCCCTGTGCTCCCAGTGATGCCGGAATGTCGTAATTCACAACGTATTCCACTGTCGTGCCTGCGACGAGAGGAGTGGGCAAAGAAACCTTAAACACTTTCTGTTTAGCGTTCGCCGGCTTCGGAGTGTTTTTTGAATTCTCCTTCTTCCTCGATGTCGCCTCTTTTTCTTTCGCAATTACATATGCTTCTCTAGCCTCGGCATCGTCAAAATGCCTATAGCAATCAAGCATATGGTCGTTGGTGTCTTCCATCCATTCCAACAGTCGATCACGTTGTTGCTGAATGAGGCGTTGGTGCATCGGACTATTTATCAGATTGTGTAAACAGTCGGGATCTTTTTCCACATCATAAAACTCTTCCGGCACGCGATGTTTGTACATAGCCAAACGCCGTGCAAGATACTCATCTGTTTCTGCCAAAGCTGCCATCCGACGATAAGTCTGTGTACCTGTTGTCGCTGTTGCAAACACTCGAGAGCCATTCGCCCAGGCATTCGCCAAATACAAATATTTCTTAGTCTGTACGGCCCGAATTGGATCACGCGACCGCCCTGAATTTTCGTTGTATTCTTTAATGACAAATTCACGACCGTCCTGCGATTCACCTTTCAATACAGAGGCAAAGGAGCGACCATCCATTCGTGGTCCTTGGACGCCGGCAATTTCCAGAATCGTAGGGGTCAAATCCACGGCAGAGACCATATGTTCTTCATCCAAGGTATTACTCTTGGTGACCCCCGGCCAACGAACTGCTAGAGGTGTATGTGTGCTGTGATGGTAAAGCTGAGTCTTGGCGAACGGCAACGGCATGCCATGATCAGACAAAAACAAAACCACCGTCTTCTCTTGCTGACCTGACTGTTTTAAGGCCTGCAAGATTTCACCTACACAATCATCTGCTCGACTTACGGAACTGTAATACAGAGCAAGTTCCTGTCGGACCTGTGGATCATCAAACAGAAACCCAGGCACAGGCACATCTTCGGGATTTACAACCAGAGTCGGTTGATTCTTGTCGCCAGGCCCCGAATAGAACGGTTTATGTGGATCCGAAACATTGACCATCAGGCAGAATGGTTTTTCAGCCTCGGCTGCCGCGGCGATCCCGCGTGCAGTCGCTTCGCCGAAGTGAGCGGGATTCTTCTTATCATAATTACTACCATCTTCTGCTGTATCCAGAATGGCATCCCAAGGGTAGGGGTGGTAGGGAGTTGAGTGACTGGTCTTCCCCATGATGGCGGTGAAGTAACCGGCCGCCTTCATCATATCAACCAAGTGTTGATGCTGAGGATTGGCTACTCGGTAGAATCCCTCGACGCCGTTGTTATGTGGATACAGGCCAGACCACATCACATTTCGCCCTGGCATGCAATTCCCCACCTGTACGTGGGCATATTGAAATCTCATTCCGGACCGCACAAGACCATCCATGTGAGGTGAGATCCCTTCGATAGGACAGCCATAGCTTCCAATCGAATCTGCGCTCATATCGTCAACGGTGACAATTAACAGATTCGGTTTAGCATCCACCGACGTGGAACAAATAACCAGTACCAGAACGATTACCAATGCGCGGAACAACATAAAAAGCGATCCTAATTAACTTGGTTGGAGAATCGAAATCTGCAAAAACAATCCGTCGGGTTATTCTTCTAGGTCTTTAATGACCTTACCGAGGACTTGATTGACATAGCCATTGTAACGACCGTCCGGGGACGCTCCATTTTTACGTGGCAACGCTTTGATGTCAGCTAATGCATGAGCAGCTTTTCCATCCAGCTTATCCACAGCATTTAGAGCAGTCAGAGCGACGAAGACTGGCCGAGACTCATTCCATTCGGTCAGCGACAGCAGATGATCTGTGGCGTGCCGTATGTCTTCACCTTCCCCGTACTTTGCCAAAGCGTAAGCACCGGCAATCTGTACGTAGGGTGATTCATCTTCCAAACATGCCCGCAGTGCATCCGCTTGTTTGGCGTATGCAATTTCCCCTCGATTTAATAGGCCCACGGCTCCCCAATAGCGGACAGCACTATCACTGTCCTTGAGATAATCCACCATTAGCCCCAGACTTTCCTCGTCACGATAGGTTGCTTTGTCAGCGGCTTCAAAAATCTTTTGGAACGGATAGCGTTTATCATCATGGCCCATCTCATAGGGTGATGTACCAGCACTGCGACTGTGTATCTCACCTTCCGGCAAGAAGCCTACATCACGGATCTCTTCACACCACCCATTCAGGGCTCCACGCAGTTCTTTCAGAATCACCTGGTGTTCCTTCGAATCGACCAGGTTATTCACTTCATCAGGATCTGCCTGCAGGTCATATAACTCCTCGGTCGGTTTCAACTGCCAATAAGCGGACTGGGCATCATTCAACTTGCCGGCTAGAAAATCTCGCTTCCAGGCGGCGGTGGACGGAGTCACGAAGTTATACGCAACGTATTGGCCATAGATAAAATGCGGGTTGAAATTACGAATGTAGTGATAACGTCCATCGGTGACTGTCCGGATGAAGTCATATCGCTCATCCATACGATCCCGAAATCCAAACATGTACTTAGGTTTACTCTGCTGGTATTTACCGGCAAACGCATGTCCCTGCATGTGCTTCGGGGGCTTAACTCCGGCCAAGCTTAACACGGTCGGTGCCAGATCGACAAAATTGACCAGTCGATCACTCGTCCCTCCGGTTTTGTATTCTTTCGGAGCCAGGTGTTCCCATTTCTTGGGGAAGAACACGACCATCGGAACGGAGAGTCCTGAGTTGTATGGCCAACGTTTAGAGCGTGACATACCGCTTCCATGGTCACCGTAATAGAAGACGATGGTGTCGTCGGTAAGGCCTGCCTGATCTAACTCAGCCAGACGTTCGCCTGCGAGTTTATCGGCACGACTGACAATGTCATAGTATTGAGCCCAGTCCTGTCGGGATTCTGCATTGTCCGGATGATAGGCAGGTACACGCACTTTAGCGGGATCCAAAACCTTTTCGTGAGGACGAGTACGAATCTTACTTTCATGACTGATCGTCACATTGAAAATTGCAAAGAACGGTTGGCCCTCTGCACGGTTGCGATAATGGGCTTTATTTGAAGAAACATCCCATCCTTGCTTAGCCTTCTTGACGTTGTAATCCTGCTTTGAATTGTTTGTCGTATAGTATCCGGCTTGCTTCAAATACCAGGGATAGAACTGCACATGCTCAGGCAGTGTCACCATACTACGCATATGTTGTCCACCAATCGACGGCGGATACATACCTGTAATGATTGTCGTTCTGGCCGGAGCACAAACAGGAGCACAGGACCAAGCCAGATCGAATAGCATTCCTTTCTTTGCCAACGCATCCACGTTGGGAGTCACGGCTAATTCATCGCCATAACATCCCATTTCAGGGCCATGGTCTTCACTTGTAAGCCATAGAATATTTGGCTTATCAGCGGCCGTTAAATTGACGGCAGTCAAAATGACGAACAGCCCTGCTAGTAAAACTCTATTCATTGCAAATTCCCTAAAAACTCAATATCAGTCGTTGGCAGTGTTGTGTGTTACTTCTTCGGACTAGCGTTTGAACGGGTCCGTAAACGGTGGCTTATCAAAGGTGGATCCATCGCCGGTGACCCGTGGATCTCCGGTCGATGTTAATTCCTGCATCAATTGGCTTTTCAGTTGAGCCTTGACCTCTGCGTACTTCAATTTCCTTGCCACATTATGAACTTGATCCGGATCATCGGCTAGGACGTACAGCTCTTCAGGAGGGCGTTTCCCGAATGCCCAGTCATAATGTTGTTGCCACTGGCTCTTAAAACGATTTTCTATCAACCACGCTTTGGTGGGACTTGCATCTAGGTCTCCAAAGCAGATGAACGTGTTATTCTCAAGCTGGTCGGTGGTCGGGGTAGAGTCCTGAGTGACTGTCATGGGTGCCCCCATTGGCCAACGGTCGGCCTTGAAATTTATGATGTATAGGTAGTCTTTGGTGCGAATGGCGCGCTGAGGATAAGGTAAAAAACCATCGCGTACTTTGGCAACATGACGCTCACGACCGGTAACCACCCACGATCGTGAAGGATCGACCAACCCTTCTTTCTTTGAATTCAATACAGGAACAAGACTCTTTCCTGTCATCACTTCTGGTGGTTCTACCCCACCCATCTCCAGAAAAGTCGGGGCCAGATCCATCAAATTCACGAAATCGTCCACAACACGCGGAGCGGATTGTCCCGGCATGGATACGATTAACGGGACTTGAGTTCCAAAATCGTACAAGTTACATTTCCCGCGCGGGAATCCCGGCGCCCCATGATCTCCACTAATCACAATCATGGTGTTCTCTAGTTCACCGGTTTGTTGCAAGACTTCTAGCACTGCCGCTAACCCAGCATCAAAGGCCCGAGCTTCTCCCAAATAATCTGCGAAGTCCTGCCGAATCTCCGGTACTTCAGGCAAAAACACTGGCAGTTTCCCTTGAAGGTCATCCGGATTGATGCCCCACAATTTTTTCCCGCTTCCTTTAATCCACTTTCTGTGGACGTTGGTCGGTCCCCACCAGTAGCAAAACGGCGCATTGTCAGGACGGGCATCGAGGAATGCCTGAACGTTTTGTTTGACTTCATTCAGCAGAACTTGTTTTGCCTCAGCAGAACTCTTGTCCTGTTTTGCCACCATTTGGTAGACCTGTTGTGAGAATCCGTTAAATTTCCCGCCAGCGGACTCAAAGGCTGTGGCTTTGCCGCCATACGGAGCATCAGCCGGCGAGCCAGGCGACCAAACTTTGTAGGTTTGCCCAATATGATATCCGGCATCCTGCAGCAACAACGGGTAGGAAGGGATGTTTAGATCCCAGATGGCTCCCTGCAAAATGGCTCCTCGACCGGTACGATAAAAATACTGCCCAGACAGAAGTGAGCTTCTGCAGGGCGTACACGAAGGAGCAGTGACGAACGCATGCTTGAACAGCGTTCCTTTACCAGCAATGGCATCTATCGTGGGCGTCTCAAATACAGTATTGATCGAATTTGGCCCGTCCACTTGCGCGTAACAACTGGCATACTTCCCCCAGTCGTCTGCGAAAGCAAACAGGATATTCGGACGTTTCCCCTCCGCATTGCCAACGCTGACACTCGCCATAAACAAAAGCAATGCAACAAATAGTTTTTTCATAACTGGCGGTTCCTTCTACAATTCTCAAGACTCTACTGAACTCGATCGTTGTTCGCTGGGCGAGCCTTTAACCACTCAGCGTGTTTCTCTGCCAATACGCGTTCAAACGTTTTACGGACGGCTGCTGTCTCACGTGTATCGTCCTCTGCATAGATCATATGTTGCTCGAGAGGATCATTTTTCACATCAATCATGATGCCGTTGTCGTATAGCTTGTAACGACGATTTTGGATAAAGCGATGCAGCGTAAACTTGTGCTTATCCCAGCCTGGACGAGGATCGTAGTGATAAAACACCCCAGGGCGGTCCGGGCCTTTCTTGTTGAGCAACTGATGGTAAAAACTGATTCCATCAAGCTCTGCCTTAGGGGAAACAGGAGCGGCAGCTGCTTCCATGATCGTGGGGAGGAAGTCGGTGGAGTCAACAAGCTTATCATTCACACTTCCGGCTTTGATGGTTCCCGGCCAACGCACATAGAGGGGGACGTGTACGCCAGCATCAATAGACAGCCCTTTGCCACCCTGACTCAAACCCCAGGCGGTTTCTGTTTCAATCTTTTGATTGGTTCCATTATCGCTATAGAAAATCAATAACGTATCTTCACCGATACCGGCGTCATCGATGGCCGAAACAATTCGCCCTAACACCTTATCCGTATACTCCACCATATCACCGTAAAAGTGATTTTCTTCGTCAAATCGCTTGGATGCATCCTTCCATTCAGGGGAATCCGGCGTCGGCGAGAACGGGTTATGTGGTAATGCCATTGGGTAATACAAAAAGAACGGCTTTTCGTGTTTTTGACTCACATAATCGCAAATGAAGTCTGCCCAAATATCCGGCCCATACTTACCTTTGGTGTCCTTGATATATTCCCCATTTAGATTGATTTTGGGATCTGGGTACCTCGAACCTTTGTCTTCCGTATGATGAGTGTGCCACAGGCAATAGTCATCAAATCCGGCTTTATCAACGTGCATTCCTTTGTCTCGTCGTAAAGCAGCTCCGGGATAGTCCGGTGGATCGTAGCTTTGCAATTGCCACTTTCCAACAATCGCCGTCTTATAGCCAGCATCCTGCATCATGTGACCGAACGTTTTGGCTTGAGGATCTAAGATTCCAAACGCCAGCCAATTTCGATGGTTGTAGATCCCCGTCATCAACTGAATTCTGGTATTGGTGCAAAGAGGTTGAGCATATGCGTGTGTAAACCGCATACCCTCTTTCGCCAATTGACTCATCACAGGGGTTTTATACTGCCGCCCGCCATAATCTTCCACGCTATCGATGCCAAGATCATCGGCCATGATCAGAACAATATTGGGACGGTCTGCGCCTTGGGCGGCGACGCTCAGTGTCATCACGAGCAGCAGCGAAAGTTGTTTCAGCATGGTGAAAAGCCTAATTACCAGAGAATCCAGTTCGTCTTTGACAGGCCTCTATCATACCATCACAAGCGAGAGAGGAAATCACACTCTCAAACCTGTTCGAATTACAGAACTAAAGGCGTTATATTAGCAAGATACGAACACTGGCAACTCAACACGAAAATGTAATGAAAACTCTCTCATTCCTATTTGGCACGTTACTGCTTCTCCCAACCAGTTTGCTTGCAGCCGATGCCAAGCCACCTTTTGAAGTGCGATTATGGGAATCCACCGCACCGGGTAGCGAAGGCGTTCAAGACAAAGAAAAGGTGGTTGAGCGTGGCGATGGAAAGACACTGATCGATCGTAGCATCTCCGATACTGTTATACCGACGCTCACCGTCCATCTCCCCAATAAACAGAAGGAGCCGACCGCAGCCGTGGTGATCGTTCCCGGCGGAGGCCTCACGCGAGCTGTCATTGACAAGGAAGGGAATGATTTAGCTCGCCTTTTGTCTCAAGCTGGAATTGCCGGACTCGTGTTAAAGTTCCGTAACGCCAAAACCTCGACAACGTTTAATGGCATCGAAGTCATGGAGGCAGATATTCGTCGTGCCATCCGCTTGACTCGCTTTCATGCCTCCGACTGGAACATTAATCCACAGCGAGTGGGAACATTTGGATTCTCTGCCGGTGGCATTGTGGCAGTCACCCCATTTATTCACCCAATCGGCGAGCGTCCAGATCATCAAGACAGGATTGATCGACTGAGCAGTGAAGTGGCATTCTTCGGCGGTGCCTATCCTCTCTTATCGATGCAAACGGAAGTCGCTGGCGCCGGCTACCAGAAACTTCTCTTTGGCGAAAAACCAACTAAGGACCAAATCAACAAGTACTCGGCCGAGTTACACATCACTCCCAACATGCCCCCCGCGTTTGTAGCTCATGCATTGGACGACAAAGGCGTCTTGGCTGAAAACTCGTTGCGATTCGAATCGGCGTATAAGAAGGCCGGTGTTAGGATCCGGACTTTCTTCCGCGATACTGGCGGGCACGGATACGGAATTCGCAATATGGGTGATCCTATTAACCAGTGGGTAAACAGTTATATGATTTGGATTCAGGAGCAATAATCCGTTGATCACACGAAGATCCTTGATTCAGACGCTGCCGGCTCTTCCCCTCGCCACCGGTGCACTGTACCCCGTCCAGGGAGTCACCAAGTCTAAGACGCTCCGCGTGGCAGGCGTTGGCACTCAATACTTCAAGAACTCACATTGCGATGTCATCTTTTCAAAACTTCTGGAAGGCTGGGACCATCTAGGTGGAGCAGGGCCTGATCTGCAGTTGGTTTCCATGTACGTGGAGCAAAAGACTGGCAACGACATTTCCGTTGCTAAAAGTGAAAAGCACAACGTACCGATATTTGACAACATCCACGACGCATTGACACTCGGCACAGACCGACTGCAATGCGATGCAGTACTGAGTATCGGCGAACACGGGAAATACGAGTCCACCGAGGAAACTCATCAGGTGAAATACCCTCGACGCCGTTTTTTCGATGCGATCGCGGACACATTTGAGCAAACAGGCCGAGTCGTACCAGTATTCAATGACAAGCATCTGAGCTGGAACTGGAAAGACGCCAAGGCGATGTATGATCGCGCTCGACGATTAAAAATACCGTTTCAAGCTGGCTCCTCGCTTCCTTTCGCCTGGCGGTATCCAGCGGTCACCATACCTATTGGCTCCAAGATCAGGACGATCACCGGCGTTGCCTTTGGAGGTCTGGAAAGCTATGGTTTTCACGCCCTCGAAACCATTCAGTGCTTAATGGAGCGACGCAAAGGTGGTGAAACGGGAGTCCGCAGTGTCGAAGCAATTCCCTATGACAAAATGTGGCAAGCAGAGAGGGCAGGCAAGTGGTCAAGAAAAGCGGTGGCCACAGCACTGAAAGCTGCCGACAAGTCAGCGGATGATTTGGAGCAACGAATTCGTCGTGATGACAGTTCCATCTACGTGATCGAATACCGTGACGGCAGTCGTGCGGTGTGCTGCATGTTAAACGGGGTGACTGATGAGATGTCGGTCGCCATCGAACTCGACAAGAGCAAGCAATTGTTGGGGCAGTTGTTCAAAATGGAAATGCAGTATCCATACCGTCACTTTGAACAACTTGTCCGCGGAATCGATAGTTTCTTTCACACCGGAAAGGCGCACACCCCGGTAGAACGCACATTGCTTACCACCGGGATACTCGACCGTGCCATTCATAGTCACTATGCAGGTGGCGTTAAATACACGACTCCCGAGCTCGCGATTAAATACAAACCTGGGCGTTGGCATTTCGCCAATGAACTTGAAGAAAACTTCCCCGAACCAATACAGTATGAGCAAGCTTCACCTTAGCCTGATCATCTGCTGCACTACATCTATTCGACTGGCAGCAAACTACAAACTTCAGAAACACCGTAGCCGTCTGTAGATACAAAACGTTGCTTAAAACAGTATCAGGTTGACGGCCAAACGAGAAACGATCCTTTGCAAGAATAGAGCCTTATGCGAATCGCAATATTCATCTACTGCCTCTTCAGTGCTTGTTTCCTAGAAGCACAAACGTATTGGAAGCGAACCGGCGATACCGTGGTAGTGACACCGTACCCGGTCCCCAAAAACGTGCAAAACACGGATTGGAAATCTTCTTGGGAAGCCGATTTCCAGAAGCGCGCTAATTATGTCATCGCCCATTCCTCTAAAGACGGACGGTATGGCAATACCTGGTTTGAAAATGAAAAACGGTCATATGGCTGGGCTATGATCTCGATTCTTGCTGGGTACGAGCAAAACGCTCTTAAATTCCTACAGGAAAAAGATGCTGCGGCAGAACGATGGAACAAACATACGCTCGGAATCGATTACTATCCCTGCTTCACTCTAAAACACCAGATACGCAAGCTCTTCTATTTCGGCCACCTCCTCGCTCCGGAGTACAGGGCCACCATGATAAAAGCCGCCAAGATCTTCACCGAGAAGGATCCGCTTCGCAGACCACATTATGCATATACAGGAAAGGGAGTTTGGGATCCCGAGGGGAAGAATTCATGGGTGGATGTTCGCAGCACCGACAATTTGAAATTAATGAGAGAATCCAGCGTCTATCTCCTTGCTGAATTATCTGGCAATGAATCGGTAAGAAAGCTCTACCTAGAACGCATCCGCCAATATGTTGTAGGACTCTATTACGTAGGCATGGGAGAGTGGGATTCCGAAAACTACCTGGGCCATAGCATCGTCCCCCTGCTTAACTTATACGATTTTGCTAAGGACTCCGAAGCGAAGCTACTTGCAAAAGCAGGATTGGATTTCATGGCGACTTGCTGTGCATTAAAGTATTATCGCGGAGTCTTCGGCGGACCGACATGCAGAGACTACAATCATCCCTATGCATTTGGAGGCAGTGCCGCCACAGCTGGTTGGCTCTGGTTTGGTGGCACGAATCAGCTACCGGAAGAGTTTGAATCCGACGAAGTCCACTTCATCACTTCTGGTTATCGTCCACCGGCAGCCGTTGTTGAACTGGCTCAACGGAGGTTTAAGTCTGATCTAGAAGTCATTAGTAGCAAGCCGCAATGGCAGCCCTGGGATAAACAGGACGGTCTGGAGGCAAAATACAGAGAGACACTCTATTTTGGAAACAAGTTCCAATTAGGCACTCTACAACGAGGAACTCAGGCTCCGGATATCAATGGATTCAAATTACTTGCTGCCGCCAATGACGGAACAGCTCAAACAGTCATCGCAGCCCCTTGTGCCGATCCCACTAAAATTGGCTCACCGATGTATCAGGACGGACTGCTCGCACCTAATTCCGCCGTTGGCCAAAACAAAAACATGGCCATCTATCTGACACAGGAAAGCAAGCTCCCCTACCTTTGGCTCATTCCCAAATCGGCAACGACAACACAAAAGGGCCATGTCACTTTCATTTCACTCGACCATGTCACGTTAGCTATCTGGCCGCTTAATGCCTCGCTTGCCACCGAAGATGCGGCTCTCAGTAAACAGGCTCAGTTCAAAGAGAAGAAAGATGGCAGCCAGCAAGAGCTCTGGCCACACACAAAAGTCTTGAAGTCCACCCGCAAGGGCAAAGGAGTATACGGATTCGTTGTCGAGGTAAACGAGGGTAATCGGGAGGCCTTCATGAAGGCTGCCAGCAAACTACAACCCGAGGTTGATGAATTGGCTAAACGAGGAGCCGCCGCCATGACAACCGTTCAGGGAAACAGAATCCGACTTCAATGGGGCAATACAAGTCAAGCCATTCACGCATGGCGAAATGGCAACGAACTAGATTGGACTGGAAGTGATAACATGCTATTCAAATCTCTGAATTCTGATGTGATTTCCATGCCCTGGAATGACAACGGCCTGTTAGAGATTGAGACCGCCAGTCAGCAATTTCACATCCAGGTTTCGCGGGATGGAAAGGTCACTTTCAAATAGCGTCTATTTTTAGCTTTGGGTTTTAGCTTTGGGTTTTAGCTTCGGACTAATTCCAGCCCACGGATAGATTCGGCTGTGCTACTACCAAACTGATTGATCTCAATACCCATTCGTTGAGCAAAAGAAACGAACATATTTGCAAACGGCGTATTATTATCTTGGTCATGCGCAACGTGGTTACCGTGTCTGTAACCGCCGCCGGCTAAGACAATCGGCAGATTCTTCCAACTATGGCTACTCGCATTACCCAAGTTGGAACCATAAAGGACGGCGGTGTGGTCCAGCAGACTTTGCCCTCCTTCTTCAACTGCCTTAAGACCAGACAGAAAATTGCTGAACACTTTAAATTCCGCTTCTTCAATGACTCGCAACTCATCAATCTTCGCTTCATCTTTGCCATGATGCGAAAGATTATGCCAATCGTTCTTTACACCGGCAATGACAGGAACAGCGTTCATTCCACTCAATTGAAAAGTTATCGTTCTGGTCGAATCAGTTTGCAAAGCCAGCACCATCATGTCATACATCAGGCTCTGCTTCCCAATGGCATCAAGACGATCTGCAATATCGACTGGGGCGTCTCTATTGACTACGGGTTTTGGCCGAGTTGCCCATCCTTCTGACTGCTGCAACCTAAATTCCAAATCACGTACCGCCGTCAGGTATTGTTCCAACTTCTGCTGATCCTGATATCCCAACTCTCGGTTCAGCCCCTTCGCTTGAACTAGGACTGTATCCAAGATACTGCGGCCACGCTGTAGCTTTCGCAATTGAGCTTTGATTTCATCTTCACTGCCTTCGATAAACATCGAACCAAACAGGCGGGAAGGGCGGGTTTCTCCTGGAATTTCCACTCCACTACCGGTCCAGGAGATCGAGCGTCCGCTGGTTGAGAGCACTAAGGATGGAAACCGCGTCTCAATTCCAATTTTCGAAGCGATTAACTGGTCGATGGATATTGTATTTTTGAACCCCGCCAGGCCTGGACGCGGGGCGCTGGTAAGCCAGGTCAGTTCCGAGGCATGGCCGTTATTTCCGTTGGAATTGGGATGAGACAATCCTGAGAACAACGTAATGTCATCTCGATGATCGGCGAGGCAACTGGAATAGGGCGTCGCTTTGTAATCCGTTCCTTCAGTCTCGGGAAACAGAAACGGAGTATGAAATCCCAGCGTTGCGCACATGGCCACAAATCGCTTTGGAGTTACCACGGTCGAATTCGCCAGCGCCCGTTCTCCCAACGTACCCTGCATCGCTTCAAGCAAAGGCAATCCCAAAGCAACACCAGTGCCTTGTAGCATACGGCGGCGATTCATTTTCTTACGATTGACGACAAATGGAGTCTTCATGGTTATTTCTCTAGGAAAATCCTACTCGTTACAGCGGCGACCAAGAGATCCCGCATTCCATAATCACTATTTTTCGCTGTCTGTACTATCCGAGTGATTTCTTCACGATCGGAAAATCCCAGTTCACGTCCGGTAGCAAACGTAAGCAACTTGGTTACAAACGCCTGAGCCAATACTTCTTTATCGGCAGCTAGGTGGTCTCGAAATTGTTTGTATGACTCAAATTCACTTCCATTAAGCAGTCGCCCACTGGAATCTACATCGCGGCCGATTCGATACTGCGTCTTTCGACCATGGACATAGATGAGAACTTTTTCACCTTCACCGACAGAACGGTAGTAGTCACGTTGGCCACCGATCGGGTTAAAACTTTCCAATGCAAAACCAGGTGGATCGATCAGTTTGTGGCAACTTTGGCAACTTGCGACATTACGATGTTTCGCCAGAATTTCACGTAACGTCTCGGCGCCGCGAATATCCGGCTCAACACCGTTTACATTCGGTGGAGGAGGCGATGGGTGAATTCCCAGGATTCGCTCTGTCACATAGACTCCACGAACCACCGGTGATGTATTCGTACCGTTAGCTGATACTTTCAAGACAGCCGCCTGACTTAAGAATCCCCCTCGAACACTATCCTCAGGAAGCTTAACCCGACGAACCTCGCTACCTGAAACGCCAGCTATGCCATAATGGTCAGCCAAACGCTCATTAAGCATGGCGAACTCAGATTTAACCAAATTACTTATTGGAAGATTCTGCTGAAGACAATGATCCAAATAGGCTATCGTCTCCTCTTCCATCGACTTTCTCAGGTATCGATCGTATTCTGGAAACAATTTTCGATCTGGCACAGTAAAATCGAGCTCGCGCAAATTCAACCATGCATAAACAAAGTCCCGGGCAAATCTGGAAAAATGCTCAGACTGCATTAAACGCTTGACTTCTGCATGAAGTACTTCGGGCTGGCCAGCTAAATTGCCTTGCGATGCTAATTCAAGCAACTGATTGTCTGGGGTGGTGCGAGTCAAAAAGTAACTGAGCCGCGAAGCAATTGCATAGTCCCCAAGCCTGCCAGATGCTTCGTTGAAATACAAGAAGTCTGTGGAGCAGATCAATGCAACGATAGTCGCTCGATACGCAGATTCAATCGTCTCGCCTGCTGCACGTTCGGACTGAAACAACTGTAGATACGCGCCAAGTTCTTCTTGAGCGACGGGCCGCCGAAAAAGCCGACTCGCGACGGTCTGAATCGCAGACTCAACCGCTGACAATTCATCTTCGACGCGAATCTCAAACTGAGGCACATAATTACTTCGGTTTTTGTCAGCTGGATTGTTTGGCTCAACTTCAGTCCGTGGCAGCCCGGCAAAGAGTAATTGATGGCCGCGTGAAGGAAACTCATGGACTATCGGACCTTCGATCTCAACTTTTGAAACGGCGAGGCCTGGACCGGTGTAATTCTCCAACCCTTTATTCTTTATGTCGTATTGCTCGTCATAGATACCGAAGGTTTTGATTTCCACCATGTACCGTGGCTCCATCCATACCTCGACTTCAACGGTCTGTGGTTTGCCTGGAGGTAAGCTGAAGTATCCATAGATCGGCTTTGCTGACCCTCGCGCGTAACTGGTTCCCCCAATTGAAAATGTAATTGGCTTATCCGATTGATAGGCATACCCAGTGACTCGGATTTTGTAGAAGCCAGCCTGGGATCCGTTACTGGCTTCTCTTAGCATGCCGGATGGATAGCCAAAATCTTGAAAGAAGACGACAGCACCATCGTCAAGCTTGAGCCATTTAGAACCGATAAAGTTTGCCGCATCACGCCCGGTGGCGTAGCTAAATTCGGCATTCTTCACTTCGGGTGGACTCAGCCGCTTCTCGATAGCTGTTTCCAGAACGAGTTCAGCGGCCTGCATATATCGTTGCATGTGGACAAGCGAGACGTTGAGGCTTGCCCCAACATTATCGAATTCGTCCGATTTCCCATCTTCTGGCAGCAACGAAGTCAATTCAAGATTCGTGCCAAATACATCATTGAGCGTATTTGCGAATTCCTGACGATTGAGACGACGAAACACCGTCCCTCGAGTACTCTGGTGCGCCAACTTCAGTGAGCCTCGCAAGCCGTGCAAGAATTCCTCTCGTCTATCCTTCGAAGGCTGTGCGGCATCTACTGGCGGCATCCTACCCTGTGCCACTTGGTCGTATACCTGTTCCCATCGAGCAAAGGCTGCGGGTGATAACAGATCAGTCGTTAGCTCTGACAGATCAAAACCACCTTCCGCATTGCCGTTACTATGGCAATCTACGCAGGTGGACTGCACGAATGCCGTGACTGCTTTTGTTACTACCACAGGATCATCTGCCTGGGAAGTTTTTAAACAGCACAGAATGCTACAAGTGACTATCACAAAAGAACGCAACATTACCCGTCGCACCTCCGGTCTCGCTTTGCCGCCGACTCGAATTTACGATTCCAGACGATTTAACTGCTCAAGTTGATTTAGAAGCAATCGACGATGATTCGCAATCGACTGCTCATATTGCTGAAGTCTGGATTTCAGATCTTCAATTTCTTTTTTTAATTCCGAACAATCTTCACAGACCGCAGCTTCATCGGATCCGTTTTCATCCATGTTTCTCTGTCCTTTGAGTTTGTGCCCCTCAATATCTCAGCTTAGCCGTCTCGAGGGCTAGGTTTTGGAGCTCCGTCCCCATCTCTTGGGCCCGACTTAACAGGCCCATCTCCGTCTCGAGGGCCGGTCCGTTGACCACCTTCACCATCGCGAGGACCGTCATTGGCTGGCCGGTCTCCTTCTCGTTTAGGCGTAGCGTCTCCTGCCGGTTGCTTAGACGCTGCCTGTGCGGCACGAATAAACTCCTGCCCAGACCACGCTCCGTTGCCATCCGCGTCAAACTTCTTGAAAAAGTTGACCCAGTATTGCTGAGCCTGAACAGACGGCAAACGCCCTCGCAGAGCCATGAATTCCTGACCACTAACCACTCCATCCTGATTGCGATCGTGTTGGCGAAACAAAACCTCCAACTGATTCGCGCGACGTCGCTCCCCTTCGGGGCTCACTCGCGGTCGGTCTCCCTCTGGGCTAACTCGAGGTTGATCACCTTCAGGGCTTACACGTGGTCGATCGGCTTCTGGACTGACTCGAGGACGGTCACCTTCGGCAGAAGGCCGATCTCCTTCTCTGGCTTGATCTCTACCAGACTCTCTGGCTGGCTGCAATGTTGCAGATGAGCGTTTGGTGTACCAATAAATAAATTCCTGGGGACTCAATTTCTCATCACTACCGGCACCTGCATCAAAAAACCGAGTCGTCTGCAGTTTACGACGGGCATCGCTTGCATTGCCATTGGTCAACTTGAGCCATTCCGCCAGAGACACAAAGCCATCTTTATTGGCATCATAGGTATTAAAGACTCCGCCCGCCTTCGACTTACGCCAGTTATCGGCAAGCGGGCGTTCTTCGACATCCGGTCGATCACCTTGTCGTGCCTGGGAATTCTGATTTCCTCGTAAACGAGCGACTTCACGTCGCAGGGCTTCAATTTCCCCTTTGAGTTCACGCACCAACCCATACAATTCTGCTTCACGTTCCGTCTGAGGTTTGAAGCCACCTTCACGATTCTCGGTCACTGGTTTATCGGCAAATGGGTTAGACAGTCCTTCTTTTGGAGCGTCACCAAACGGATTCCCTGACGCAGGCCGTTCTCCCTCAGGGCTTACTCGGGGACGATCACCTTCTCGAGGTTGTTCCGTCTCACGTGGGCGATCCCCTTCGGCACTTGCCCGAGGCTTGTCAGCAAACGGATTTTCGGCACTGGGGCGATCCCCTTCCCGTTGCTGAGCCTCGATTGGAGCAATTAGGGTAGTCAACAGGAACAATAATGCTGTGTACTTGATCACTTTTCGATACCTTATTTTGAGACAGTGTAATTGTTATCAGTCTATCGCTTCCAACAAGATAACTCTAGTAAAGAATTGAAACTGCACCATCACCTGATGACGGACAAGCCTGTGGCTGCACTGATCATTGACCTGAAGACTCGCGGACCTGAAAACTCGCGGCATGCTGGAAGACACACTCGTTGTCTGGGGTGGAGAATCTGGAAGGACTCCTGTCGCCCAGGGAAGTGATGGCCTAGACCACAACTCGCAACGTGGATTCCTACCTAAAGTCTCACAACCCACCAATCTGCCAAAGCCAACTCCCCATGCGTGGGGTACTGGGGAGGATAAACTCCGGAATTCAATTGTCTTTATGACGCTAGATTCCGATAATTACGGTAGATGTGTAACGTATTCAAACTCTCATCGGAGAATATGCAATGCTAACCGTTTACTCAAAACCCAATGGAAAGAACTGTGAAGGAACAAGTCGCCGTGACTTCCTTCGTGTTGGTGCTCTTGGCGGAAGCATGCTAACTCTACCGAATCTGCTACGGGCAAATGCCAATGGTAGCGTGAATGAAAAGTCAGTCATTTGGATCTGGCTAGCAGGTGGTCCAACCCACGTTGAGACATTTGACCCAAAGATGACCGCTCCGGTCGAATACCGCAGCATTACAGGCGAAGTCAACACTCCGATTCCAGGCGTTACCATTGGCGGAACCTTTCCGAAGATTGCTTCATGCGTCGACAAGATGGCCTTAGTTCGTTCTTTTGCACATGGAAATAGTAGTCACGGCAATGCCACTCGTTGGGTCATGACAGGTTACGACGACCGCCAGTTGGTTAAACCATCAATCGGCTCAATCATGGCTCGGAAATTTGGAACCACGAACCCAAATACTGGGATTCCAACCTACATTCGAATGAGCTCCATCAATGGAGATGGAGCAGGGTGGTTAGGAACGGGGTACAACCCTTTCAATCCAAACGGGCCGGCAGTCAAGAACATGAAGATCGCTGTTCCGGAGGATCGTTTTGCCAGTCGACGTGGTTTGCTCAACAGCCTTGACAGTATCAACCGAGCAGCAGACCGAACCGGAAAGATGGAAGGGATTGATGCCTTTGAGCAACAGGCATTCGAGTTGATTGTTGGTTCGAGCCAGGATGCTTTTGACATCAACAAAGCCGATCCTAAAACACGCGAACGATACGGTAAAGGACTAGGTGAATCATTACTCAAGGCGAGACGATTAGTCGATGCAGGATGCCGCTTTGTTACGGTATCCTACGGTGGCTGGGATATGCACGGCGGCATCGTTAAAGGACTCAAGCCCAGAGCAGCTCAAATGGACCAAGGGATCTCTGCTTTGATCGAGGACCTAGATCAACAAGGCAAGCTGGAGGACACTCTAGTCGTCATCACCGGTGAGTTCGGTCGCACTCCGAAGATCAACAAGAATGCTGGAAGAGACCACTGGGGACGACTTTGCACGCTTGCTCTTGCAGGTGGTGGCCTGCGGATGGGACAGGTCATTGGCGAATCTTCGGAAAAATTGGAAACTCCTGCGACCTCACCGATATCACCTCAGGATCTGATGGCCACCATTTTCCATATGTATGGACTCGACCCTAAGATGCAGTTTATGAGTAATCAGGGACGACCAACATACATGATTGAAGATGGCGAGCCTATCCGAGAGTTGATCTAAGCGAATCTAGCTCTTCTCATTAACGCAATCTCACGAGCCATCACGGTGACAACTATGTTGACCCGTAAAGTGCTGTCATGGGTTTACCAACCGTGACAGGGAATGGTCGGTCCACTGGATCAAGATAATGGGCACTTCGGGGAATCCCCAAAGCATTGAACACCGTGGCGGTCAAATCCCAGGGTGCATAGCGATCGGTGACAACTTCACCTCCCAGACGATCCGTAGCGCCTACAACCGCGCCTCGCTGCACTCCCGCACCTGCCAAAGCGATCGAATAAGCACTGGCCCAGTGTTTGCGACCTGCATTATTGCCTTTGAACCGAGGTTCAGGAGCGACCACAGGTGCGCGGCCAAACTCACTCATGATCACCAACAAGGTAGTATCTAACAGGCCTCGATCATCCAGATCTTTTATGAGTGTGGTGATCGTCTTATCAAATCGCGGGACCAGATACTTATGCATCGCTTCAAAGATGTCGTTGTGAGTATCCCAACCGTATTCCTCGATTGCTTCCGGAGCGGCATCCTGTCCTCGATTCGTGTGATTAAAAATGACGTTGATATAAGGGACACCAACCTCGACCAAACGCCTACCCAACAAACAGGCCTGTCCGGAACGATAATGCCCGTAAGCTTCACGCATTGGTTCCGATTCTTGGCTTAAATCAAAAGCGGAAATGACCTCCGGAGACGATAACATATCGATCGCCTGTCCATAGAGTCTGGCATTATCTTGTACTCGTTGATCTCTACTAAGCCCCTGCAGATTATGGTTGAGCTGATCCTTTAATCTCATCCGTTCCCGCATCTTCGATTCCGACATCGCCGTCTTATAGGATAGTCCAGGAATAGCGATTTCGTCTGCCGTTGGGTCACCAACCATTAAGGGATCAAACTTTTTCCCGAGCAACCCTCCATACTGCCCAGCCGCAGGCAATTCAGGAACCAGTGCTGGCCCATTTACATAGACCGATGAATAGGGAAACCGCTGATCTGTAGGTAAGTATTCGAGGACCGAACCCATCGACGGGATATCCGTTGGATTTGGAAGCGGATTGGAACTCAGGACGCTGTGGTACCGTCCGGTAAAAGACAAATAGGTCGCACTCCCATGATCGAGATCTTCGTGAGCCATACTGCGAACCAACGTAAAGCGATCTGCCACCGAGGCGATACCGGGCATATCTTCGGTAAAGTGCACACCAGGCACGGCTGTTTGAATTGGCTTAAACACACCTCTCACATGTTCCGGTGCATTTGGCTTGGGATCCCACATATCGATTTGACTTTGCCCACCATGAGCAAATATAGTCAGCACGCTCTTTGCTTTCCCAAATCCCGGAAACTGCACTTCCGAGTCTCTGGCTAATACCATACCACTGCCTAACATCGCAGCACTCGCCATCGACAGGGCCTGTCGGCGATTGATACGAGCACGCGGATGAGTTTCGGTAAAGGTAAGCATTTATTTGTTATAGCAAGATGTAGGTGAACGCATAGCGAATTGAACTGACCGGCAGTACTCGGAAGAAAGATTCCATGGGTTTTTGAGTCTGTTTGATGATTCTCCCCGCTTCAGTTTTCCTTTCTTCCGATACAATACGAAACTTATCCACGCCGCCTCTAATAGTGTACTACGTTGAACTCTGACGCTCCCCTCCTAACTTCGAAGGCAACACCTCGCGTTCATCGTGGTTGGTGGGTACTGCTCATCGCCTTTATGACGATCTACATGTCGAGTCCAGGGCAGTCTCATTCGATCGGCGTCTTTCGTGCTGACATGATCGCCTCCATGGAGACGATTCAGGACACGGACTACATGCTGGCATACATGTTTGCCACTATTTTTAGCGGGCTGGCGATTCCCTTGGTAGGCCCATATGTAGATCGCTACGGCGCACGATCCTTTCTGCCACTCACCTCAGTTTGTCTGGCCGCCACCTGTGTATTAATGTCTCACGTCCAACATCTCTCGACTTTATACATTGGCTTATCGTTGCTTCGAATTTTTGGTCAGGGGTTGATGTGTCTGCTAGGGGCCTGGTTGGTAGGCGAATGGTTCGAGCAGCGACGCGGTTTTGCGATGGGAGTGATTGGCATTGGTGGTGCACTGAGCGTCGCAACTGTCCCGATCGCTAATGCCTGGCTGATTGAAACCAGCAGCTGGCAGGACACCTGGATTACCCACGCCTGGGTTTTGGGACTCTGCTTTGTGATCCCCCCCTATTTATTAGTGCGGAACCGTCCGGAATCAGAAGGACTCTTCCCGGACTGTCAGTTCGACGCCCCGCCAACACTGCCGGAGGAAGAAACCGAATACTCCCCTCACATTACGCGAGATAACTGGGAACGCCGTGAAGCTTTGCGAGATACGACTTTTTGGAAACTCGTTTTGTGCTGGGCCTCGACTTCACTGGTTGGGACAGGAATCGTCATTTACCAAAAGACGATTTTCCAATCAGTCGGCGTCCCTGACAACAAGCCTTATTACGTACTTGCGCTTCAGGCCTGCGTTGCCATTGGCACATGCCTGACGGCCGGGCATCTCACGACACGTGTTCAAGCTCGGTATCTGATGGCAACCGCGATGTTTCTATTGAGTGGAGCGATGCTACTTTTGTTGACAATGACGAGCCCCTGGATGGCCATCGTTGTAGCAATCCTATTGGGAACTCAAGGAGGAATCATTCGCACAGTGGGTAGTGTTGTATGGGTGAATTATTACGGGCGTAAGAATCAGGGCGCCATCAGTGGCTCTGCATTGAGTCTGGCAGTGATCGGATCTGCGCTGGGGCCACTACCGTTGGCCATGTCGAGTGATTATCTAGGGTCAACCGTTCCTGCATTAACAGGATTCTTTGTTTTACCGCTCGTCGCGGGGTTATTGGTTTTGACAGCCAAGCCTCCAAAAAGAACAATAGTGAGTGGAACTTAAGCCGTCATTCACCAAACGCCAGTCAAAGTAATACGATGTCAACTGTCCCTTCCATCCATTGCCCGCACTGCAACCAACAAATGCAATACGTCGCCGAATTAGCGGGACAGGATGCGGCCTGCCCAGCCTGCAATCGGATCTTCAACGTCCCGGCCATCGAACTAACAACTCAAGCCGTTCAGCCTGGAACGACTGCAACTCCATTTGGCGGAGGAAGCCCGGGTCTGAAACCATTACCAGCGCAGTACGCTCATCTCCGAAAAGATGCCACTGGCGTGCATAACAAGAAGATCTTCTGGCTTTGCGTTTTGGGCATCGCCCCTATCTTTATCTGGGTCACGATTGTCATCATTGGCGAAATCTTACGAACTCAATAAGTTTGGGTTCGGCCTTCTGCCCATCAGTGATCTACCGCCTCACCCGCTCCGCTGGGAATATGAATCTGCTCGACCATTGCCTGAACTTCGGCAGGTGGATCCGGACTGAATGAATTGACAAACAATGCCACCGCGAAGTTAATGAGCATTCCCAGTGTTCCAATTCCTTCTGGGGAAATACCTAGTAGGTAATTAGACGCGTCTCCGCCCAAGAATTGGAAGTAGACGATATAGCCAAACGTAAATCCGATTCCACAAACCATCCCGGCAATGGCACCTTCCCTACTCATCTTCTTTGAAAAGATCCCCAGTAATAAGGTTGGGAAGAATGACGAAGCAGCCAAGCCGAATGCAAATGCTACTGTTTTAGCGATAAAGGCCGATGGAGGATTGATACCAAAGTAGGCAGCAACAACGAGAGATCCGAATGAGGCGATCCTTGCCCACATCACCTCTTGCTGATCTGTGATGTCAGGATTGATAATCTTTTTCATCAGGTCATGAGAGAGGGAGGTGGAGAGCACCAACAACAACCCTGCGGCGGTAGAGAGGGCGGCTGCAATACAACCAGCCATCAGTAACGCGATGGCCCATGGGGGCACATCTGCCATATAAGGATTGGCCATCACCATGATATCTGCCCCAAACTCCAATTCGTTTGGATCGCTGGCATCATCAGACAAGTCCATAGTTGCTTTCGCGGCACTCGATTCGGCGATCGCGAGATTGCCATCAGACGTCCGGTAGGCAAGTGGTCCTGTGTACTGAATAATGTCGTCACCATTTTTATCGTTAAACGTAATTTGCTTTGTCTTTTCAAATTGAGCTAGCCATTCCGGTGCATCCTCGTACCGTGTGCCATGCAATTCATTAATGAGATTCACTCGGGAAAACGCTCCAATTGTAGGAGCCGTGAGATAAATAACTGCAATGAACCCCAAAGTCCAGCAGGCGGATTTACGCACGGCTTGGACATTTTTCACTGTAAAGAACCTCACAATCACATGCGGCAAGCCGGCGGTTCCACACATCAGTGCCGTCGTGATACAGAACATATCAATCATGGACAGGCTGCCATCCGTGTACTGAGCAAAACCTAATTCCTGATTGATGTTATTCAATTTCTCAAGGAAGGGAACGGGCGGCCCGTCGGCGATGTACTCTCCGATAAACCCTAACTGGGGAATGAAATTGCCGGTCAGGGCAATGGCGATGTAAAAAGCTGGGATTGTGTAAGCGAAAGCCATCACACAGTATTGAGCCACCTGCGTATAAGTAATGCCTTTCATGCCGCCCATTCCGGCATAAAAGAAGACAATCAGTGCCCCAATCAACACACCGGTTCCAATCGAGACACCAAAGAGCTGTGAAAACACGACGCCCACACCACGCATCTGCCCCATGATATAGGTCATACAAATAAACACAGCGCACAGGACTGCTACAAATCTTGCCGTCTTGGAATAGTAGCGGTCGCCAATAAAGTCGGGGACTGTCGCTTTACCGAATTTGCGTAGGTAAGGAACCATCAGAATGGTCAATAACACAAAGCCCCCTGTCCACCCCATCAGAAACCGGGAACCTGCGTATCCGCCAATGGCCAGCGTACCTGCCATTGAAATAAACGTTGCGGCTGACATCCAATCAGCAGCTGTAGCCATTCCGTTGGCCAACGGGGAAACACCTCCCCCTGCCGTGTAGTACTCTTTGGTAGAACTTGCTCGAGACTTCAGAGCGATCCCAATATAGAGGGCGAAGGACAAACCAATAAAAATGTAATTCAAAGTATCCTGGTTCATCCGTTTGCTCCTTGCTCTTCGCTGTAGCCATGTTTAGTGTCCAGTCGTTTCATAACGACCGCATAAACAATCAGTAAAGCCACAAAGCAGATGATGGAACCTTGTTGAGCCATCCAGAAGCCAAATGGAGCATGACCTACTGCCGGCATATTAGAATCCATCCAGGCTCGCAGTAACACACTACAACCGAGACTGACGAATGCCCACACACCAAGCAACGTCAGTGTTAATTTCAAGCAAGCGGCCCGATAAGACCGCGGTGACGAGTTGTCCATTACCTAATTACAATCCAGATCAAAAGGGTGGAGGGCAGTGTTAGTCCAAAGAGTCAGTATACGTAGAGGAGAGTGGAATAGAAGGCACCGGTCATTTACTCGGGGAATCATAATCCTTGAAACGAATGTCGTGCATTCTTTGCTTGCGTTCGCGAAGTTGGCGTCGACGGTGTTGTAACATGAAATGTTGTAACAGCATAAGTAGAAAAATCAAAAAGGCGATAATCGCTCCGCCAATCAGCGTTGTCCCCACCTAGCTCCCCCTTTTTAACCAGCCCACGTTTGCAAGGCGCCGTCGACTCGCAAAACCTGCCCACTTACAAATCGTCCTGCCGGGCCACAGAGAAAACCCACCACGGAGGCAACTTCATCGGGACGGCCAAATCGCTCCAGCGTACCTTCTTCCACCAGACGAGGTTCATTCTCTGCTACCTGATGAATACGCACGAAGCGTTCGGTCACTGTCGGGCCGGGTGCGATGCAATTCACTCGAACATTATCGCTTCGCAGTTGAGCGGCGAGACAGCGAGTGTATTGATGCACGGCTGCTTTGGCAATCGAATATGTCGCACCGTCGGTACGTCCATACATTGCACCAATGCTACCTACGGTCAGCACGACTCCGTCCTTACGTTCGATCATCTCTGGCACAACTTCTCGGCATGCTAGCACAGTCCCCAGCAGGTTTCGATCCATCACACTTTGAAAGTCATCTAACGATATATTCAGGCAGTCATCCGCATCAGGAGCTCCACCACGACTACCATAGCCGGTCCCTTGAGCTCCGATGTCACCACCGGCACAAGTCACCAAAATATCAATCTGCCCCCAGTGCCCCCGGATCTCTGCGGCCACTCGTTGAATGTCTTCCTCCTTAGTGACATCCCCCCAGACGCCTATACATTCGCCTTCATACTGAGAAGCAATGTCCTCAGCCAATTGCGACATGGTATGACCTTCACCAAATGTTTCAGGGCTATTTTCCCGTGTCCCATGCACGGCGACGCGAGCACCCATTTCACAGAGTTCTTCGGCCATGACTCGCCCAAGCCCCCGCGAGGAGCCGGTTATCCAGGCCACCTTGCCTGCCAGAGGTAATTCAGACATATCCATTCCTTAAAGCGTCTTATTCTAAAATGCTATTGAGTCCAAGCACGACATTCTCAACCGCGTTCGCGTCCATCTTACCTTCTTCAAAAGCAAAATTCTGTTTCACCTGCAACCCCTTCCAAAACAGCACGGTATTCTCCGCTTTCGGAGACAGTTTGATCTCTTTCGGACCGGAATTGCCGTCAAATACTGTCAGAGGTAAAGTTCGCAAACGATTCTTCAATGCCAACGCCGCTAGTGTCTCTTCATGTTTAGCGGGTTCATCGGTGAGATAGACGACAAAACACCGTAATTGCTTGGACGAATTCTCGTACAATTTCGCCTGCATTTTCTTGGTCAAACTGACCAAATTATCGTCCAGTTTGCGAGTGAAAATCGCAACCACTGGACGACCGCCGTAAACTCAACGGTAGCAAAGCGTTTCGCCTTTGGCCAATCCCGACGAACAATCCTTGACATCAAAGGCATCGACGTAATCACCGACCTGCAGGCCTGACTTGACTTCAGCCAGAGCGATCGTGGTTAAACAAGCGATAACCATCGTGCCAGCTATTACCGTTAACTTAGACATTTGTGTTTTCTCCATCCATTTCTAAATAAACCATTCGGTTTTAGTACTTCGTCTGTGCGTTTTAATATAATCGATTAAGGAAAATCAATCATTACAAACCTATGAGATTCATGCATGCATAAACGGCACACTTTCCACATTCTATTCGCCTTGCTGGTTTTCGGGGTAACAGGATGTACTGAAGACGAACAATTCCTTGAAGACAATATACGTGTCGACGTCCAGGAGCAACCGTCAGACTCCGACGCCCCACAGCAAAGAGCATCGAACCTCGCACCGAATGACGCCACCTTGTTTCGCATGGGGGATTGGAGCGTTGTCGAACAATTAGTCAAAGCCAACTCAGGTAAAGTGGTCGTGATCGACATTTGGTCAACCTACTGTGCACCATGCATGCAGGAATTCCCTCGACTGATTGAATTACAAGAGAAACATGGCGATGCAATCAAATGCGTCTCCTTCAACATCAACTATGCCGGACTCCCGGATCAAACTCCAGAGTCCGATATCGAATTCATTGAGCCGTTTCTGAAGAAACATGGAGACAGTGTCGAGCACATCGTCTCTACCGTCACGGACGAAGCCATCTACGAGGAATTAGGAATCTATGCGATTCCTGCAGTGTTGATCTATGACACGGAAGGCACGTTGGTTCATAAAGTCCTGGAAGAAAACGCTTACGAATCGACGGTTTCCCCCAGCGTCAACAAAATGCTAAACCCAACAAATAACCAAGGAGAATCTGATGAGTCATAAAATCTCACGTCGCTCGTTTGCCAAGAAGTCCGCGATTATCTCGGCTCCTTTAATTCTTCCCGCGTCCGCCAGAGGCGCCAATGAACGACTCAACTTAGGCGTCATTGGAGTCGGTGGGAAAGGCGCATCCAACCTAGCCTCGGTCGGAGGTGAAAACATCGTAGCTGTATGTGATGTAGATAAGAATCGCCTTGCGGGGGCAAAAAACCGACACCCTAACGCTGTTGAATACACGGACTACCGCAAACTCATTGAACGCTCAGACATTGATGCTGTGGTTGTCACCGTCCCCGATCACAACCATGCTCCTGCCACATTGCGAGCGTTACGTAGCGGGAAACACGTTTACTGCGAAAAGCCGTTGACTCACACAGTCGAAGAGGCCCGAGTGGTAGCCGCGGAAGCGAAAAAGCGAAAGCTTGCTACCCAAATGGG
>CALKCC010000163.1 GCA_938082855.1 uncultured Pirellulaceae bacterium | reverse complement strand
TGGGACAGTTAGACAATTAGACAGTTAAACAATTGTCAATTGATACAATTGGGCTTAAGTGTTGTCGGAGCATCCAGCGATGTCTAACTGTCTAACTGTCTAACTGTCTAACTGTCTAACTGTCTAACTGTCTAACTGTCTAACTGTCTAACTGTCTAACTGTCTAACTGGAAACCCGTCTATATCGAGATTCTTGGCCTTGTTATAATTAGGACTGGCAGTTTCAGTTCGAAGTTCTAGCATGCCGGAAAGTGCTTTATCTACATGATGATTCGCAGAATATTCTGTTTTAGTCTGGTCCTCCTAGTCCCAGGATGGGGTTTTGCACAGGATGCTGCTGAGCCAATTAGCCTGCAACAGGCGTTTGAATTAGGGCGAAGCGAGTCTCAGTTTCTAAAAGTGTCGGCGTCTGATGCCTTAGATCCGCAGGCCGTGCCGGAAGCGGATTTATCGGCGTTCAAGGCTAAAATCGCACCAATGCTTGTTAAAAGTTGTCAGGCGTGTCATGGGCCAGAACGTACTGAAGGTCGCCTACGCGTGGATCAGCTCGATCCCAATTTGCTCACCGGCGACAATGTCGCTCAGTGGAAAGAGATTTACCACGCTCTTGGAAACTCAGAAATGCCACCGGCGGATGAAGAAGAGTACGTGCTGGCAGATGAAGATCGCGGAGTGTTTGTGGAGTGGCTTGGAGGTGAGCTCGCTAAAGCCTATGTAGTTCGCAAGAACACTCAGGAGTATTCATCTTTCCGGAGAATGGCAAGGTACGAATACAACTATGCATTACAGGACCTGTTAGGGTTTCCGTTTGATATGGTCGAACGACTGCCCCCCGAGGCGGTTTCAGAAGACGGGTTTAAGAATCGAGCTGAAATGCTGCAAATGTCAGCCATGCAGTTTGAAACCAGCCGCGAGATTGTATTGAAAGCGTTGCAACGAGTGACGGTTGTGGGCGAACAACCAAAGCCTGTTGTTTACCAGCTCAAGATAGCTGATGAACTGAAACGAACGACGGGAGCAGACAATGCCAAAGTGTTCAATCGGAATGACGACAATTACAAACAGCATCGCAATCAATCCCATTATCTAGACCGTACGACAGGTCAGGCGATTCACTTTACCGGTGGCAATTTAAAGCCGCTGCCGGATGCGACTGTCGGGGAAGGTCCCTCGACCTCGTCGGCCGTGGTTGCTTTACCCCACGGGCGAGAGCTTAAGTTCAATTTGGATCGCTTTTTACCGGATGATGGGATCATGCGAGTTCGCATTCGTGCAGCTCGGTCTAACATGGTTCCGGAAGACTTCGCCAGCTTGCGGTTAGTGTTGAGTGCGCATACCAGTAATAACGCTAATTTCATGCAGGTGATTAGTCATCGTGATGAACCAGTGACTGCTCCGGCCGATAGTCCTCAGATTATCGATTTCTATGTGTCGCTCGGAGATATTCAGCGGAATCCGTTTCGGAAACTGGAAACCACGTTTCCTCGCCGAGATGAATTTTTGCATATCCGAAGCGTTGCCAATGGGAATCGCGGCGACGATCCGTTACAGATTCTGATCAGCGAGATTGAAATCAGTGCTCCGTTTTACGCTTCATGGCCTCCCAAATCTCACCGAGATATATTCTTTGATAGTCCAAACCGAGACAAGGAGCTGGTTTATGCCGGCGAGGTTCTCCGTACGTTCATGCAACGAGCTTGGAGGCGAATTGTAACGGACCAGGAAGTGGGGCAGTTCGTCGGGCTATTTGAGGAATATCGACCGGATTTCGAGACTTTCGAAGAGGCGATGCAAGAGGTGCTAGCTACCGTGGTCGCCTCGCCAGAATTTCTTTATCTGACGCAGACTACCGATAGTAGCGATGCGGGAAATCCACAAAAGATAAGTGATATGGAATTTGCCACTCGTCTCTCATTTTTCTTGTGGGCGAGTATTCCCGATTCGGAATTGTTGGGCATTGCTCATCAAGGCAACCTCCGGAATCCCGAAGTGCTTCAGGCACAGATTGCGCGGATGTTGAAAGACCCAAAGGCCAAACGATTTTCAGAACACTTTGTCGGTCAGTGGTTGGGACTTGAGGGCTTGGATAGTACGACACACGTTAAGGATGAAGTGCTGAGAGAGGCGATGTTTGAGGAACCCATTGCCTTTTTTGAAAATGTGTTGAGTGACAATGGTAGTGCGATGGATTTCATCCATTCAGACTATGCTGTAGTGAATGAACGCATGGCCTCTCATTATCGGATTAGCGGCGTTTACGGACCCCATTTCCGTCGCGTTGCCATTCCTGTGTCCGCCAATCGAGGTGGAGTGTTGACGAGTGCAGGAGTGCTTGCGATGAATTCAGATGGCACAGATTCCCATCCACTGAAACGAGGGATTTGGATGCTAGAGCGAATTCTGCAGGATCCTCCGCCACCACCGCCACCAAATGTCCCTGAAGTCGATCTCACTGATCCTCGCATTCTAGAGATGACGTTGAAGGAACGAATTGAAGACCACCGTAACAAGCCCGCATGTAAATCATGTCATGCGAAAATTGACCCTTGGGGCATCGCGTTTGAGAACTATGACGCACTCGGGGCATTTCGGACCAACCTGAAAAACGGTCCTGTAGACGCCAAAGCCGAACTCTTTAACAAGCAAGAACTCGATGGAATGACAGGGTTGAAACGATATTTGCTGTTAGAGCGGCAGGATCAATTCGCTAGGGCGTTGGTCGAAAAAATGACAACATATGCTATCGGCCGATCATTATCTTTTAGTGATAATGCCGATATAGATAAAATTGTAGTACAATTCCGTAAGCAGGGAGATCGTCTGGGTGACCTGATCCGTCTGATTGCCCAAAGCGACATCTTCAACTCCAAATAACAACTGGGAAAAGAACATGGAAACCAAAGCAGCAGCACTTAATCGTCGAAGTTTTCTGCAAGGTACTGGAATCGCACTGGCATTGCCGTGGATGGAGACATTTGCCGCCGGCAATACCGCTCCGGACAATGGCCCTAAACGATTCCTGAGTGTGTATCACCCTGATGGTGTTGGTCTTCCTGTGAAAGACGATCCTGCCTGGAAGGACTGGAGTTGGTTCCCACGAGGTGGTGAACGCGATTTCGAATTGACGAAAGTCTTGGATGTTCTTGAGCCTTTGCGGAGCGATATTACGATCTACTCGGGTCTGTCCCATCCGGCGGTTCGTCAGGTACATGGGCACTCAAATGCAGATCAGTATTTGACTGGTGCTGCTACAGGTGGACACGGAGCTTACAAGAACTCCATCTCACTCGACCAGGTTTATGCGGAACACATTGGAGATCAAACTCGCTACGCGTCTCTTGTGATGTCGACCAACGGTGGAATCGGTGCTCCTCGTGGAGCTCAGACTCAGTCCTTCAATCGCGAAGGCCGCCCGATTCCTGCTATGAATAAGCCAAAGCAGATTTTTGACATGCTGTTTGTTACTAGCGGTAAGGCAGAGGCAGCGCGACTGGCTAGAAGCAAGAGTTCACTAGACTTACTGATTTCTCATACGCGATCACTTGGACGTAAACTCTCGGGACGTGACCAACAAACATTGCAGCAGTATCTAGACGCTGTTCGTGATACCGAAGTGAAATTGGCGAAAGCACAGCGTTGGATTGATACTCCTGTTCCCGAAGTGGATTCCAGCAACGTGGTCATGGACGCTGATCCTAAAGAGGCTCGCCTCTACTTCCAGACAATGTATGAGCTTATCTATTTAGCATTCCTCAGTGACTCAACTCGTTCTGCCACGTTCCAGCTTGGCCGTGAAAATGGTGAAGGTCCACATGACCTGCTTTCCAAAGCAGTTGGTTTGGGAGGAGCTCATGGATTGACTCACTCCGTCAAAAAGCCAAATGGTTGGGAAAACTTGGGGACCTATAATCGTTACCAGGCTGAAGAGTTTGGTAAATTCGTTAAGAAGTTGAAAGACACCGCTGAACCGAACGGCGAAGGCAATATGCTTGACAACACGTTTGCCATGCACGGATCTGCCTCGAGTAGCTTCCACTTGTCACGTAACTACCCGATTATCTCCGCCGGAGGTAAGAACATGGGATTTGAAAACGGACGTTATCTGAAGTTTGGTAAGGGCAATGAAGACAATCAGGCAAACGCAGGAATTGTGACTGATGCCGGTTGGCGAGGTAAGATCCATGCCGAAGAACTGCCTCTGTCAAAATTGTTTGTCACCGTCCTCCAGCGACTAGGTGTCGAAACCGATTCCTTCGGTGGATACTCGGGCGGATTGGAACGAGTCTAACCCGGTTACCCATTTAACCAATTAGCCATTTACCCAGTTAACCATTTGACCAGTGGTACAGTTAGACAATTAGACAGTTAAACAATTGTCAGTTTGCATTTGGGGCTGCCTTCTAAATATGCTTCGGCGAGCTGCGCCGCCTACGC
>CALKCC010000162.1 GCA_938082855.1 uncultured Pirellulaceae bacterium | reverse complement strand
GCTGGACGCTTTTAAGAAATCTGACACCGAATTGAAGCAGCGGCAAGCCGAGCTGGCTGAACTTCAGGAGTCAGCGCCAGACTCAAAAGAAATCCAGGTGTTAAATTCAGTCATTGAAGAGCTAAAGAAGCAACGTGACGAACACCTTAAATTCCGTTCCGGAGCTTTCCGGGAACTGATGATACATGGATTAACTTGGATCAGAAGCGAAAAAGATCAATTGGGTAAGAACCCTCCATTCGAATTTGTTTTCAGCGTTAGAGATGGCGATGCTGCCGATTCTCCGATTCACCTACGCGGCAATCCGGAGAATCCAGGGCAAACCGTACCGAGACACTTCTTAAGTACGATCACTCCCGCCAATGAAACTAAAATCTCTGCCGGCTCCGGCCGTTTACAGTTAGCCACTTGGCTCACTCGGGACGACCATCCACTCACACCACGGGTCGTGGTGAATCGCATTTGGGCTCAGCATTTCGGCCGAGGGATTGTCGAATCTTTGGACAACTTTGGCCGACAGGGAAAACGGCCCACTCACCCTGAATTGCTGGACTGGCTAACTGAATCATTTGTAACCAACGGTTGGTCCATTAAATCTCTGCATCGGCAGATTATGTTGTCACAAACCTACCAATTAAGCAGCCTAGACGAATCTCAAAAGGCTCTATTAACGGATCCAGACAACGTCTATCTGTGGCGATTCTCACGACAACGTCTAGATGCAGAGTCCATTCGTGACTCCATCCTATTCACTAGTGGCCAGCTCGATTTAACACAGCCTGGTGCGCACCCGCTGGATCCATGGTACAAAACGCGGTACAACCTCAACACTCCGTTTCACAAAGAGTATGACCATAACCACCGCAGTGTCTATCTGATCACACAGCGAATCTTCCGCCACTCACTGTTAGGTCTATTCGACAGCCCTGACACCAACAGTAGTACTGCCTCGCGAAACTCATCAAATGTGCCCGCACAGGCGCTGTTCCTGATGAATTCCAAGTTCATTGAAAACCAGTCGCATGCTCTGGCCGTGCGAACAGTAAACGCCAAACCGGATGACGACTCCAGGATCCGGTGGCTATTCGAACATCTTTACAGCCGGGACATCGAGTCCGACGAATTGACCGCCATTGTGCAATTCCTCGAGAGTTACCGGCAGACACCAACCACTGGACCGGTCAGTTCCACCGCTGTCCTTCCCGAGTACCTGGCATTGTGCCGCGTTCTCTTGACCAGCAATGAATTCTTCTACATCGACTAATTCCGTGACAATATTTACCTCCAACATATCGCGACGAGAAGCCATTCAACGAGCTACAGGTGCGGCTGCTCTGGCAGCCCTGCCCGGAAGTTCCGCCGTCCTCGGCAAGGACCTGCCAAATCCACACTTTGAGCCACGAGCGAAACAGGTGATTGTTTTATACATGTCTGGTGGGTATTCACACGTCGACACCTTCGATCCCAAACCTCGTTTGGCGGCAGAGCATGACACGTCGATTGGTTATGAGTTTGGAAAGAAAAACTTTGATCGCTATCTAAAAGCATCTAACTGGCGTTTTCGCCCAAATCAGCATTGTGGTACTGAGGTGAGTGACCTGTTTCCACATATTCGCGAGCAGATGCACGAATGTGCCTTAATACGCTCGATGAATTGCGATCACATTGACCACGGAGAGGCCACGCTACAGTTACATACCGGCAGCACTGGTTTTGCCATGCCTTCGCTAGGTTCTTGGCTGAGTTATGGATTAGGCACAGATAACCCAGCGATGCCCGGTCACGTCGTCATTTCCGAACACCGTCCTTATGCAGGCCCCCAAATCTGGGATTCGATCTTCTTGCCCGGCAAACATGCCGGTATACAGATCACACCTGGCGAAACTCCAATCCCCAACCTCAAACCCAACTCCGCCAAAGCCAATCAGTCTCTAGAGCTGGGCTTACTTCGCACCCTCAATCAACGTCATCTGAAGCAACGCGACTCTGACATCGCTCTCAAAGCTCGTATAAGCTCCTTTGAAACAGCCAACGGTTTGCAGGCAGAAGCTCCAACGATTATGGACCTCAGCCGGGAATCGAAGGCGACATTTGAACTTTATGGAGCGACCCCGGATGAGCCGACATCCTATGCTGCTCAGGTCATCATGGCTCGCAGGATGATTGAATCTGGAGTGCGTTTTGTGGAAGTCATTGATGCGATTGGTGCCTGCCGCGACAACTGGGATGCAGCACACCGAGATATTGCCTCCCATGAAAAATACGCAAAACGAGTCGATCAACCGGCTGCGGCGTTGATCAAGGACCTCAAACAGCGTGGACTATTGGACGACGTTTTAATTGTGTTCTGCACCGAATTTGGGCGGACGCCATGGGCTCAGGATGGCAAAGGAACCAAGAGCCGCGCCCATCATCCTTATGCATTTTCGTGCTGGCTAGCAGGAGCTGGCATTAAGGGGGGAACCGTATATGGTGAGACCGACGATATTGGTAACAAAGTCGTTAGTGATGCTGTTCATGTACATGATTATCATGCCACCATTCTTCATCTAATGGGGCTCGACCACACTCGCCTAACTTATCGTCACGCCGGTCGCGACTTTCGTCTGACCGATGTCCACGGCCGAGTCGTCCAAGAAATCATTAACATTTAGCCATCGCTCGTTAATGGAATAACGCTTGAGCCCAATTGTATCAATTGACAATTGTCTAACTGTTCAATTGTCTAAATGTAAACTGGTCAATTGGTTAACTGGCTAAATGGCTAAGTGGTTAAATGGTTAAGTGATTAAGTGGTTAATTGTTTAGCCAATTCTGCTATTGGCATGGACCCGCTAGTTCTTAGTACAATAGAGGCAGAGTTCTTCAATTGATCCAAGCGAGAGTTAT
>CALKCC010000161.1 GCA_938082855.1 uncultured Pirellulaceae bacterium | reverse complement strand
GCCCAGTCGCGGCGCCAACCACTGTGCGGCGAAGCTCGGTGCCGCGCTGATGCGTAGCGTGCACCGTGCCTGCATGGTGTCCGATGTACCCTTCCACAGGTTTTTCAGCCGCGATATAGGCAAGCTGGTCTTCCTGTGGGTTGAACGTCATGCCAACAGCATACATGTCAACATCCAGTGTGTGGATTTTGTTCGGACTGACTTCCTCCATGGAGGACTTGGGAAGATCCGAGCTCATCAAAACACCACGCGAAATCGTCCCCGTTGCGCTTTTATCGTTTTCAGCCCAAAATAGTTTTTGCTTTTTGTTGTCCAAAGCAAAGCTGGTGGGGCGTCGGAGGCCTTTAACAATACCGATTTCCATTTGTCGGCCTTCCAAATTGCAACGACTGATTTGCCCAGCTGTGGAGTTGAGCCAGTAGAGTTGCTCTTTGGACGCGTCTACGATCAGTTGGACGACCTGCCCAGGCGAATGGACAACGCGTGTTGGGGAATTCCCATTCGTTTGGACACTTTGAATGACAGAGGTTCCGCCTAATTCATCTACCCAAAACAGAGTCTCTCCGTGTAATTGCAGGTTGCGTGGGCTGTTTAGGAACGCATTGGACGCTTCAGCGCCAGTTAGAAGCCCGATTTTGTCATTGTCCAGAATGGTCGATGTTTTCCCGGATTGACGATCGGTGGACTGTAATTGTCGATTGTCACGATCGAGCCAGTAGATGGTGTCGCCATCGACAGCGTATCCACTAACAAATTGATGCAGCACTTGAGGCTTGGCATCTTCTGGGGTTGCCCGAGTCGGTACTCCTAGGCTCTTAGCCTGACCACCCGATGAGGAGACGGTCCAGATCTCTTGCGTATTCTTGAGGTCGACGAAGTCTACCCAGCTGGAATAGTGAGATGCCTGACTCGTTCCCGGGTCAAGTTTTCGTTCAAAGTCTTTCAGCCGAATCCGAAATCCAATGTCGATCGATTCGGTGGGCATTGAAAGTACGAGTGAATGCCCTTGATCGGCATCATGAATTCTAATTTGTTGTTCTGCCGTTTGGCGTTCACCGGGGGCTCCGACGAAAGCGCGAATCCATTGCTCCCGCACAATGTCTCCCCAAGTCACCCGAATTTTCGCTCTGACTTCTCGTTGAACAATTTGCAGATCCCGGTTGAATGGCAATGCTTTGCTAGCAAGCTGCGGTTTGTCAGAGGAAACAAACTCTGCCACGTAGAATTGCAGTGGATTTTTAAACTGAGGCATCTGGAAACCAGCCGTAGCATCCTCCGGAGTCCCCTGTTGGTTTAACTCCTGAGTGATAACGAGTTGGTTCGTACGGCGATTCCAGTAACGGTAATAGAGCTGTCCGTCAGCACCTTGTAAAAACTCAATACGTGAATAGACTTCCTCACTATTTGCCTGAGGGCCAAACGGCTGAATCTCTTTGGTGGAGAAATCAAACCAATAGGTGCCATAAATTCGATTTTGATAGTCGTACACATTGTGATGTGGCTTGTTGGCAAAAAGTAAAATTTCTCGGCCATGCGGATTCCCCTGAGCGTCCAGCACCTGTAGATGGACAGTCGGTACGGTAGGTTCATCCGCGATTTTTTCGGAGTAACCATAGGCCGTTCCCTGAGTGCCAGGCTGGCCTTCGTTAACGTCTTGCCAGATCCCCTTCACTTCCAACGAGTAGGCGGAATCTGTTAATTCCACGGTGTCGCCCGCACTAACCTCGGCTAAATCGATATGGTGTACCTGGTCATCTACGGTAAGAACGATTTGACCTCGCGTACTCAGCTCTCCTTGTGGAGCCGCTTCGAGAAAAGCCTTTTGATACGTGGCATCTGGTGCGATCCAAAGCATGACTTTACCACCTCCAGCCTGCAGAGGCTGGCTAAAGCCGTAAGGGTAGATGTCACCGTATAGTTCAAGTAATCCGTCTGGTAGCGGCGTGATCGTGACGCTAAACGAATTCTGCGGTCCGTCTGGAAAAGAACCTGGACGTTCTTCTTCCCGGCCAGTCTCTTCGTTGAGATATTTCTCTGGGATACCGCTGACGACCATCTCCACTCGAGGTTCGGCTGACATCGTGGAATTGGCCTGAAACTCCAAAGTTTCAATCTTCAGGTTTTTCCCGAGTCCACCGATCGTGTCGTCGATCAATACGGTCCCTGGAGTTGCTCGGTTAGCGAGTTTGAATACGTGACCGCTGGTCCACCGCAGTCCGTTTTTCAGAAGCGCTTCAATGCTACTGTCATACGTTTGGCCAGAGTTGTATGCAAATTCAGTCGCATAGTCATCCCAATTGAATGGCCCGGCAGGAAACGGGACTCGGCCAATCGTCTGGACAAAATCCTCATGATTATGGGCGGCACCTTCTTCGTGATCTTCTTCAATCTTCACATCAAAAAACAGATTCGTTCGGTCGAACGCATAGCGTTCCATGCGGCTTTCGAAAACCGGGATCTGAGCATCCACACCGGACTGCCGTCCAATCGCCGCGCCACCAAGCAAAACCAATAAGCCGATGTGAGTGACCACGAATCCAGTTTGATGTCGTTGCCAGGGATATCGAATCGCGGCCGCACAAAAGATGTTGATGCCAAGCAGGATATTGAGTCCATTGAACCACCAGGTTTGGTAGACGAAATACTGGACTACAGGAGTTCCATAGGCCGCTTCCACAAAAGTGGCATATCCCAACGCAAAGGCCATCGCAAAGATTAATACGACGGCAAGCTTCAAGGAAGCACAGAACTCATAACCGCGTAACAAAACACGCAATGCGAAGGGTTGATCTGGGGAAACGAGCTTTGGCTGCGCCATGATGAGTGTGATTTTCGGAGGGAGGGTTCGGCAGGATTCTCTAGCTCTAGGAGAGCGAGTTTGTTAAGCAGGTGTGAGCAAACGGTTACTACTGTTTGCCCTATATGGCTAACAATCTTTCATTATAACGGCGGGTGGGAATGTCGGTAGATACAACTGGGCTGAAGCCGTTAAAAAAAGGGCTTGTCTGAGCGACCATTGTGGACTGATTTTGGCGAGTCCTAGGAGATTTCAAGAACAACGTCTGCGGACGAATTCCAAGTCAACTGATTGTTGATGCGGTTGATGTGATCAGTGACATTTAGGAGTCAGAGGCCCACTCATTTCAACGTGAAAGCGGCCAGCAAGCGGCGCCTAGCCGCATTGGTTTCCATGGAGACGGTTAAGTCGTGCTCAGATACGGTTAAGGCGGACGTTATTTACGTTTTCCGCGGTCGAGAATCCAGCCGACAATGATAATCACAAAGAACACACCGAATGCAATCGATGGATACATCCAAGGTTGGTCTTTGAATGTTCCCCCGGTCTTGTGCTCGAGGAATAGATCCATCACCGTGCTGGAAACCTGACTAGGTGTTTCATCGTGCTGGCTCCAGATATTGCGAACCACATCGACCATCAGGAACATGACGGCCAACTGAACGATAAAGATCAAAAACAAGCTCATGACGTTGAAGAACCCGTAGGTGGATTCTTGCATTTGCGGCGCGGCTAGTACCCCTTCTCCAGCCAGCATGTCACTCTCCATGACAGGCTGCTCGGCGCCCGGATCTTCAAATCCCTGAGGCGTTCCCATCGGAGCCCCGAATGGGTCGACCGGTGCGGCACCAAATGGATCAGCAGCTGGCTGAGCACCAAAAGGATCGGCGGCAGGTTGCGCTCCAAATGGATCGGGTGCAGGTTGAGCTGCAAACGGGTCAGCAGCTGGCTGAGCAAACGGATCGGTACTGCCATCGGGTGAGACCATGGTGGCGGCATCGTCGCCAAACGCTGCTGAATCCGAAATCGCAATGACTTGCGAGCCACTATCAGACATGTCATTGTCTGGTGTGCCGCCCAGCATGAATTCTTCGTCGGCCTGAACGTCTCCTGCGTCTGGGAGTTCAAGCGAAAGTGAGCTGTCACCGGCGAGATCCACAGCACCTTCGAGAGAGATGCCGCTATCTTGAGGGCTGCCGATATTGACGCCACTGTCAGAGGCCAGGCTAATGTCGCTGCTCTCCGCCCCACCTGTGATCAGGTTTTCGTCGCCGCCTAGGACGAGGTCGTCTGCCCCGACGTTAAAGTCGGCACTATCACCGATGGCAAAGTGAGTTTCGTCTTCGGCTCCTCCGCCTAAATCCAGACTGAGTTCGTCTTCTGCGTTGACATTCAAAGCATCTTCACCAACGGCAAAGTGCGTTTTATCATCAGCTTCGATTTCGCCCTGATCGTCGAGGTCTAGTGATAGTTCGTCCGCCTGATCGAAGCTAAACTCTCCCCCGACAGCAAATTGAGTTTTGTCTTCCTGATCTACATCTCCATCGCCCATGTCGAGCGAGAGTTCGTCGGAATCATCTAAGTCCAATTCCAGAGAATCGGAGAGTTTTAAATCACTATCGTGGGGACTGGCTCCCCCTTCTGCTCCAATGATGTGACCACTTCCGCCTGCGGAAGCAGAGACTGGCGCTTCGTCCACGAGTACGGAATCCGCATCGTCATCGTCTGCCAAGCCGTATTCTTCACCATCATCACCACTACCAAGAGTGATGCCATTCATGTCGGCAAATCGTTCAACTTCCTCCTGGGTAAACGAGTAGCTATCCCCGGATTTAGTTGCATGGATATCCCCTGTGCCAGCCATTTCCTGTAGGCGTTGAGGCGAAAGCCCGAGTAGTTCTGCGGCCTGGTCAAGGTTTAGATCTGCCATGATAAAACACCAATAGTCTATATAAGGTGTTGTCGCTCCCCCTCCATGAGGTACGAACTCACCCTTTTGCGCATATTTTTACCTGTATTCCTGTTCGGTAATATGAGTAGTCCGGCTTTACTAATTGTTTCGACGGATAAGCTTCAAATTCGGGGATTCTGAGTTTGAAAGACCTATCGATCGAGGAGACTCTGTATTTCACGGGGGGTAGGTGATTCTGAGTTAAACTCGTCAATCTGGAAGTCCCATTGGGCATTTCGAGCGCTAAGTAATTTGATCTTTCCAGAACCACGTTGGATTAAATAGACGCAAATTGCCTTAGTTTTTGCATCAATAACTGTGATCTGTTGTCCCTGCTCCGTTTCCGAAGTCGCCAATAATAGGTCGTTGTTACTTCGTACGGTTGATTGGTTTGGTTGCCCGGAAATACGAGTTCCGGCAATGTTTTGGGCCTGAGTTGAGCTTTGGTGGCTACCGATCAAGCCTGCAATCATTAAAACGATACAACCCGTACAGATTGCCCAGTTTCTCTGTAACTTGGTCATTTTCTCTCCTTAGAAAACGAATTGTGAAGCTCAAACTATGAACTCCCACACTCCTTTCCATACATTCTAGGCATGTGAGGCAATTGTTCAAGCAAATGCCAATGGAATCTTCATGGCATCAATCCGAAAAACCGGATTTAAGAAGGTTAATACGTCGGACTCGTTTCACCGATTCATAAAAGAGAAGGTCGATAGTTGATGAGACATCCATATGAATGCACGGTCTCGCTAACGGCTACCATTACCTAGTCTGAATACAGGTTGCTGACATGTTTTATGTATCTCGTGAAATTGACTTTTGTTACGGCCATCGACTTTTGAATTACGAAGGGAAATGTCGCCACTTACATGGACATAATGGTCGAGCAGTGATCAAGATTGGAGCGGAAAGTCTTGATGATCGCGGAATGGTGGTAGATTTCAAAGATGTCAAAACGGTGGTTGCCGGGTGGATTGACGATAATTTAGATCATCGTATGCTGCTCAACAGTCAGGATCCTGTTGTCGAATACTTTCAGGCTCAAAACGAGCCTCTCTATCTCCTGGATGAAAATCCGACAGCTGAAAATATCGCGAAATTGATCTATCAAGTGGCCGTGGACCAGGGCTTTCCAATTATTGGAGTCGACTTGTGGGAAACGCCTCACTGCTTTGCGACTTATACCGGCTAGGCCCGGTACGATTACAGCTTGTTGTGCCTTCAAAAAGCAAAAAAAGAGTGCATAAGCTGTAACGATTATGCCGAATTTGACGATGTAAGCCTGTCTTATGCTGTGGCGCATGGTGCGCGCCAATTGTGGGCATAATGACAGTTCAATCCGGAGGATGTACATTGTCTCGGCCTAAATCAAATTCAGTTATTAATATTGTTTGGAACCTCGGTTGGCCCCTGCTCTGGGGTGCTGTGTTCAGCATTACTTTCTATGAGCTGATTAACGGCCCTCTTAATAACGAATTGCTCCATCGATACTTTTTGGGGCATCCGATAGCCATTGCCACGACGGTAATGTTCTTTATTGCACTGGCTGCTCTGCTATTGCGAGGACTCAATCTACTTGGCCAGCAACTGATCATTAGCTCGCTCGCATTGCCAGAAAGTGAAGCTCAGTGGAAACAGTCAGAACAAGAACAAGCTACCGAGTTACTGGAACATACCGAATCCTGGTCACCTCGTGTTCTATCGAGCTACTTAGGAGCTCGGTTAGTCAGCCTACTCGAGAAAGTCCAGAGTAGTGGCAGTGTCACCGCGCTTGGTGATGAAATGAAATATGCTTCGGAACGCGATGCAGATCGCCAGTACGAAGGTGCTTCCTTAGTTCGAATCATCATTTGGGCGACTCCGATGTTAGGGTTTCTCGGGACGGTCATGGGGATCACTCAGGCATTAGGAGATCTTGCCGGCCAACAATTGGGGAATGATTTGAATGCAGCGATGCAGGGATTGTTTGGTGGGCTCTATGTGGCTTTTGATACAACTGCTGTCGCATTGACGCTTTCCATCGTCCTGATGTTCTGCCAATTCATGTCGGACCAATTGGAATCACAATTGTTGTTGGATGTTGATCAACGAGTTGAAGACGAATTGCGAGGTCGTTTTAGCTCGCAACAGGTTGCATCCTCAGAGCCTGGAATTAATGCTCTGGAGAAACTCACCCCTGTTCTCGAAGGTCTGGTTGACACGCAGGTTGCCCAATGGAATTCGGCGATTGCCCGAATTCAATCACAGTGGCAGCAATGGACAGCAGATCAGGGAGACGCGATGGGGCAAAGTATGTCCGCAGCCATGCTGGCCGCCTTAGAACAACAGGCGACAATTCAACAACAGCAATGGGATCGTTGGCAATCATCACTCAACGAAAACGCCGGACTCTTAGTTACCAATCAGGAAAAGATGAATCAACAGTCTGCATTACTGGAACGAGTGATTGAGGCAACGGGCGAAGTGAATTCGCTAGAACAGGCGTTGAATGCTAATTTGAGCCAATTGCAGGAGACGCGTCAATTTGAAGACGCTGTGATTAGCCTATCGGCAGCGATTCAACTATTGTCCACGCGAATGTCCGGTACATCCAAACCCTTGGACTTAAATGGGGATTCTGATCAACATGGGAAGGCTGCATGACCAACAGGCGTAAGCAACGGCGACAGGGACTTGGTCCTTCCATGTTCCCGTTTCTGGCCGTGCTGATATGTACCATGGGCGCCCTGATTGCGGTGCTAGTGGTGGGCGTACAGCAGGCACGTGTTGATGCTGCGCAGGACACAGAGACTCTAAAGGCGGATTACGAGAAGCTACAGCAGCAAAACAAAGAACGCGATTTAGAGATCGAAAGTTTTCAATGGCGTAGTCAGGTTCTGGAAGGCCAACGCGAAGGCTACCAAAGCGAAATCAAGCAAAATCGCTTGAAGCTTGCTCAGCTTGAGTCACATATTAAAGAACTGGAAAGCCGATGGCAGTCGGTTTTGAATCAGTCTAAAAACATCGAGCAACTGAGTGAGGAATCGACTGAAAGTCAGGTCGATTTGGAAGATGAGGTGGCTCGGCTCCAACAGGAAATTTTTGCGGCCAAGACTGAGTTGGAGCAGGCGCGGGTTGAGTCTCAAAAGTATCAGAATTCCTATGCGATCATTCCGTATCAGGGAGAGCATGGAACTCATCGCCGTCCGGTTTACTTAGAGTGCACTGCTGAAGGCATCCTGATTCAGCCCGAAGGGGTTTTGATTTCGCATGCCGATTTAGATGGTCCTCCCGGCGTGGGAAATCCGTTGAATGCCTGTCTGAGGACGATACGAGAGTTTTATGCACGCCATACCAACGACGAAGAACAGTCGCCATATCCGCTATTGATTGTCCGAGCTGAAGGAGTGATGGCTTTTGGGAAAGCTCGGTTGGCGATGGCAGACTGGAAAGAGGAATATGGCTATGAGTTAGTTAGTGATGACCTACCACTGGCGTTTCCTAATCCACAACCAGCACTTTCCGGTGAATTGAAGAGAACAGTGGCTTTAGCCAAGGATCGGCAACGGGCGTTAGCCAGAGCGATGCCAAGTCGCTATCCGAATCAGGAGCCTCAGGAATCACCGCCGGATTCGAACACGACCTTTAATACCACCACCGAGACCGGTGATGGGTTTAGTGATGGGCAGCAAGGTGAAGGAGAGTTTGCAGCTCAAGAAGGAAATGGTGGTCAGGGGACAGCACCTACAGCCAACCTACGGGGAGATGGTCAGCAAGATTCAAAAACAGGTGCCAATACAAGCGGAGTGCCAGGCGGTGGGACTCAGATGGTGCCACCCGGTGGCGTTGGAATGTCCGGACGGCAGAAAAACTGGGCGTTAGATGCTAATCGCCGAGGCCCTGCCATCACTCGTCCAGTCAAAGTGGTAGTAGAAGCAAATCGGCTCACGATCATTCCCACTGTGGGAGAACGTGGCAAGCCGGTAGTCATCGAAATTAATGACTCCACTTTGTCGAATCGTATCGATCACTTTGTGGACGCATTGAATCAACACATTCAGCAATGGGGGATTGCCATTGCTGGTGGGCATTGGATACCGGAACTGAAAGCCGAAATTCGACCCGGCGGAGAAGCACGCTTTAAAGAACTGCAATATACGATGATCGGCAGCGGAATTCATGTATGGCGGCATACTGAGTAATGAGTAAAAGACAAACAGGCGAACAAGGAATTGGAGGGCTCGACTCCTTCCAGGACATCGTGGCCAATTTGGTTGGGATTTTGATCATCCTGGTCATCGTGGTCATGATGCGCGCTCGTGATGCTCTGGTAGAACAACCGGTGCTGCCGGAGGTTACTCAAGTGACGCAGCAACAGGTGAAGGATGCCGAGGCAATGGCCATCCGTGTGGAGGACAGTATTTTAGAATTGGATGATACGCTGTCCAAACAAGAGTTTGAATTGAAATACCGCAAGCTCGAACGTGACCGGATGCTAAATTCGATCACGTTGGCAGAGACCGAGTTGGCATCCAGACAACAAACTTTGACCTCAGAAAGCCAAGCCAGTCTTGCCCTAACTTCTCAGTACGAAGCGATGTCCAAAGAGCTGGGGGAGTTAATCCGCAGTCGCCAAGTGCTTCAGCAGATGAAACCGGAAGTTCATGTGATAGAACACATGCCAACTCCGATGGCCAAGACCGTATTCGGTAAAGAAATGCATTTCCGTCTGGATAACGGCTCAATATCGTACGTGCCGTTTGATGAATTAGTAGATCGGATGCAGCGAGATGCTCAAGGTAAGGTACATAAACTCCATCAACATCCACGAATCACTGAGACGATAGGCCCCGTGTCTGGTTATCGGCTCCGATATGAATTGGGCTATACCAACGATGTTGTAAAGACTCGCAATGGCCCGAGATTAGAACAAAAAATAGAGATGATCAAACTGGAGTTACTCCCGGTAGACACTTCCATGGGGGAGTCAGTCGCAGTGGCTCTCAAGGATGGTTCTCAGTTTTTGCAGTTTATCAAGCGTACCGTTCCGGAAACGACGACGGTGACAGTTTGGGTTTACCCAGATAGCTTCGAGGAATTTCGACAGATTAAGTCGCGCTTGTGTTCGATGGGCTATGCCTGTGCGGGGCGTCCACTTCCTGAGGGATTCTATATTTCAGCCTCGCCGCACGGGACTAAGTCGGTGCGTCAGTAATCTCCGGTGGTGACTACCAGAGATTGTCGTTACTGCTGATTCAACCCGTATTCAATTGCATCGACGATTTGCTGTAGTTGCTGTTGATTAATGCTGAGTGGGGGCATGATGACAAGTGTGTCTCGGAGGGGGCGTAGCCAAACTCCTTTGTCCAGAGCAGCCTGACAGACTTTGTATCCTGTGCCTAAAGTGGCATCGAGTGGTTGCTTGGTTGTCTTGTCAGCAACTAATTCGATCGCAGCAATGAGTCCTCGCTGTCGGATGTCTCCCACAAGCGGGTGTGATGCGATACGCGTCTCCAGAGATTCACGCAGCTCTTGGCTTCGTGTTGCAACGTTTTCCAGAGTTGCTTCGTCGTCGAAAATATCCAGAGTTGCCAAGGCAGCTGCTGCAGCCAGAGGATTGCCAGCGTACGTATGTCCGTGATAGAAGGTCTTGAGTCCGGAACCTAAAAAGGCATTCCAGATTTCCGTGGTAGCAATCGTGGCTGACATGGCCAGATAGCCGCCAGTTAGCCCCTTTGCTAAACACATAATATCTGGGCTAACCGACTCATGTTCACAGGCAAACATCTTTCCAGTCCGTCCGAATCCTACGGCCACTTCATCGGCAATGAGCAAGACGTCATATTTACGAGTCAGCTCACGGACTCCACGCAGATAGCCTTCTGGTTGCATGATTAACCCGGCTGCACCTTGTACCATGGGCTCGATGACCATCGCAGCCACTTGCTCGTGGTGAGTGGCTAATGTGGATTCCAATTCGTCTAAATAATAGGCCGTGGCATCGGTGGCAGAAACGCCCTCTGGCAAGCGATAGGTATTGGGGTTGTCGACACGAATGACATTGAAAAGCAACGGTTCAAACATCTCATGAAACCGCGCCACTCCACCCACACTAACACTTCCGAGCGTGTCACCATGATAGGCGGAACCAAGTGCGATATAGGTGTTTTTTTGTGGCCGTGGGTCTTCCCGTTGGTGCCAGTATTGAAATGCCATTTTTAAGGCGACTTCCACACTGCTGGCGCCGTCTCCGGAAAAAAATGTATGTTCCAGGCCGTCGGGAGTGATTTCTGCCAGACGTCGAGCCAATTCAATGGTGGTGGGGTTTGAAATTCCCAAGGACGTGACATGAGCAACCTTATTCAATTGCTCTCGGATGGCAGAGTCAATCACGGGGTGTTGATGCCCATGTACATTGCACCAAACACTGCTAACTCCATCGATCAGCTCCCTGCCCTCGATGTCCGTGAGCAGGCAGCCGTTGGCATGTGTGACAATCAGCGGATCGTAATCCTGCATTTGCGTAAAGGCATGCCAGACGTGGTGGCGGTCCCAGTCGGCCATCTGTTGGGCATCGGAGAACTCATCCTGTGAAGTCATGATCGCTCTCTACTATGATTGATAAGTGCCGGATTTATATCGTGCCGAAACTTACAGGTTGTTGATGATCTCTAAACAGATTTGTCGCACTTGGCCTGGATTGACATTTGGGTTTTCTTTCTTGGCCTGTCCGATTAAAGCACCAACAGCCTTTTCATTCCCACTCTTTACATCATCCACAATACGTTGATTGCGTTCCACCAACACTTGACATAGGGCTTCCAGAGCGCCTTCATCGACTTTTTCGATACCAAGTTCTTTGACCACGTCAGCTGCAGAGCTTTCAGAGGTAAGCATTGCCGCAAATACATCTTTAGCTTTAGAGCTGTCGAGATCACCAGTTTGAATCAATTGAAGCAATTCAGCCAACCGTCCGGCATCGATGGGAAAGTCCTCAATTTCAATTTCCTGATCATTGAGAATTCGTAGAACTTCACCTTGCACCCAGTTGCCAGCAAGTTTGTTATCCCCGGCAGCGGCTGCCAATTCTAAATAATACTCGACCAGACTGAGCCCTTGATTGACAATGACGTCAGCTGAATAGATCGTCAGTCCGAATTCATTTTGTAGTCGTTCACGCAAGGCTGAAGGTAGTTCACCTATTTCCTGACGCACTTCATCGATCTGTTGGTCGGTCACAATGACGGGCACGAGATCCGGGCATGGGAAGTAACGATAGTCGGCTGATTCTTCTTTTTCTCGTTGCGATCGAGTCACCTGCGCCGAATCATCCCAGCCTCGAGTTTGCTTTGGGAGTTCTCCGAGAACTTTACCTGTTTCCTGCCAGACATCGTACTGTCGCTTGGCTTCATACTCGATGCCACGCTCTACGCTGCGAAAACTATTCATGTTTTTGATTTCAACGATGGGTGTGGCAATCACTCCATCGTCTGTCGTGATATGCAGATTGACATTTGCATCACAACGCAATGAGCCTTCCTGCATGTTGCAGTCCGAGACATCCAGATAGGTTAGCAATAACCTCAACTCCTGCATGTATGCTTTGGCTTCAGCGGCACTGCGCATGTCCGGATAGCTGACGATTTCCAAAAGTGGAGTGCCTGTACGGTTTAAGTCGATGCGACTATCACCTTTACCGGCGGCCTCATCGTGCATACTCTTACCGGCATCTTCCTCCAGATGGGCCCGGATGATTCGTACTCGGCGTGGCTCGAATTCATCCTTGGTAGATTTGATATCAAGATAGCCTTCTTCGCTCATTGGAAGATCGAATTGGCTGGTTTGATACCCTTTAGGTAAATCCGGATAGAAGTAATTCTTGCGATCCCACTTAGTGAATTTTGGAATTCCGCAATTGAGTGCCAGGGCAGTTCTCATGCCCAGGAAATATGCCTTTTTGTTCATGACAGGCAACGAACCTGGCATTCCCAGACAAACCGGACAGGTTTGAGTATTCGGTGGATTGCCGAATTCTGTACGGCAGCGACAGAAGAGTTTGGTTTTCGTCTTCAGTTGAACGTGGACTTCCAGACCGATGACAATTTCGTAAGAGAATTCACTCATGACAGTTCAGGCCTCCGTGTGTGAAAGTCTGTGGCTGCCTGATACATCTGGGCGGCGCGAAGCAGTTTTTCTTCCTGGAAGGGTGCCGCCTGAAGTTGTAGTCCTACGGGTAGTCCCCCGGAGGTGAATCCACACGGTAGGGAAATTCCTGCAATACCGGCAAGATTGGCGGTGACGGTGTATAGGTCCTCTAGGTACATAGCCATGGGGTCACTGGTTTTTTCGCCTTGTGCAAAGGCCGGGTTGGCTGTGACTGGCCCAATGATCATGTCGACCTGTTCGAACGCAGCATCATAATCCTGTCGGATTAGTCGGCGAACTTTCAAGGCCTTAAGGTAAAACGCGTCGTAGTAGCCTTCGCTCAAGGCATAGGTTCCAAGCATGATCCGACGCTGAACCTCTTCTCCAAATCCTTCACTACGAGATTTGCGGTACATGCGAACCAACGGGCCTTCGTCACTGCCGTCTTCGGCGAGTTCGGCGACTACTTCTGCCTGGTCGGTTCGATAGCCGTAATGAGCTCCGTCATATCGAGCTAGATTACTCGAGGCTTCACAGGGAGCAATGATGTAGTAGGTGGCGATGCCGTAATCAGCGTGTGGCATCTCGATGTGCTTGATGGTCGCTCCGAGTGATTCATAAACCTGAATGGCGGCTTGCACGGCGGCCTCAATTTCAGGATCGATGCCTTCACCGAAATGTCGATCCACGACTCCCAGTGTGAGGTTTTCCAAAGGCTGGTTGACCGTTTCGCTGTAAGCAGGAGTGGGTTGGTTGACTGAAGTGGAATCGAGTGGGTCGTGGCCTGCTAACACTTCAAGTAGTAATGCTGTGTCTTCAACAGTACGAGCAAGAGGCCCGATTTGGTCCAGACTGCTGGCAAAGGCGATCAGCCCGTAACGGCTCACTCTTCCGTAGGTTGGCTTGAGTCCCACACAACCACAAAGTGCGGCAGGTTGCCGAATGGAACCGCCTGTATCTGTGCCTACTGAGAGTGGGGCCATATCGGCCGACACGCAAGCAGCTGCTCCACCACTACTGCCTCCTGGAATCCGAGTGGTATCCCAGGGGTTTTGGGTGGTTTGATAAGCCGAATTCTCTGTTGAACTTCCCATGGCGAATTCATCCATGTTGGTTCTGCCCAGTATGACCGCATCGGCTGCCAGAAGCTTCTCCACCACAGTGGCGTTATAAGGTGGTTCGAAATTCTCCAGCATCCGAGATCCACAGGTTGTGGGTGTATCTTTAGTACACAGGATGTCTTTGATGGCCACAGGCAGGCCGGCTAGTTTTCCAAGCGGGGCTCCAGTTGCGCGTTTTTGGTCAATCGCGGCTGCCTGGGCAAGTGCGGACTCTGTTTCCACTCGTAGAAACGCTCCCACCTGACCGTCGATCTGTTCAATCTGATTCAGGTAGGCCTGAGTCAGTTCGACACTTGTTAGCTCACCAGAGTTTAGTAAGGCGAGTTGTTCGCTTGCTGTTTTTTGGATGATGGACATGTACTTTACTTTGCCAATTTGTTTTACCCGGAAGTAAAAGGCATCAGGCCTGGCGTTACTCTCCTAAAACTGCTGGAACGCGGAAACACTCATCATCTCGCTTGGGAGCATTCTTGAGCGCTTCTTCCCGAGGGAGGCTGGGGCGAGGTTCATCGTCCGCCAAAGCATTGTGAATATCCAGAGCGTGGGCCATTGGCTGAACATCTTCGGTGTCTAGTTCAGAGAGCTTATCGACGTACTGGATGATTTGGACCATGTGATCGGTCATTTTATCCAGTGCGTCCTCATCGAATTTCAGTCGCGCCAGTAAGGCGACTTTCTCTACATCCTGGCGAGTTAGCGACATGGTTAATTCCTGTTGAATCTGGAAACAAAAAAATCCCGAAACAGACCATCGGTCATCGATCGTATGATGAGCCGACTATGGTGCGCCACTGGCAAACCAATTGGTGTTTCGGGAGTTCGTTTTTGCTGGAATGCTCGCCATGCAATAACACAGCGAGTTCCCTACGGGTTAAACCTCAAACGGCTTAACAGTGACTGCCTTACGAATTGCTCCGCTGCGGATGCATTGAGTGCACACTCGCATACGTTTATTCGTTCCGTCAGGTTGTTGGACGCGGATTCGTTGTAGGTTTGGCTTAAATTTTCGGCGTGTGATCCCGGTGATTTTGGTACCAACACCACCTAAATACTTAGCTTTACCACGGGTTTCAACCGAATT
>CALKCC010000160.1 GCA_938082855.1 uncultured Pirellulaceae bacterium | reverse complement strand
GACGAGTCCGTCCACAATAACCGGAGAGGCTCCTGTGCCCCAGGGCCCTTCGAATTTTCCAAGATCACGACTCCAGACGATTTTGCCGGTCTTGGCATCAAGACTATGTAGCCCTCCTTTGCCGAAAAATGCAATGACACTTTTACCATCGGTGGCGCAGGTGCTGGAGGCTCGGTTATTCATTGCATGTGTGTCTTCTGCCTCGCCTTCCCATACGACAGTTTGCCACTGGATGTCTCCTGTCGTCCGTTCCACAGCGATCACAACACGTTGTTTCCCGTTTTCAGTGGCCGAGGTGAGATAAACGGTGTCTTCCCAGAAAATTGGTGAAGACTGCCCTGCTCCGGGGAGCTCGGTTTTCCAGATCACGTTGTCCTTGGAAAACGACTGTGGGACTCCGGTGGCATTTGATAGGCCATCTCCAGCACTGCCTCGCCACTGCGTCCAGTTGGATTCTGCAGAGACGGTCAACGTGATTAATGAGATCGATAGTAGGGTGAATGCGGAAAGCAGTTTCATAGTCGCTCTTTCTGTTACCTACGCATGGATACGAATTGAATTGTAAAAATGATATTTGGCTTAGAGAGGTTTCACGCGAATGTTCTTCCAACGGCACTTGGCTCCATTAGGCCATCCTGTACCGCCATGTACCTGCACGGCTATGCTACCGGAGGAGCCCAGCATGGTATGAATCTTCTCTTTGTCATAATTGGCTGCGTTGGATGAGTTGCCATCAAATACGGCAACTTTGAGACCATTAATGTGAGTGGTGATCTGCGGGAATTTTCCGGAGACTTCGACTCGCGCTGTATTCCAGTCATCAACTTTCCATGCCTTGAGCCAGGCCTCCGGAGTGCAAGTGTACTCAAGACCGCACTCTTCCGCCGTCTTGTGTTTGTCCGTTGTGAGGCCGATTAGATTCTTGTCGTCGTCGTATTTGCCATTAATGTCAAAAGCTCGAGTGTTAAATCCAGTCGTCCCTTCGCCATAAAAGTGCCCAACATTTCCGGCATCGTGATAATCGACCATCATTTGAAAGCACTGTCCTCGATCGTTGCCACGAATGAACAATCCAGAGCAAACTCCCCAGTCCGGCTTCATGTCGATCTCTAGAACGAAATTCTCAAATTTCCGATCTGTCAGTAAGATGCCTCCATTGCCTGATCCAGGAGGGTCCTGTTGACCGGCGATGACGCCTTCTTCCACTTCCCACTGACCACCTGTGCCATGACCGATCTTTTCCGGATTTTTGTGCCAGCCAGTTAGTGACTTACCGTCGAATAATTCGATCCAACCTTTGCGTTTAGGAGCCGCATAGGCCAGCGAGTGCAATGCACTGGTGGAAATGCCAGCGGCAATACTTGCCTTCATAAAGACTCGTCGGTTTGGTGTGTCGATGGTCTTATGCTTTGGGAGGTTCATGGTGTGGGGCTCTTTATATCAAAGGTCATCGTGCGGGCGATCGTGAATTGGATTGAGTCTTCATCATAAAAGTTGTGAAGCTCAAATACAAACTGCAGTAGGCATTGGTTGCTATACTGTGGGCATATAATTCATGAGGAATTCTCCAGCGAAGGAATGGTGTTGTTATGCGTCGATTAAGCTGTCTCTGTGTGTTGGCCTTTTTGATGATAGGCAAGTCGCTTTACGCCACAGAACATGCCAAACAACCTAATATTCTGTTTGTCATTTCAGACGATCAATCCTACCCACATGCCTCTGCTTATGGCGTGCGGGGGATTTCAACGCCGGGGTTTGATCAGGTCGCGCGAGAAGGCGTTTTAGTCCATCACGCTATTGCCGGATCTCCGGGGTGCGCACCTTCACGTGCGACCGTTCTGACAGGTCGATACCCTTGGCAGAACCAACATGCTGGTACCCATGCGAGTTCGTTTCCGGCAGAGCTTGAGGTCTATCCGGAACTGCTTGCTAAGCATGGCTACCATGTAGGCTATACCGGTAAGCCCTGGGGGCCAGGGAAATGGAATGTGACCGGACGCAAGCAAAACCCGGCAGGTCCCTCTTATTCTTCTCTCAAAGAAAAGCCACCGGGGGCAGCAATTAGCTCCACCAATTACAGCGGTAACTTTGAAAAATTTCTTGGTGAACGTAGTGCTGATCAGCCATTCTGTTTTTGGTTCGGAGCTCATGAACCTCACAGGGCTTTTGAAGATGGCATCGGACGGCGATTTGGTAAGGCACTTGATTCTGTGGATGTGCCGGAATTCTTGCCTGACCACCCGCTGATTAGGTCAGACATTCTCGATTACTACACCGAGATAGAGCACTTTGATTCCCACCTGCAGAAAGTACTTCAGCATCTAAAGGCAATTGGAGAACTTGAGAACACACTGATTATTGTGACCAGTGACAACGGCATGGCGTTTCCACGAGCCAAAGCCAATGCCTACGAATATGGTGTCCATGTTCCAATGGCGATTCGATGGGGAGATCAAATAGCTGCCGGTCAGGAGTTAGATACCCTAGTCAGCTTTGTTGATATCGCTCCGACATTCCTTGCTGCGGCAGGAGTGGACGTGCCGCAGGCGATGACGGGCCAAAGTTTGTTGCCTCTATGCGGAGTTGCTAATTCGCAGCCCTGGCAAGAGAGAGGATTTGTATTTAGTGCGCGTGAGCGGCACTCATCATCTCGTTACATGAATTGGACGTATCCCCAACGGGTCATGAGGACTGACCAATACTTGTTAATTAGAAATTTTCGTCCCGATCGGTGGCCTGCGGGAGATCCGCAAAAATTTGACAAGCCTGGCGTGCTCGGGCCGATGCATGGAGGGTATCACGATATCGATGCCTGCCCTTCTCTTACATTTCTGATCAACCATCGTGATCATGATGAGTTTGCAGAGTACTTCTATTGGTCGGTCGAGAAGCGTCCGGCGTGGGAGTTATATGACATCCAAAAGGATGCGGCCTGTCTTAATAATCTGATAGACGATCGGAAGGTTTCGAAAGTCCGTAAGCAACTCCAGGCTCAAATGCTCAAATACCTGACAGAAACCAAAGATCCGCGAGTAATAGATGGAGGAGAGATTTTCGAATCCTACCCCAGGTATAGCCACATCCGGAGCTTTCCCGAACCACCGGCAACTCTGGAGAATTGAATGCTTGATACAAAAGCGGTCATAAGATTCCTTCAAATTGTTACTGTCAGTGTCTGCTGTTTCAATCTTCAGGCTACGGAATTGTCCTGGGAACGGCATACGATTGACAATCAGTCTCGAGGAGCCGATGGCTCGAGAATGGCTGATGTGAATGGCGATGGTCTGCTTGATTTGGTAACGCCGTGGGAGGAAGGTGGCGTTATACGAGTTTGCCTGCATCCGGGAAGTAGAGACGTGAGGTCAATCTGGCCGTCGGTGACAGTCGGTAAAGTTCCTTCACCGGAAGATGCGGTGTTTGTCGATTTAGATTCAGACGGCCGGATGGATGTTGTCAGTAGTTGTGAAGGAAAGCTCAAGACAATGTTTGTACATTGGGCTCCGAGTGATCCTGCTGATTACCTCAAGGCGTCAGAGTGGAAGACGGAGCCGATTCCGGTCACTGCGGGAATTCAGGCTTGGATGTTTGCTTTGCCCGTGGAGATTGACCAGCGTAACGGAATTGATTTGGTGGTTTCGTCGAAAGGGGCCGGGGCGAGCGTGGGGTGGTTGCAGGCTCCTGAAAATCCTCGGGATCTTTCCAGTTGGCAATACCATCGGCTGATCGATGCCGGTTGGGTCATGTCTTTAATTCAGGCTGATATGAATGGTGATGGATTTGCAGATGTTCTACTGAGTGATCGACGGGGAGAGGCACGAGGGATTAAGTGGCTGGAGCATCCAGGTAGGGCCTCTCAGTTTAAGAGCAGTGCCTGGGATGTTCATGAGCTTGGTGGGCAGAATCACGAGGTCATGTTCATTGATTACGCAGATTTGGATGGAGACGGAGTGAAAGATGTCGTTGCAGCAACGCATCAACGCGAGATTTTGGTGCTGACCGGATCGTCAGATTCATCAGATTGGAAATCCGCGATTCTGCCAGCTCCGTATCAATTGCTCAACGGGAAGTCCGTGCGAATTGGAGATATCGATTTAGATGGAGTCATGGATCTGGTGCATAGTACCGAACCGAATGCGGGGCCAAG
>CALKCC010000159.1 GCA_938082855.1 uncultured Pirellulaceae bacterium | reverse complement strand
ATCGGTGCGATCCTTGCCTGCTGTCGCATGGGCATCTCGCACAGACTGCTGGACATCCTCAGGAAGCTTTGCGATTTCCTTTTCGAACGTGGCATCAATATATGCCTGTTGCTTCTTCACTCGTTCGGCTTCAATCGTTTTGATCTCTTCCTCGGTCTTAGTCTTTGCTTCTCGGTCGGCCGATGTATAGAGAGATACTTTGCGGTTTTGTGGTGTGACCCAGGACTTCCAATTCAACGCTGGTTCAAAAATGGCTCGTATGCGGTAATAGTCCTTTTGTGAGATTGGGTCATAACGATGATTGTGGCACTGGGCACACCCTACTGTGAGGCCAGTCAGCGACGAGGTCACCATTTTGACCGTCTCACTAACAACCGCATTCCGACCTTCATCGGAACCTGCGCCGGCACCTGTCCCGTCTGACACCATTCGGAGGAAGCCTGTTCCGGTGAGTTGCTCGACCTGTTCAGGATTCAAGTTGGATCGATCCGCACCGATCAACTCATCTCCGGCAATCTGTTCTCGAATGAATTGATCATATGGCTTTCCCTGATTAAAGGAATTCACCACATAGTCGCGATAGAAATAGGCCCATGGCCGTTCAGCATCTGAATCGGTTTGACCTTCAGAATCTGCATAGCCTGCGGCATCGAGCCAATGTCGACCCCAGCGTTCACCATAACGTGGTGAACTCAATAAATCGTCGATCAGGCGGACGTAAGCATCAGGCTGGTCATCCTGCATGAAGTGTTCCACTTGGCTAGGAGTTGGAGGCAACCCGGTCAGATCCAAATAAGCCCGTCGCACCAACACTTCCTTCGAAGCTTGGTCAGAGAAACTCAGGCCTGCCGACTCCAATTTCTCAAGTAGAAACAAGTCAACTTCGTTGGCCGCTTTTCTGTAATCTTTCACTTGAGGAAGGGACGGTCGAACCACCGGCTTGAAGGACCAGAATTGGCGTTCCTGATTTGTAATATAAAAACCCCGATCGATTGTGGCAGGTTCCGGACCTTCCACTGCGGCTCCACTGGCAATCCAATTCACAATGGTTGTGATCTCTTCCTCAGTTGGTCGCACTGCTACATCTTCAGGCGGCATAAGCCCACTGGTTAGATAGTCAACAAGCAGGCTGCCGTCCGGTTGTCCTGCAACAATCGCCGGACCGGACTCACCACCGGTTAACATGAGCCGCTTGAGGCGAAGGTCCAGGCCACCGCCGAGCTCCTCTTCCTCGCCGTGACAATGAAAACAATGTGCCTTAAGAATCGGGCGTACATCTTTCTCAAAGGAAACAGCACCTGCTGCCACCAGCTGAGAACAACTTGCCAGGAGGGCAGCAAGCAATACAAATAGGCGGGAAAAACTCATACCTCTATTCTAACTTGAATGACGGGCTGAGTTGAGACAAATTGCCCACTATGTGTAGTGAAATCCATACAGCAACGGCTGATTTGTCGTGAAATTAACTATTGAGATCAAAAACCTTAATAACAGATAATATCTCTATGGCCCTTTGATTCTTCGTTATCAGTTTTATGTGAGCGCCGCATGACCAGCCGAGTTTTCTACTACTTCTCCATCACGTGTTTTGTATTTGGTTTATTCACCTTTCCTTTCACGAATAACGTCTTTAGTAGTTTTTCTCCCTGCATGTTTTTCGGGGTCATAGCCGCGGTCGCGTCGCTCTTAGAATCTGACGTTGATCGCACCAGACGGGATGCAGTCATCGCGCTATGCATTAGCGTTGTTGCTGCCATTGCCCTTTCCATTCTCGCGCCCCAATTTGGCATTATCTGGTGGGGGCCGGTCATCTTGTTGATGGAGACGATAGCCATCGTCTCGCTTATTCGGCGTTACAAGCGGAAGCTGGATTCTACGACGCAATTGACTACTGATCTCGATGCGCATGGTACGGCGCAAAACATGCCAAACCAATTGGATGCGTTGCCAGATTCAACAACGACATATGCCGAAAATTCCTGGTCTGAACCAGTCCACCAACCGGCCTATTTCCAAACCGTCCATGCTGAACAACAGCCCCTAACGCCCCAAACGCTTCAAGCTCGGCAGCCTGATGTAGCACCTGAGTCAAACCCTCACTATGCCGTACCACCCCGTACTGTCTCGGAGTCCAATCAATCTGCGTGGTTAACGGGCTTGGGAGTCCTGTTTGTTCTGATTTGTGGTGGAGTGGGAGGCTACTTGTTTTTGACCAACCATTGGTGGGTCAATGTCTTCGACACCGAGGTCAGTCCTGCAGATGGGCATCTCGGTCCATTCGACCCAGTCGTTTGTTGCACAGCAATTATTGATTTAATTGCAGGCATCTTTTGTTCAATCGCTGGTTCGGCTGGCAACTATCTGATGACGGCCTTAGCTGGAATCATTGTCGGAATGGCGATTGGGCTGGCGATCTACGGAGTATTTCTGGCAATCTACTTCGCCATCAAATCCAGTGAGCCAGATTCATACGAGACCTAAGCTTGAACCTGTAGAAGTTCCCCGGTGCTATCGTTGAATGCCGGAGTATCCACTCCCATTTTATTGAGCATGGTCACAAACAGATTGGACATCGGAATATCGTTATTCACTTTCAGGAACTGATTGTGAGATAAACCAAGTTTGTTTCCACCGGCAAAGACAAGTGGATAGTTGCTGTTGTTATGGGTTGTACTGTTACTACTTCCATAAAGCACCATCGTGCGATCCAGCAATGTTCCATCGCCTTCCTGAGTCGACTGCAATCGTTCCAGGAAGTAAGTCAGTTGCTCGACCATGAACTTGTCCCATTCACCCAAGGCCACGGCACCTTCAGGTTTATTCCAACCATGAGCCAGTGAGTGAAGGTTAGCCTTGAAGCCTTCGCGGAACGGGAACGGTCCGGCAACACTCGAGGCATCTGCCATACTTGCGATCTGATAAGTGGCAACCCGAGTTGAATCCGTCTTAAATGCCAACCACATCAGGTCGTACATCGTACGCATATATTCTTTCGGGGCTTCCGTGTCAGCTTCAAGCTTCAACACATCACGCTCTTCATCGGTCAGTGACGGCAGCGGGATATCGAGCCATTTTTGAGTATTCTTGACGCGTTGTTCAATCTGACGGACAGAAGACAAATACTCGTCCAGCTTTTCCTGGTCACGTCGACCTAAGCGTCGGCGAAGCGAATTGGAATCTTCCAACACGAGATCCAGCATGCTGCTGGCACTTCGCAACCGACGGTGGTTTCGCTGCAGATCGGCATCAGCAGACCCGAACATACGATTGAAAATCATCTCCGGCTGATTCAATGCCGGCACAGGGCGACCTTTGTCATCGTAGCTCAATGTACTGGATCGCGTTGGTTCGCCGACACCGCCATCGGTACTCATCGTCAGAGAGGAAAAGCGAGTCTGACTGCCAATAGCATTCGCTGCTACCTGATCAACCGAAACTGTGTTGTGTAGCAACTTTTTATCAAACAGAGCCCCGGTTAAAAACGTGTCACCGGTATCGTGACCGCCCATACGTCGTCCGTTCGGATGCGACATTCCGCCAATTACGGTAACAGACTTGCGTACGGATTCCAACGATTTGAGACTTTCATTGAAGGTAAAGTCTTTACCTTCTCCATCCGGGAACCAACGCCACTTATGAAGGTCACTACCTTCTTTTGGCAAGCTAATTCCAAACGGGAAATACATGGCACACATACGCGGAGGAAGATCAGCGGCCTGAGCCTGTTCGCCCATTGCTTCCATATAAGGAAGAGCCATGGATACACCTGTTCCAAGTAAGAACGTACGACGATCTAAATGCCAAGATTTCATATTTTGGTCTCGATTGTTTTCTTTAATCAGGAAGGACATTCACCAATGGAATAATCCCAGATATTCATATTAACGTACAGAGGAATCGTCACCAATGATTATTTAACGCGGAACGCGTCGCTGGCAACCAACTCCTGTATCAAATGCATCATCTGATAATCATTGTTTGCAAAACTATTAGTTAAATCGTCAATGAGGTCCTCATCACTTAACTCCAGATTTCGCCCTAATGCGTATACCGTCAGTCTAGAAACCAAGGCTCTGGCAAAGTCCTCACTACGATGTTCCACAAGGTAATTCTTTAAGCTAACCACTCCGTCAAGCTCAGTACCATTAGGTAACGTATCAGACGCCACAACCGGTTTGTTGTGAGCCTCCGTTCGGAACTTCCCAATCGCGTCAAAATTCTCCAATGCGATCCCCCAAGGATCGATCCCTCGATGGCAGGATGCACAGGATTCCTTATCGCGATGGACTTCCAGCTGTTCTCGTATCGTCAGCTTGGCAAAATCTGGATTGGTTTCATCCAGATCCGGCACATCTGGCGGCGGCGGAGCGGGGGGGTCATTCAGGAGTCGGTCCCGCAACCACACGGCACGACGGATCGGATGAGAATCCTTTCCAGTGGAGCCGAGCATCAAGACGCTGGACTGGCCTAACAATCCACCTCGTGTTTCTTCGGTCAAAGCAACCTGACGAAACGCTTGTCCATGAACTCCTTCCACACCATAGTGTCTTGCCAGAGGCTCATTGAGCATCGTGAAATCTGCGTCCAGCATATTGAGAGCGCTGAGGTCATTGAGTACTAAATGCTTCAGAAAGTGTCGCGTCTCTTGTAACATCTCTGTCTTAAGAGAGACATCGAAGCCTTTGTAAGTTCCTGTATCAATTGCGATTTGAGCAGTGTTTTCCAATTTGAGCCATTGGTCGGTAAACTGCTGAAAGAATCTCCAACCCCGATCATCCCGAAGCATCCTTTCGATTTGAGCATTGAGAACGGACGGCTTGGAAAGCTGCCCCTGATCTGCCAAATCGAACAATTCCTGGTCCGGCATGGTGCTCCATAAAAAGTACGAAAGACGAGATGCCAATTCCCAATCGGTGAGATCCCGTTTTTTATCCTGAGCGGGCTCGAGCAGATAAAGAAATGGCGGGCTGATTAAGGCCATCGCCAACGTCTCTTTCATCGCCTCTTCGAAACTTGGGAATTCGGGGCGTATTCCGTTGTAAAAGCTAACGAACCGAGCTACTTCCTCGTCGGTCGCTGGCCGACGGAACGCTCGTTGCAGAAATCGCCGCATCACTTCCGCGACATAGGCCTGCTCATTCGTTTCACGTAGCTCTGATTCAAACAGGATTTCCCGATGTCGCCGCGGAGGCCATTGTTCAAAGACAGGACCTTTAAACGTCACCTTTTCAATGTGGATGACCGGATAGCCATCTTCAGCTGGAAAACCTTTTTTCTTTTTGCCATCCCGTTCTAACTCGACCTCTTTAGGCTTAGGTGCCAGGTCGTCATATTGATTCAGAACGCGAACAACCAATCCTGGAAATTTTCCCTGACCTCTTACAGGTAACGGATGATTCTCGACCCGACCAGTAAACTCATAGGTGGTCGATTCCGAGTCGGCAATTTCAATCGTCTTCGTGACTTTCCAAATCTGTTCTGTGTCCGGTCGATAACCAACGGATACTTCCATGAGCGGAGCTCCGCGACCTTCGGGAATATCAGCACGAGCTGTTACCGTGACCAGATAGTCTCCTTCTTCGGGGTACTTATCGACCATCTTGCCGTAAAAGCCCTGCCAGCGACCAAGGTAGTTGGAGACTTCATAATTGAACCATTTATCCCCCACGTTACTCTTGTCAAAGGAGTGTTCGAAAACTTCGGGAGCCTCGTTTGTTTCAATAACTCGATCCAATGCACGGCGAGCTGCATCCAGATAGTACTCCAGCTGAATCGAAGTCATCTGCAGCGATTGACCATTATTCTTAAAGCCATCGGGAGAAGCACCTTCGGGCGGCAGATCGCGGGCATAATCCATTTCCAAATCAAATAGATCCCGCATGGTGTTTTGGTATTCGGCTCGATTCAAACGGCGGAGTACCACCTGCCCACCGGTACTCTTTAGTTCTGCCTTTACTCGATCAATCTCGCCTCGAATCCAACCAACTAAAACACTGCGTTCTTTCGCCGTGAGAGGTTCAGCGTCCTTCGGAGGCATCTCACCTTTGTTCAGGACATGCATTGCCTCGTGCCATGCGGTTGCCGCTGCGCGATCGGTCAGGAAATCCGTGGAGAGATTATCCAAACGGATATCTGCTTCCTGAACATCCGGACCATGGCAAACAAAACACTTGTTTTCCAGAATGGGGAGCACAGTCGACTTAAAGCGTCGATTGCTATTGGGTTTTACTGCCAATGCGGTTGAGGTAAGCAGCAGTAGTAAACAAAGCACAAACGTGGAATTTGGGAGGCGGGTCTTCATGCCTTAATTTTAACCTCAATTTCCCCAATCGTGGAATATCGAGATGAGGAGAAACGCATCAGCGATTAGACGTCGCACCACTCGATCGCCTGATGTAGCCCAGCCACGGGATCGCGGGTCGGAATAAATTCATGCCCCACGTAACCGTCATAGCCAATGTCGACCAATGCCTGCATACATGCTGGATAGTTGATTTCCTGATTGTCATCCAATTCGGCTCGTCCCGGATTACCAGCTGTGTGAATGTGCCCAAGCCAATCTTTGTGCTGATGAAGTCGACGAATCACATCGCCATTCATAATGGACACATGGTAAATATCGAAAAGTAACTTGAGATTAGGCGAGCCGACTCGCTCAACGATGTCAATACAGTATTCCACATCATCACCTGCATATCGGGGGTGACCCTTCATTGGATGGGTATCGTCTCGAGTATTGAGGTGTTCAAGGCAAATGGTCACGCCAGCTTTTTCTGCGTAGCCGACCACTTCTTTAAATCCTTTGACACAGTTGGCCGCGCCTTCTGCTTTGCTAAGTCCTTCATCGTAACCGGTAAAGGCAATCACCTTCTTCCAGCCAAATTCTTTGCACTCATCGATCGACTTCTTGGTAGCGGCAATCACCGTGTCGTGATACTTGGGATTATTAAATCCACGCATAAACGGAGGGCCACCAATATCGATCCCAGCAATGGCACATTCCAGGCCATGCTTCTTTAGGTCAGGATAGAATTTTGGATCCATCAGCTCGACACTAACACAACCCATCTCTTTCGCGATCGGCATTAATTCATCCGGCGACCAATAGTCCTGAAAGCACCAAGCCACGATTGAATGTTTGATATTTCCATTTTTTGCGACGCGTCGAATTCGCTTGCCCACTTTGATTTCCTCTTCGGCTTGTTCTCCACTGGCTTGTCCTGCGGCTAGTGCCCCACTAACGGCTGCGGCCGTACCTAGCATCTGTCGGCGATTTAATTTGCTCATCTAAATTTGCTTATCTAACTTTGACTGTCTAATTGGTCACTTGATTGATCACTAAATCTGCAGACGCGATTAAAACGCATCATAAATAGATTTGGCAGCCTTAACGCGAGCATCAGCCGCATCATATATTGCCTTCGTAAACGCTGGGATTTCCTCACCCACTATGATCAGACGGTGGGGAGCATTGAGTGCCAGAATCCCCGGGAGGTCACCATACTTGATGGCTCCAGGTAGAAAATTAACATCACCGTATTGAGTAATGGCCCCAAAGCGAAAACCTTGGGTATCCACAATCGCTGTCTGCACCGCTTCCCCAGCAATCGCTCTGGCAGTTGCCGCAATCGGACCGGCACCATTAGCTCCAACCAGTACAACATTCTTGGTTCCATGCTCATCATTGGCGACAAAAGAAATCAGAGTCAGCAAGTCATGAACTCGCTGGACAAACAAGGAATCGTTGTAGCCATAGGTATAAGCGGGAATCTTACGGGAGGTCGTCGTGGCCAGACGTTGGGATTCAAGTGACTTTCCATCGGCCAGGAATTCACCCTGGTAATAGAGGTCTGCGCCAATCACTGAAACACCTGCATCCAACAAGGTAGCTACCTCACGGTTTGGCTTGCCGTCGTCACCATACATTCCGGACTTGCCATCTCCGTCAGCCCAAACAACGACGGTTCCAGTCCACTTTGTCTTTGTAGGGAAGAAGGAGGCAACTGGAAGCTCTTCCTTGCCCGGGCCATAGCGCAGAATATCTGTGAATTCCAAATACCCATCGCGTTCCATCTTGCCGACTTTTTCGCGGCTAATCTCATCCGCAGATGAAAGGCCTCTGCCAACCACGGCCTTCAAGGCCTCTCCATGCAGACCTTGCAATGCCTCTACTTTATTCTCTGCACTACGAAGGGCCTTGGCGATCTGACGATTGCTATCCTGATCAATCGCTCGGAGCAATTTCACTTCATGCGGAACACCGGCTTCCGGGGCTGGGTGCTCATCATCCCAAACCGTGTACTCCTCTTTGGTTAAGGGCTTCCAATCCTGTTCAACAATCGGCTCATCCAAACCCAATCCCAGGTACTTATTGAACCAGTGATACATATGTCGCCGAGTCACATAGTTATAGTTATGCCCGAAATTGAGATACGAAACGCAAAACACGTCATCCTGATCGCCAACCATTTTGTAAAGCTGCTGTAGCTCCGGATAACCCTTCGTTTGGATCTCCTTGGTCCAGTCGTTGGCTCCTGTCATTGCAATTGGACGAGGCGCAAACAACGCTGTGAGCTCTACATTGCCAGTATCAACTCGCAAGAGGCTACAATTTTCACACGGGCATCCACCCTGCATGGAGGTAGAAACCATTCCCTGCGGAAAGGACACGATAGGCCGAGCATCTAATGCACCGAGCAAGATGGTTTGAGTACCGCCACCGCTTCCACCGGTGATGCCAATCCGTTTGTCATCTACATCCGGTAACGACTGTAGAAAATCCAAGGCACGAATTGAATTCCAGGTTTGCACACCCATGATGCTTTGCATTCGCATCTCGGCCTGTGCTGAGAAGAAACCCCACCGCGCGGGGGATTCTAAATCTGGTCGCCGGTCATTCAAACGGTGCGATACTTCCATGGGGATTTGTAGCGAATCAACATATCCCTCCATATCGTAGATGAAAGTTACACATCCCATCCGTGCCAGTTGGGCACACCGAGCCAGTTTTGGGAAACGCCCCGAATTCTCATATTTTTCGTCACCGTTATCTATCAGTGAACCGATCTTATCGCCATGGTCCTGCATGCGGCCACCGTGACCATGGGGAGTCAGTACGGCTGGTCGCTTCCCGTCTCCTGCTTCGGGGCGAAACAGTAAACCTGAAACAAAGTGACCCGGAAAGCTTTCAAAGTACACCTTCTCAATGGTGAATCCGTCTCTTACCGTCTTGCCATAAATCTTGGCGTTAAGCGGTGTCTTCGCTGGTTCCGGCCATAAGCCGAGAGCGACTTTGAGACGCATGCGGAGCTGATCCCGACGAGCTTCCCATTTCTCGGTGGAATCAGGGACAGCAAATGGGAAGTAATTATTCAGATGGCGGAGTTCCCCGAGCCGACTGTCGTTCGGTAACTTGCCCTCTTGATAAACACGCGTCTGTCCAAAAACACTCACTGTCAGCAAACAAGCTAACGCGCACGCAAAACCCTGAGCCGCTTTCATGGCTTAATCCCTTTAGATAGGTATGAGAGTAAAGTAATGCCGGACGGCGATTACTTCAGTTCTTTAATCTCGATATTTCGGAATTGAACCGGGTCATTATGACCGGCGAATCCGAAGTGCCCTTCGAGCAATTTCAGGCCTGGGTGTTTCTTCAACACTTCCGGGTCCTTCGCTAACTCGGCAACATCTGCATCAAGAATCACAGCCCCATTGAGTTCGACTTTGATTTTCGTCCCTTGAACCGTGACTTCTTCATAGTTCCAGTTACCCGCTTCATACAAGTAACCACGAGCGGCCGGAATCAATCCATAAACAGAACCGTGATACTGATACGGAGCCAGCTTACCTGGATATTGAGTATCTAGGACCTGAAGTTCCGTCATGCCCTGATAAGCAGGATTCCCACTGCCTGGGTAACGAATAGCCAAGCCATTGTTGCCAGCAGGTGGCATCTTGATTTCCAGGCGAACAACAAAGTCTTTGTATTTCTTTTCGGTGTAAAGGTTTCCGCCCTTACCTTTTTGACACTGGATTGCTCCGTCAACTACTTCGTATTCGTTGACTGCACCAGCCCAACCTGAAAGGTCTTTACCATTGAATACTGAAACAAAACCTTTGCTATCAGCAGATTCACGAAGGATCTTGTTGGCTTCGTCTGAACCAATTTCACGAACAAAGATGTTTCGCCAGCTGATTTCTCCGCCGTGCGTTTGCAGTTGGATTGGCCCCTTAGGGAAGATTGGGCGACTACGATCGAAGTAGTTTTCCATGATCGCATTATCGACAACCAACTTGCCATTGAGCCAAACGCTGGTGCGGGCACCAATCTGACGAATCTTAAAGCTGTTCCATTCACCAAAGGGCTTATCAGCTAAAACCGCTGGGTCTTTTCCTTTAGCTCCCTTGCTGTTGTTCCAAAGACCACCAGACCCTTTATCAGCTCCAATTCCAAATTTCGACTTGTCGGTGGAATCCCAGATCTGAACCTGAGGGACAGCTTTGAGATAGATACCGCTGTCAGCCCGAGCGACAGTCTTATAGTCGATCATCAGTTCGTAATTGGTGAATTCAGCTTCACTTGTCAGGTACAGACCATGGCCATCATTAACCAGTACGCCATCCTTCACCGACCAGTGTGCGTTAATGTCTTTCAGGCTCTCTTTCTTGTAAGCAGCCTGTTCTTCATCCGACATGTCCCACAACAATTCCGGGTTTTTTGTGGACCAGCCGTACCAGCCAGTAACATCTTTGCCATTAAACAAAGCCTTCCAGCCTTTAGGCGGAACGTTTAACTCTTCTGCAGCCACGGGAGCAGCAATGAATGCAGCCATAACCAATGACAGGATTGTCTTTTGAAATCTCAAGGGATTGTCTCCACATAGGGGTGGTAAGTTGATTCGCTAACAAATCATCCTAATCCGTGAGACGTACGAATTCCACGTTTCCATTAAAGAATTTCGAGACTCTTAGAGGAGCCGGAAGCTAGGCCAGAATGTCTTCGATGACATGCCCATGTACGTCGGTTAGACGACGGTCAATTCCGTTGTTTCTGACGGTCAGACGAGTATGATCGATCCCCAGTAAATGAAGCATGGTGGCATGAATGTCGTAGACCTGAGTCGGGTTGTCTCGGTCGAGTGGCTTAAAGCCCCATTGGTCGGATTCTCCGGCCGTCACTCCACCTCGAATGCCTCCACCGCACAGCCAATTTGTAAACACAAACGGATTGTGATCGCGACCTTTGCTGCCCTGACTACTTGGCATCCGTCCAAATTCAGTGGTCCATAAAATCAAGGTATCCTTCAACATGTCGCGTTGTTTGAGATCCTTGATTAAGGCTGCCGTCCCAATCGCCATTCCTTCAGCCAAAGGACCATGGTCCCGTTTGATGTCTTCATGACTGTCCCAGTTGCGACGAGGAAAACCATTGTCATTGCCTGACCAAATTTGAACAAAGCGAACGCCCTTTTCTAGCAGCCGTCGAGCAATCAGACACTTTCGTCCAAAGTACTCGGCTTCTTCCGGAACATTAATATCTGGTCCGTAAGTCGCTCCTTCATTCTCAAGACCATACATCTTTTTGATACAAGCTGGCTCTTGAGTGATATCCAAAACTTCCGGGGCACTGAGTTGCATCCGAGCGGCAAGTTCATAGCTTTCGATGCGAGCATCGAGTCGCGAATCCCCTGGGCGTTTATCGGCATACCCCTTATTAATTCGGTTCAACAATTGCAGCCCGTTTTGATCGGCCGCCTTGGTAACGTACTTCGCTCTGGCGATCAGATTTTCAATCGGGTTTTCACGTTGAGGAAAGATCGTCGTGCCCTGACTGCTGGCCGGAAGGAATGCGGAGCCCCAATTTTTAGGGCCGTTCGAAGCGTATCCACGATGGTCTGGCAGGACTACAAACGTTGGTAGATTGTCGTTAATGCTCCCCAAGGCGTAACTAATCCAGGATCCCATACCGGGGAAGCCCGGACGTTGAAATCCAGTGGCCTGCAAATAAGTGGCCTGTGAATGCACGCCCGTTTTGCCAACCAGATTGTGAATAAAGGCAATGTCATCGACGACTTCGCCCAGTGGCTTCACGGCGTCACTTAGATGCTTCCCTGATTCACCATAAGGGCGAAATTGGAAATATGACTTGGTCCACGGTCCGGCTCCGTTTTGAAATAACTCCACCTTCTCGCCAAAGTCGGAGGGCTCACCATGGTGCTCGACAAGCCAGGGTTTGTGGTCCCACAGATCCAAATGACTGGCGGCTCCTGACATGAATAACTGAATCACTCGTTTCGCCTTCGGCGGGTGATGCAAAACGCCACCTAAAGCTCCTGACTTAGCAGACACCTCCAAAGGATCGGCGCCCAACATGGATGCCAAAGCAATGCCTCCCAGGCCTCCTCCGGAATTCCATAGGAATTCACGACGGGTTGGTGTAGATGGTCGAGTTGTAGTTAAATCTGACATTCGTATTCCTGTGCCTTATTCCACAAACACAAATTCGTGAAGGTTATAGAGCACGCGACAAAGGTTCGCCAAACCATGCTCTCGTGCATACGCGGCTAACTGAGCAGACTCTTCCTGGTTAGGTTGACGGCCAGCTAACCGAGCAAATGCGACTTCAATGCGTTGTTGCTCTGGTAGCTCAAGCGTCATCAAATCGGTAGCAAAGTGCTCTGCCATGGCGAGATTGAATTTATTGTTCAACAACGCCAATGCCTGAATCGACGTCAACGTCTCGACCCGCTGAGGAGTGCTCTTGGAAGAGTCGGCACAATCAAGAATCGTCATAAACGGGTCGGGCTGACTCCGGACAATAAAACGATACACGCTACGGCGATGACTCATCACATCGTTGGGATCATGCAGATGGTATTCGTAGTGAGGAGAGTGCTGAGGATGTTCGAGCTTAAACAAATAATACCCAGGTCCACCCATTTGATTACTCAATCTTCCACTCACCTGAAGCACGGAATCTCGAATCTCTTCCGCGGATAATTTTCGGCGGTTCATTCTCCACAGAAACTGATTACTACTGTCGATCTGACTGTTTTCCTCATGATGGGCCGAGGACTGCCGATAGGTCGAGCTGAGTAAAATCAATCGATGTAGATGTTTGAAAGACTGTCCCTGATCTCGGAATTCCAAAGCCAGCCAATCTAACAATTCCGGATGCGTCGGTAGCTGACCCATACGTCCGAGATCATTGGGTGTGGATACAATTCCCTGGCCAAAGTGATATTGCCAAATGCGATTGACAATACTTCGCCACGTTAGCGGTTGGTCCTTTCGTACTACCCACTCAGCAAATGCCACACGACGATCTCCTTCAGTATGGCCATCGTCCAGACTGAATACTCCATCCTCTTCTAGTAGTGGAATCGTGCCTGGCTGAGTTTCCTGTCGTTCCTGCAGGATATCGCCACGGTGCAGCACTTTGATCGTACGGGGTTTGCCCATTGTCGGTTTAAACGATCCCTGAACCTTGAATTCCGTAGCGGCTGCAAACACCATTCGCCCCGTGGGCAGCCCGGCCAGTTCCTTTTCCATTGCTGCCTTACGAGCCGTCAATGATTGCGTTTGCTTTCTACGTTCGGGTGTATTTGCATTGACCACCAATTGCGCTGCTGCCACCATGCTCTCTGCCCATTGCTGAGTCTTGGCAACATCTTTGGGAGTTGGCCACTTTCCATCCGTCAGGTTTTTTCGAGCCCATCGAGCCGGAGCCTCGATCGAGGTGGATGAAGAGACTACTTTGTTAAGAGCCAGATTCGTCCCTTCTGCCGAAAGGGCCTGCAGTTCGGACATGGCAAACATCGGCGAGCCATTGCGATCGTATAGTTTTGTGGCAGTCAGTCGAATATAGCGGCCCGTCACATCTTTGGCCGCTGCGTAATAGGCAATTCCAAGATTTGGGTAATCGTCTGCTGTCTGGTCGGCTACTAAAGTGGCTGTTTTGAATTCTGGGTCATCTGACACTTCCAGCTTAAAGCGGACAGGAAAGCCAAAGCCATTGCCTATGCCGCCGAAATCATCGCTACACGGATGGAGCCGAATTTCTGAGATCGCCTTCGATTCTCCCAGATCCACCTGAGCCCATTGCGCGACACTCGTTGCATTTTGCATGGCCGAGTGAAAACCATAAGCATCGTCCCGGTGAGCCAGAACGGCAAAGGCAGCAAGTTCATTCGCTTTAGTTAGAGCTTCCGTATAAGCCGGCCCCGCCTCTTCTTCAATTTTCTTTTGAATGGCCGCCAGCTGAGTCGTGGATTCCTTTATCTTCGACTCCAGCTCCTGTCTCCTCGCTGCGACTTTTGGGTCCACACCATAGGACCGTTCGGCTTTATCCACAGCTGCAAACACCGACTGCAAATTGTAGTAGTGCTGCTGGGTAACCGCATCAAATTTGTGGTTGTGACATCGAGCACACTGGACGGTCGTGCTGACAAACGTATTCATCGCATTGGTCACCATTTCATCCCGGTCAATGTAGCGAGCGATGCGACCATCGATCTTAGTTTCGGGAACTTCGACATGACCGATGAAATCCCAGGGACCTGCTGCGACAAATCCTAAACCCAGAATTCCGTCTTCCGTTCCGGGAAACAATTGGTCACCGGCAAGTTGTTCGCGAACGAATCTGGCATAGGGCTTATCCTGATTGAAACTCTTAATGACATAGTCACGATAGGGCCAGGCATTTGGGCGAAGCTTGTCTTTATCGTAGCCTGCTGTATCCGCATATTTCACAATGTCTAACCAGTGTCGTGCCCAACGTTCTCCATAGGCTGGTGACGCAAGTAAATCATCAATCAGATGCTCATACGCCATCGGATCTGAAGATTCGACGAAGGCCTCAATCTGTTCCGGCGTAGGTGGCAGACCCAGTAAGTCGTAATAAACGCGACGAATTAACACTCGGCGATCGGCCGGAGCAGAAGGCTCCAAACCTTTTTCAATGAGTTTGCTGAGAATAAATGCATCCACTGCATTTTCGAGCGGGAATCTAGCGGAATACGGATTCTCCAACTGTGGTATCTCCTGCCGAACAATTGGATTCCAGGACCACCAATCAGTACTCGTAATAGCTGGTTCCGGAATGACAAATCCGTCCGGCCAATGAGCCCCTTCTGTAATCCACTTTTCCAGAGTCTCAATTTCTGACTTTGTCAGCGGAGGGCTGTCCTTCGGCATCGCCGGTGGTTTACCATCCGCCGGCCGAAGCACTGTTAACAAATGGCTTCCGTCTGCATCACCTGGCTCTACATACCCGGATTCAAGAAGCTCCGACTTGGTTTGCAGTGCAAAATCACCCTTGTGGTCGTCTGAGTTATGGCAGCTAAAACAATGCTGCTGCAGGATCGGAACCACTTCCTGTTCAAAGGACTGGTCTTGAGCCACTGAGACCGCTGATGCAGCCAAGCAAACTGCAAGTACAAGTGAGGCTTTTATCTGAATCCTTATCGCGTTCATAGCATTCAGGATACCATCCAACGCTCGGCGATTTAACCGACAACGGCTGATTCTTCTTCCAATGCCACTCGCTCAGTTACATCCTCTCGTCGTACCAAGAGAAGCAACAACGGAACGCTCATGTTGAGTATGCCCATTGCCGTGAAAGAATGAGCCTGTCCAAACATCCCCTCACACAGACCGGCAAATTTGTTACCTAAGACATGACCCACATTGGACATCGTCATATAAATCGTGAACATCGTCGCGCTTGATTGCGTCCAGGAAAGTGCCATCGATTCTGCCAGATAATTCACTACAAAAGCAGCCAGAAAAATCTTATAGCCGACTGTGTAGGCCCACACGATGTGATTATCCCAGTAGCCATCCGCTGCCAATGAGGTCGGATATACATTTCCCCAATAAGGCTCACTAAATGCGAACAGAATGGAAACCAAGCCATAGGCCACCATTCCGAAGGTCATCATTTTTCTGCGGCCGATGCGGTCACCTAAGAAACCACAAAGGATAGCCGAAATAGCTTCTGGGATACCCGCGTACCCCATAACATGGCTTGTGTGCGTGGAGCTCCAACCAATGCGTTGATTACAGACTGTTTTTAGCACGGTCTCCATCACACCCCAGCCGATCAGGCTGATTAAGACCATCGTTACAAAGGCGAAGGTGGTACGTAATGAAAAGCCCTGTATGACATCCCGAGTGATCGCAACAACGGACCGATGCTTTTGAGACGGACGCTTGGATTCATCTCGTTGCTCATTTTTATCCCAGGGAAACCGCTTGTCGCCACGACGCTCTAGTAATAACAGCGGGGCCAACATAATAGCCAGTAGAAGCAAAATCTGAACCATGACAGCTCCACGGATTCCATGATTCGCCATGACCGTGGCAAGTATGGCGGCACCGCCTGAAATACCTAACAGCTTGCTCGCCCACATCGCCCCATTAACCGCCCCTTGTTCAGACTCAGGCAGAATATCGACAGCCAGTGCATCTGAGACCACATCCTGTAGTACGACAAAGACATTATGAATAAAGAAGACCCACAGGAGATAGTCCGCGGACTTCTCGATGTCCATATGTTCGCCAACCAGATATGGCTCGAGGAAATAGATACCAAGCAGCGTTAAGGCCATGAACAGTTGGGCAATGACAATCCAGGGTCGACGACGGCCGTATCCTTTGAATTGAATCGAATCAATGACCGGTGCCCAGATAATCTTAAACGTCCAGGGCAACAACGCTACTGCCGTAAGAGTACCGACCCGATCTGTACTCAAACCTTCACCTGACAAGTAATTTGCCATCGTGATGGTCATAAAGCCGTAAGGGACACCTTGCGCAAAATAGAGTATGCAAAGCGTAACAACTCGTTGTAACCGACTATCAGCTAACGCCATTCTGTCAAATCCTTTAGTGTATGGGCTTGCCGGGGATGCGAGTTGGTATAGCCAGCAGCTTAGTCCCACAGGTAACAAACAGAGTTTTCAAATTCTTTCCGCCAAACGTACAGTTCGTAATCGTATCTTCCGGTGTCTCTCGAAAGGCAAGCAGCTTCCCATCAGGCGAAATCACGTGAATACCGGGCTTGGTGTCTAGCGTCTCGCTTGTCTTGCGGGTTGCGTGTAGGCCGGCGGCCACATAGAGATTACCTTTCGCGTCAATCGCCATACCATCCCCACTCCGTCCGGGATAGAAATCAATCACGATTTCTTCATTCACTAATCTGCCGTCTTCAGTAATTTCATAACGACGAATATCCCGATGGTGGTCTGCGTCCGGATGGGCTTCGATCAGATAAAGATGCTTTCCATCAGGAGCAGTGACCAGGCCGTTGGGCATATGAATGTCAGGCCAGGCCAATACCTGCGCAAGTGTACCGTCGGGATCCCGACGATAAACAGCGTTTACGTTTCCCTTGCTGGGGTCTTCCACACCTGGACGGGATGAAAAGAAGCATCGCTGCTTATAGTCGAAACACAGATCATTAGGAGCAGCCAACGGAAACGAGTTGAACTCATTCGCAAGGACTTCGATCTCGCCGGTCTGCCAGTGGGTCTTCGTGACTCGACCAGCACCGCCTTCACACGCCCAGAGATTTCCTTCGGCATCAAAGTGCAAACCGTTCGCCTCGTTGCTATTCTCGCGAAAGATCGAAAGCTTCTGCCCGTCCCATTTCAAAATTTTCGCGGCTCGGACATTCGTAAAGTACAACGCACCGTGTCCCCAGGCGGGACCTTCCGTAAAGACCTTCGAATCTTCGACCGTTGCCAGAACATTGACGCGTCCAAGAAACTTGTTGGTAGCCAGATCGCCATAATCGGCTGCTCGGCTCGCCCTACCAATAACCATCAGCGAGGTAGTTGCTGCCACGGATTTCAACGCTTGTCGTCTATTTACCTGATTCAGCATCCGCCATTTCCTCATCAAAGTCTGTCATTCGAAGTAACTCGGATTATAGGACAGATCGTTACCGACCGCGCATAAAAAAACAGCCTGTGAGAACACAGGCTGTTTTTT
>CALKCC010000158.1 GCA_938082855.1 uncultured Pirellulaceae bacterium | reverse complement strand
AACTTGTCACCTCCTGTCGTGATGCTCAGGATGTGCTTGGATTTGCGACCGGGCTTATGAAAGCCACCACTTCATAAGGGCGTATCATCCCCCGTAGCTATTGTTGATTAATAAAGTTAATTAACTGCCGCAAACGCCCGTGGTTTCTGCGATTGAAGTGGGACACCAATCTCGTTAGATCATTGGTGTCCGGGTCGTCCTGCTCGTCATCCAACCTGCCGGTTTGAGTGAACGTTCCGCTATTGAGAATATCTGCGAATTCCGTGTTAACCTGCTGTAAGGCTGAATCCGATAGAGGTTGTTTGAGCCTCAACACCAGATCGCGTCCGACATATCGCATACTGTGATAGTTTTTATAAAACTGCAGGATCTCGTCTGCTGCTTCCTGATAATCTTCGGTCACCGAATACAAATGCAGGTCTTCGGGTGAGATCATTCCACCACCCAATAATTCCTCGCGAACAAAGTTATCCAACATCTTCCAGTAATTTCCACCGGGAGCATCGGCCAGAATGATGGGAACGACATCCCGCTTGCCCGTTTGCACAAGCGTCAGCACTTCCATTGCTTCATCCATGGTCCCAAAGCCACCTGGGTAACAAACCACCGCATCACATTCTTTGACAAACATGAGTTTACGAGTGAAGAAGTATTTCATGTTGACGAGCTTATGATCGCCGTCAATGACTGCATTGGCCGATTGTTCGAAGGGCAGCATAATATTGAGCCCCATCGACATTTCCCGGCCGGCTCCCACATGTCCGGCTTCCATGATTCCGTGTGCTGCGCCGGTAATCACCATCCAATCCCGTTCGGCCATCTCTCGGCCAAAATCTACACAAGCCTGATAAGTTGGTTCTGAAGCCGGCGTACGAGCGGAACCGAATACCGTCACTTTGCGATGCTTGCGATAAGGAGCAAATACTTTGAAGGCATACCGTAACTCTCTTAACGTGCGGCTGAGAATCTTCATATCACCGCGCGCGGGGTGATCTTCGGCAAGCCGTTGAGCTGAATCACGAATACGACGAATCAGATCATCAATCCGTTCCTGACGTTGTTGCTGTTCACTCATCACACATCTCCTGAGTTAATAAAAATGATCGTGTTTGACGTGCTCTATCTATTGTTTCGATTTACCGGCCATCCGACAAATAAACTCATCCATAAAAAAAGGTCTCCGGATGGTCGCTCCCCGCAGAGCACATTCCGAAGACCAGGATTTCCAGCTAACTTACGTGACAGTTATGCCACGTTACGTACTTGCTGATACGCTTGAATGACTTCCAGTAAATCTTTACTGAGTTCGATTTGATCGTCCTGAAAGTCCTGTACCCAGACACGCTGGCTATGCAATGCATCTGCCAGAGCGGGGAGAATGTCACCGAGCTTCACTTTGACATGAGTTTCCTGCTTCAATTGGTCCCAAACAGGTGTTTGTCCAGATACCGGTCTATGAGCGATATCGAAATCCAAAATACGACGAACCATTGAGTCTATTCCCTACCTACCTGAGTTCCAGCGATAGCCAGCGGCTGGAGACGAACATCCTTGTTCGCCTCTTGTCAAAAGCCGGCATCACAGCATCCCTGCCGTGTGAATAGTGAATCGTCCCTGTCGGCATTTCTCTTAGATGTAATTCAGTAATTCCTGATCTTTTCTCCCTCTTTTTCTACTTTTTGAAAAACCACTCACGACGTCGCCTCAGACACCCTCTCAATTTGCTCGGTGTGAGTTATATTGAGAACATCATGAATCAATCTCAACCAGAACCAGATTTCGGCGGAATGCAGGTGGCTTCTTTTGAAAGTCGTCGCGCAGATGATATTCGTCGGCTCATTGAACGCTATCATGGGCAACCTCATGTCAGCCCTTCGATGCGAGAAGTGGCTCTGGAAGAAAATCGACCAAGTATCGATTTAGCAAACCGCATCATGACCGGTGAAATCGACGTGTTTATCGTCATGACCGGCGTTGGATTTAAGCATCTGATCAAAGCGGTCGAACGCCATGTCGATCTTGATCGCTTCCTCAACTGCCTGAGGGATATGACCACAGTAACACGTGGCCCTAAACCTGTTGCGGCGATGAAGGAATTCGGGATTACGCCAACCATTAAAGTTCCCTCACCTAATACCTGGAGGGAAATACTGTCCACTATGGACACTGAGTGCCCGGTCAATCAATTGACCATCGCAATCCAGGAATATGGAAAACCAAACCCAAGTCTGGTGGCAGGACTGGAAGCCCGTGGAGCTCATATCCAATCCGTCAAAGTTTACCGATGGGAGTTACCTGAAGATACCGGTCCACTGGAAAACAATATTCGAACCATCGTGGCAGGTGAGATGGATGTGTTGATGTTCACATCCGCCCATCAGGTTACCAATCTCTTCAGTCTGGCCAAGCAGTTAGGCCTGGAAGAGCAATTAACATCGCAGTTTGATGAGTGTGTGGTGGTCTCGATTGGGCCTACCACCACCGAATGGATGAAACATCTGTCTCTTCCGGTTGACCTGGAACCAGACAGCCCGAAAATGGGACCTATGGTGATCGCGGCCGCGCGATCAAGCCAAGACCTGAAACAAAGAAAGAAAAGGATTCGGCATATGCTATCCGGCCCGAGCTCTGATGTACTAGACCCCAATGCGCCATGGTTTGACAGCCCGTTTATGAAAGCCTGCCGCGGTGAAAAGACGGATGTCACACCCGTCTGGCTCATGCGTCAGGCAGGTCGATACATGAAAGAGTACCGAGACATTCGTAATAAAACGACGTTCTTGGAACTCTGCAAACGTCCGGATCTCTGCGCCGAGATCATGGTAACAGCCGTCACCAAACTCGGTGTCGATGCCGCCATTATCTTCTCTGACCTACTCCCTATTCTCGAACCCATGGGGCTCGATTTGGAATTTGCCAAAGGGGAAGGGCCAGTCATTCACAATCCAATTCGTGAAATCAAAGATATTGAACGAGTCATGGAACTCGAAAGTGTCGAGTCGCTTGATTTCGTCATGGAGACGGTCAAACAGACAAGACTGGAATTACCGGCGGATATGCCCTTGATTGGATTCTCCGGAGCCCCGTTTACTTTGGCTAGCTATGCCATTGAAGGAGGATCCAGTCGTAACTATCTGAATACCAAAACGATTATGTATCGAGACGAAGGAGCCTGGAAAGAATTAATGCTCCGCTTCGTCCGCGCAATTACCAGATATCTCAATGCACAGATTGCTGCCGGAGCACAATGCGTCCAACTCTTCGATTCCTGGGCAGGTTGCTTAGGCACGGACGATTATCGTCGGTATGTCCTACCTTACATTCAGGAAATCATCGCGGGGCTGACGCCAGGTGTTCCAGTAATTAATTTCGCCACAGGAAATCCGGCATTGCTACCACTCTTAGCCGAAGCGGGAACACGCGTAGTCGGAGTGGACTGGCGTGTGCGTCTGGACGACGCCTGGGAAACCGTCGGGCACGATCGTTCAGTTCAGGGTAATCTTGACCCACTCGTGCTTCTAGCGGATCGCGATACCATTCGCAGTCGTGCTCAGGAAGTATTAGATCAGGCTGCAGGCCGCCCCGGACACATCTTTAATCTGGGGCACGGTGTGCTTCAGCAAACTCCGGTAGATAACGCCATCGCCTTAGTGGATGCCGTCCACGAACTGAGCTCAAGTTAAATGCAAAGTATCAGTAGATCTCAGCAAGAGGCGTGATCACCATTGGGCTTAAATCTCTTTATCAGAGATGCCAAATCGGAACTTCGCAGGGCTGACGATTGGAGCTGGCTTTTTACGTTTACCAGGCAGCAGTTTTGTTGCTGACTCTTGCTCTTTAGATTTCGTTGTGGGACTCTTGGAGGTTTTTAACAACGGTGGAAGTGGATTGAAAACCTTGCTGGACTCAAGCAGCTTGGGCGATGCTACCTCCAGATCCTTGAGTATCAATTCCATGGCTTCTTGCAGTGCATTAGGACGTATGGCTGGGCCTTGTGCAGGTAGCAGCTCTTTTGCTTTCAATTGCACTGTAAAGAAACAAAGTATTAGCAATGCAATAGTTGTCTTAGTGATACGCATGAGTCGTTCCCGCTCTGATTCCGCCTGTTCAAAACTGAAGTCTTAGAAGTGCTTATCGGGAACTGATTATTCAGAATATTGTTGTTCTACGGATATTATCGAATTCTGATAAGATGTAACGATTACAAAAGAAATTTACAGGTAACACATAAACCTTCCTCTATATGAAACACTGTTTTTCAAGTGTTTTTAGACTCATCAAAACTTTTCGTACCGGGGTCGAGCCTTAATGACACCCCAACGCACCATTCCAAAAACCGACGTTGCAGACGATGACCGAACAAACCAAACCTCCGTATGAACTGGCCGACTTTTCAAAGATTGAAGGGACGCCCTGCCCCTGTGGGATTGCTCGCCGGGCCTTTACTGAGGTCGAGGATTTTCCGGGCACCGTTCACGTCACTGAAATCTCAGCCGATGCAAAAACTCACTATCACAAAAAGCTCACTGAGACTTACTTCTTTTTAGAGTGTGACAATGATGCTCAAATGCAACTCAATGACGAGATTATTGATGTCCGCCCTGGCATGTCGATTATGATCCGCCCTGGCACTCGGCATCGTGCAATTGGCAAAATGAAAGTGCTGATTATGGTGCTGCCCAAATTCGACCCGGCAGATGAATGGCTCGATGAGTAACCCAGCCCGTTAAACATTTACCCAATTAACCATTTAGCCATTTAGCCAAGTACCATTGGACATTTTTACATTTGGCATTGTCCATTGAGCTAAATGACAATTGCCTAACTGCCTAACTGCCCAATTGTCTAATTGTCTAATTGTCTAACTGTCCAATGGTTAAATGGTTAAATGGCTAAATGGCCCACGGGTTTTTCCAGTCACCCCAGTTTTCCAGATACTGTTGATAGATCGGAAATTCTTCACTGCTATCTTCCAGCCATTGACGAGTATGGCGTACTAGCTCCTGCTCACGTTCCAATGCAATCGCTCCGGTTAAGACACTGGCTCGCAAAAAGACAAAATATGTGTCCAGCACGTCACAACGGCAATAGTCGTGGATCCGTTGAAGATTTCCTTCGTTGTACAGTTGATGGACCATGTCTCCAGCCACATCCATCTTGCCCGGCTTGCCAATGAGATTGGCCATAAGATTCAACCCACCAATCATGCGAGAGGCACCGTAGTTGGTCAGTACCTCCTGCAAATCAAAGTGCTCATTGACATTAAAGCGGTTACGTGGCTGGTTAAAACTCTTACTGTTGATCGCGAACCATTTTGCTAATGAAACCCCATATCGGAAGGCAGCCAATTCCATGACCGGGAGATCAAAGCCACGTCCATTGAATGTCACCAATGTCGCGTTGTACTTTTCCCACCCTTTCCAAAAGTGTTGCGTAATAATGTGAGGTCGAGATTCCTGCTCATCCAACGCCACTAAGTCAACTAATTCGAAACTTGTATTCACCTTGGCGATGACTACCGATACCGGCAAATGATAAGTATGAGGAATAAAGTCAGAGCCTTTCGTCTCTAATAATTCCTGCTGGTACTTTTCGATCGCTGCTTGAGGTTCTAACTCCTCATCGGGAAACCGAATTCGGGAGATTAAGTCTCCATCAGGAATGGTCTCAATATCAAAAACCAGGTAACGAATATCATCCATGAAACTATCTCTCCCAGCGAATTAAGCTCGCCCCCAGACAATGGCCGTTTGTAGAAGAACCTGCCCCTGTTGGATCATCTCATCCAGACATGCCCATTCCAGCGGCGAGTGTTGAGTGTGTTGACCACTGGAAAGATTGGGAGTGGGCAATCCTTTCTCAGTCAGCATGGATCCATCTGTCCCTCCCCGAATCGAACTCAGCCGATACTCCAGCCCCAGTTCATCATGTGCCTGCTTGGCAAACTCAACAGCTCGAGGTTCTTTGGGTAAGCCATCAGCCATATTTCGATATTGCTTTTGGTGATCGACAACAATTTCGATTCCCGCATATTCCTGCTCTACTTCCAAGGCGATGGCCTTCACTAAGTCAGCCTTAACCTGTAGTTCAGCAGTATCAAAATCCCTCAGGAGGATCTTGATATTTACTTCCGCGACTCCACCTTCGAGGACGTAGGGGTGAATAAACCCCACTCGATCTTCGGTCGTCTCTGGAGCCTGTTCTCGAGGCAAGCGATCCAAAAAGGTACCGGCAGCTCGCAAGGCGTTCACCATACGGTCTTTGGCAATCGACGGGTGAATGTTAATACCTTTGACCTGAACATGAAGTCCATCGGCAGAAAACGTTTCAATATCGATATCACCTGCACCTCCGCCATCGAGCGTATAGGCAGCCACAGCCCGCACCTTCTCAATATCCACATGATTTACTCCGCGTCCTATTTCCTCATCGCATGTGAACAGGATACGGATCGGGCCGTGAGGTATTTCCGGGTGCTCAATCAGATAGCTGGCCGCTTCCATAATAATGGCAATACCAGCTTTATCATCTCCGCCAAGTAAGGTCGTGCCATCGGTGGTAATCAAGGTATTACCAATCAAGTCATTCAATTCCGGACACTCGGCCACAGTAATGACCTTCGACGAGTCACCTGGTAGCGTAATATCTCCGCCGGCATACTGTTCGATCACTTGGGGCTTTACATTTTCACCTGTTGTTTCAGGCGACGTATCCAGATGGGAATTCCAGGCAATCGTGGGAGCATTTTCAACATTACCGGGAATCATGGCCCATACGAGTCCGAACTCATCCACGTGGGCATCCTCAGCACCCAGTGCATTCAATTCGTCCAGTAATATTTTCCCCAACTCCCACTGGCCTTCACTACTGGGGTATTGATCGGTTTCTGCATTCGCGGTCGTGTTCACCTGCACGTAACGCAAGAATCTTTCCAGTAGACGATTTCGATTCAGTGCTGCTAATTCTGCCATCAATTCTCTTTCTGCCTCTTATTTATTCGCTTCTCTTACCAAATGTCTTAATTCGAGAAGAATGATTTTCTCCATCGCCAATTGTACGGCCGCCGGTGAGCCTGGCATGGTGAGTACGACTAATTGATTTATCAAGCCTGCTGTGGTTCTGGATAGAATGGTCGCAGAACCGATCTCTTCAAAGCTTAAAAAACGAAACAACTCTCCATAGCCAGGAATTTCACGGGTAAACAAACCTGTCACGGTTTCATACGTCTGATCGCGTGGTGAAATCCCTGTCCCTCCGGTCATTAGTACCGCGTGTATTTTCTCATCCTGCTCACAAGCGCTCAGGATCTCGGTAATTGCTTGTGGCTCATCGGGAACTATGTCCCGCCGTAGTACCTGATGGTCACTTTGTTCAACTAACTCCACCACCAAACTGCCACCACGATCCGTTTCCAACGTTCGCGTATCGCTAATGGTGACCACACAGATGCCAAGTTGTTCGGTAGGCCCGGATTTATGTTGCTCTACTGCCTGACTCATGAATTTGCTCCTTTACCTACAGGAGCTTCCCGGCTTAGCATCACTCGATCCTCCAGATTTGGCCGGAACATGATCAGTACAATCAGTGGCAGTGACCAGCCAAGAAAGAGTCCACCACCTTCTCCATTCCAAAATCGAGTCGCCAAAAGCAAGGCAGCCGTACAGCTAATCAGGCTTCCAAGATTCTTTTGTGCCGGCCACATCGAAAAGGTAATACTCATCATGATAAATGCCGTAATCAGAGGAATTCGATAGACCGGGGCCCAACCAAACCCCCACAATCCCTGAAGATGTTCCCGATCCATTTGAGGCATGAGGAATCCATGCATGCGTTTAATTTGAGTCAGTAAATCTCCCGCTTCTTCCCGTTGCGTTAAGATCAATCCCAGTACCAGCAAGCCCCAACCAAAAACGACGCCGAGGCTGAATTTTGCCACACCACGCTGCCAATAAAAGCTCACCCACAGCGGTAACAAGAATAGTGGGTAGTAAATACAGAAGGTTAGCGCGAGCAAACACCCAGCGATAAAGGGCTTGCGATAAAATAACAACGCCCACACTAATAATGCCCCGGGAAGCACATGATCGACATGCCCTCCCATTTCACCGGTATAGGGAATAAGCAAATAAAAGACCGCTGCTCCCAACCCCATTCGCACATTCTCAAAATGGACGGAACCGACGAGAATCAGTCCTATGACCACAAAAAAGTGAGCCGCGATTACAATGCCCAGCGACAAAGCCTGATTCATTTCGAACGGGTATTCACCTGGGCGACCACCCTGCTGATTCAATTCAAAAGGGGATTCCCAGAAAGCAACTGGAACAGGCGGTAGATCTTCCAGAATGCGATAACCGGGCATCCGTAGGGAAGTGGGATCGGTACGAATCTCATCTTCATTCTGGATATACCCAACAGAAACATTACTCACTAGTAATACAAACAGTGAGAACACCAGAAACGACAAGCCACCAGCCGACATATTAGGTTCCAGCAAAGGGCGTCGCACCATCGTGCAATCATAAAACATTCGCAGAATAAATATGCCGCCCATGACCCATAAAGTGACGTAGCCCAGGCGTTCAATTTCCGGAAATCCGTTGGTCGCCCCATAGGACACCAACATAAAGCAAGGAGAAAACAAAGAGAGCAGAATGATATCCAGATTCCGCATGCTAAACAATCGGCCAAATTTGAAAAACACGGCAATCGATAGCAAGGTCGTCAGGTACAACCATGTCGTTGATTCAACATGCTCGTAACTAAAGAAGATCTCGTTAAGTTGTTCGTATAATTGTTGATTTTCAAACATGATTCTTGCTTTGGCTGAGCCTACTATTGTAGCTCAGCAGAGTCTTCGGAAACCAATTGATTTAGCGCAATCGGTCACGCGCCTGTTGCGCCCAGGGACTGTCAGGAGCCAGCACAAGAAAGGCTCGCCAATGATCTACTGCTTCTTCATGGCGACCAAGCTCATCTAGTGTCCGAGCAAGATGGTAATGCGCATCCGGATAGTCAGGATGGTATTTCAAGGCACCGAGCAGTGCTGCGATGGCCAGATCTAACTCACCTGTATCAATCAACACGCAGCCTAGATTGGCTCGGGCTTCTACATAATTTTCATCTAATTCGATCGCCATGTAATAGCGTTCACGAGCTGCGGTGTAATCGTTGATTCGATAGAGCAATTCGGCTAACTGAAAGCACACTTCTGCTCGCAATCCGTACGCCGCCAAAAAACTGCGATAGAGTTCAATGGCTGCTTCCAATTCCCCTGCCTCTTCATGTTCACTCGCCTGCGCCAGAATCTCTTCCGGATTCTGAGGAAGCACAGCTCGGTCAACTAGATTATCAAAGGGCAGGATTTTTGGTTCCACCGCTTCAGCATCGTGCCGATCGAACACTCGCACGACATCATCTCGAGTCACTTCGATCACTTGCTGCTCTTGTGCATTGGCTTCCAGCGATTCGAAGTCCATACGCAGCTGACCGCCAGGTTCGACCAACCCCTCGCCCTGACGAAGTAATATGTGCCGTCCCTCAACAATGACGGAGAGTTGTGCCAATGGACGATCCACGTCTGGGACGTAACGAGCCAGTTCTTCCAGTCGACGCTCGATCTCTGCCGGCGATGCCCCGGCTTCAAGCAATTCGGCCAGATGCCTAGCGGTCGCCACTTCCTGAAAATCAAAGTACGGAAGCCGATGAATTTCGCGCACCGGGATAATCAATCCACGTCGATGCCACCGACGAATAACCGCCACTGAAATTTCCAGTAATTCCGCGAGCATGGCCGGCGTATAGAGCCGACGGACTGCCTGATCTTCAGTTAGTAATCCCAGTCGTTCCCAAAATTGAGTCTCTGTAATAACTTCACAGTGTTCTTCTTTAACCGCTGAGAGCACGGAGTCTGGAAGTAGTTCCTCTGGAGAAGTTGGTGGCCACTGTTCCGCACCAATGATGACGATGTCAACATTGGCGTCTTCCAAATCATCCTGATTCATGACAAAACCACCTTCATCGACGATCAGCGAATGAGCCTGCCGGCGATTCACGCCGCCGAGTTTGCCCACGAACGCTACGCGTTTGCCTTGAAATGGTGGAGGGGCTTCAGTCACAACAATAATTCTGGATTCTAAGTCGCCGGTGATAATAAATTCATAGCGAGATCAGGCTAGTTCCAAACCTCACCTCTATTGATAACCCAGACCTGCTGTCAGGTCATCAAAAAAATCATTCCTGAGGATTTTGAAGATTAAGGAGCAGTTCTCGGGCTACCACTTTAGGTTGATTCCCAAAGGCATCTGATTGAGATACGCCTTCAACGGCTGACAGTAAATCAGCCAACGCTTCTGTGTCATGATGTTTGCTTAAAGCTAACACGGCACCAAGGGCCGTTGTCGCCACCACTCCACGTTTGAATAAGTGAGTACCTTCATGCTCACCACTTACAACCCCTTCGCTTGTCGCATCCAGCATTTCAAGCAACACTTCCTGACAGGCCAAGTCTCCATGACGAGCTAATCCCGCGGCTGCGTTGAATCTGGCATTTGGGAAGGAGTCACCGAGCATACCCTGAAGTCGATTTAAAGCCTGTTCTCCTCCTAGGACGCCTAATGCAAAACCAATTGCACTACGTAACTGATCCACCTTGGGCTGGAGCTCCGAATTCTGAGTTTGAACATTGGAAGTTTGAAGCAAGGCATCCAGTAAGGCTTGGTTGTTTTGCTGGTTCTCTGGTCCTAAAGTTTGGATCAGAATCGATAAGGACTCCACCGCTGTACGCCCGACCTCAATTTCGAATTCCGAATCGGTCCTTTGCATCGCAGCAATCAAGGAATCCATCCCATCGGGAATCTCAAATTCTCCAAGACAACGGCATACGAAGACTCGCAACTTGACCTGATTTTGATCGGCCTCCTCGACATCAAATTCAGAATCCAGAATGGCCACTAATTCCGCTGCTAACTCCGGGTCTGTCTTCAGTTCTTTTGAATTCGGTGTGCGAAGTAGATTCGATAGCGTATAAGCCTTTTGCCAGCTTGAGCTATCCATCTTTCGTAATCCACGCACCAGTTCTGTGGGAGACTCACTTTGTGATATGACATTGAATAACAACCACACACAGATAATGGCTGCCACGATCACCATGGGAATGAGAAATAGTTGCACCAGAAAACCAGCTTGGGGTGGCTGCACGTCAGGTAATGCCTGAACCGAGTTACCTTCCTGAGAATCAGGCAAGTTCGATACTTCCACATCCGCTTGGGTGGTTTCCGTTTCGGGGTGATCTGTCAAAGATCTGGCTCCAGTTATACGAATCTACTTATCACTGGCACTTTCAGACTTTGCACCAGCAAGTATGATTTTAGTGTAGATTGACCTAAGGAAGCGTCAAGGTGATACCGCGTATTGCCTATGTTTACTCATCGCCAAGATCATACGTCCCAATTCCGTGCCCATGCAATTACTCGATATCACATATGACTCGGTCGTTGAGAATATCGCTCTAGATGAAGCACTCTTGTTACACAGCGAAAACACAGGAAATCAATTTCTTCGATTTTGGAAACCCAAGAAATACGCTGTCGTCATGGGACGTTCCGGAAAATTGGAACAGGAGGCAATGACTGAATATTGCCAACTGAAACAGATTCCGGTGTACCGCAGACCAAGCGGTGGCGGGACCATTCTGACAGGCCCTGGTTGTCTGATGTATGCGACTGTTCTCAGCAGCCACCTCAACCCATCGTTACAGACGATCCAGGGATGCCATGACTATGTTCTGGGGCAAATGCGTGAGGCTCTTCGTGTTGACGGAATCCAATGCGAGATTCGGGGATTTAGTGATTTAGTCATCGCCGATCTAAAATTCTCAGGAAACAGTTTACGGCTTAAAAAGGACTCGGTCCTTTACCACGGCACCTTACTCTGTGACTTCGATCTCGAATCCATTTCCTCGGCCTTACTGCCTCCTCCCAAACAACCCGATTATCGTCAAAACAGAGAGCATGGGATGTTTGTAACCAATCTGGGACGGCAAGTTGAGACGATACAACAAACGATTGAGAATCACTGGCGTCCGGAATCACGGTTGGATTCAGTGCCTGACGAAGTAGAGCAACTCATGCAGGAGTTATTAGCCAGTCGCTATCAGGATGACCATTGGTCTGTCTTCAGTCCCGAAAGCACTTGATCGGATTTTTAGACCATGCCCCATTTCTTTCGGAGCATCCAGTCAACAGAAAAGAGTCCGCTTAGTATCAGCAATAACAGCCAAGCACTTCCAGGTGTCGCTCCTAACTGCCAGCTCATTTGAATCTCCACTTCCTGCTCACTTGCCTTTTCGATCACATCCTGCAGGACTTGGTCTAATTCATCCGGGGCAACCACTTTGCCTCCCGAGTCAGCGGTCATGTCAGCCAGACGATTAAACTGTTGGAAGTCCGCCAGGGGATTACTTCGCTCGGGTTGTTCATCAATGATCTGAAAGTTAACCATGGCCTTTCCTACCGATCGACCGTCGCTGGTTACCTCAGCGAGGAGTTGATATTCACCTGGTTTGGACAAAACGGGCAACATTCCTTCCCACACGCTACCACGCATTGCTACCGGAACCTCTTGGGATTCGTTCTCGTTATTAGTCAGAGCAATATTCCAATTCAGGTTATCTAGGTCGAGTGACTCTCCGCCGAGCACATCAACACCTGCCTGAAATTTTATTTCTGCTTCTGGTACAAACCGGCGTTGGTCCAATTGCAACCAAACATCACGTTGTTGTAGGTTTTCCCGGCGAGCTAACCAAAGAATATTCTGTCGCCAAAACCTTCGCAACGAGTCGGCAAAACCCAGACGAGCCCAACGCCATGTGGAGTCTCCGGCAAAAGCCACGACTCGACCTAAGCCATGCTGAGACGTCACCATCAATGGCTCATTTTTCTCCGATGCCAGGATCACTTCGCCAGAAGCTTTGATCCCCTGAAAGAGGTTGGCTCCTTGTAACGCAGGAAGTTGATCCCAAATCTGACCTGAAGGTCCTAGCTGATTCAGCGGATGAGGCTTTACCACCTGCATACGAATCTCGCGATCGAGGTGGAAGATTCGACGTACGGGCAAATCGGCCCCGATCTCCTGCCTTTCAAATATCTCCATTTCAATGGGCAAGACTGGTTCCAATGGAGAATCAAGGTAGGCTCCCGGACCAAAACTGTAAAACCCACCTACCATCATGATCCCTTTACCATCGGCGACCGACTCGGCCACGGCTGCAAGATTCTCCTCACCAATCGCATCCGCATGGACATCTTCTAAGATCAGTACATCATATTCCTGATCGACCAGCACATTCGCACGTGGATCAGGCCAGTCATCTGCAGACAGATGACGAATGTAACTCTCGGTTAACTCAATGTCCGGCGACGAAGCTAAACTACGCCTCATCTCGAGTTGTTCCCCAAGTCGATTTCCGTAGAGATAAAGAACTCGTAAGCCACCTTCCAGCACGGTTAGATAGGCTGTCTGGCGGTTGTTTGCAAGCAGCAATTCCCCCTCCGCCGTTTCGGCAGACACTTCCAATAAATAAGTTCCTGGAGAATCGGCTGTGAACGTAAATTGGACGGGTTGGATATCATCTGCTTCCGTTGCCGTTACTTCGAGTGTTTGAATTACCTGAGTTGGCCCATTCGATGGTGTCAGTTTCAACTGCACCTGCTTCGGTTGCCCCAGCAGGCCGCGTAATTTCGCAATGGCGTTGATTTCAATTTCGTTACCTGAGAACACTCGGAATTGTTGAGGAAGTTGCTCTATCGCGATGTCTTTGGAATCCAAGACATCGCCCTCGCGTCCGAATGGAACACCAATCAATGGAATACCACGTCGTCGTAACTCGTCCATTGCCTGACGGATATCCACCTCACCACGATAAGCTGTCTGCCGCCCGTCCCCCATCAAAACGACAGCGTGAATTTGTTGCCCAGGTTCACTCGAAACTGCCTGATGTAAAGCCGTTCCTAAATCGGTAAACTTACCCGTGGGTTGCTGAAGATCCTCTTCGCTCTCAGCTTGTCCCCAACGTTGTTGCGAAAGCCGATCTGTATATCCAAACCATCTCGGGGAAACCTGTTCACTTTGATCACGAAGAAATGCTGTGGTCTGTTGCCAGGTTTGCTGTTGGTGCTCCCAACGACTGAGGTCATCCTGGGCAGAGGGTTGCAACATACTTTCAGTCTCATCGGTGAGCACAATCACCGTTGCCTGACGAGTTTGTACTTCGGTCACAGTGCGTCCCGGCCGGAGCATGACAATTCCAAGGATTACAATTGCAAGGGCTCTCAAGGCTATTAACCAACGTCGTCGTGCTGAGGTCAGCGTTCGATAAGGTCGAACCAGGCTAATCAAGCCCAGTAACGCGACGCCGATCCCTATCACGAGAAGAGGACTTTCGAAGATTGGGTCAAGTGACCAGTTTTGCATTAGCTCGCCCCCTCCCCAGAAAGTTCCGTCGAATCCTGAGCGTAGAAACGGCTCGCCATGAGGTGTTCCAGGACAAACAAGACGATCACCAGGAGGATGAGTAGGGAGAAAAACTCTTGCCCAATCCGGCGCTGACGCACGCCAAACGAGATGTCCTCCTGATTGCGGGCTAACTGGTAAGCGTCTTGTCCCAGCTTGCTATCGAGTTGGGTTTGCTCCAATCGCTGTAAGTCGCTGAACGCCTCCAAGCTATTGACTGCAAATCCCTTAAGCACTGGGCCATCCTGTTGACCCTTGAGACGATAAGCTCCTGGAGTAGGAATAAATGAAACCTGCAAACGATTCTCCACCGTCTGTACTTGTTGCAAATCAGCAGTAGGAGTAAAGAGCTGATATTCGGCTGGAAACTGTGCTTCATCATTTCGCAATGTTACGACATCTCCGACCTGATAATTCAGTTTTGATTCGCGATTGGCAACCAGCGTGTCGGCAATTGAGTTGATCAGTAAAAAGTAAGGCCAGTTATCATTCCCGCTGGCGAGTTGATTCCAGGGAGTTCTGTTTTCCAGCCGCAACGGTTCAGAAATCGGAGTTAGCATGGTCATTACCGTTCCCTCCCCATGACGATTTTCCAGTAAGGCCGGGTGACCGGTTTCCCGACTAAAGTGCATTATCGTCTGTGCTCTCTCTCCTAGATTCTCCATCTGCCAGTATCGCAAGACGGGGAATTGGGCCCAGGGAACGGAGCCCTGTAATTGGCTAAAATCCGAAAGAACGGGGTGATCTGCTGCTGATGGTTCGAGAAAGTTTCGCTCGTCACTACGCCAAAGCCGTTGAATTGTCCCGCCTAACAGTGCCGGAATTACCTCCGTTTGTGAAAGGTTTTCCAGCGTCATATTCGGCCCTATGAAGACTCCCAACGAGCCACCTTGCTCGACGTAATCGGCTAGATGTTGCCAGGCCTCGGTCGGCAATGGCAACGGGTCGATTAAGACCACCGTGGCGAATCGTTCCAATCCCCGTTCCGTTATATTTCCATTGCGAATCGTCGTGAATTCAAAACGGGCCCGCCCTGTCTGGCGATCTGTCTGGGGAGCGATAGCCTGAGTGAAATACCGTGTTGGCACGTCGTCGGCTGTTACCACGAGAATCTCCGATGGCCTGCCTACCGAAATGGTGAAGTACTTCACATCATCAATTTCCAAACCGTCCCCTCCGAGCAAACGAATCTGGCCATGATGTATTCCCGGAGGTAAGTCACTCACAGCAAAACGTAAGGTCTGTCGTGTCATGGATTCCGAAGCATCGAAAGTGATATCCTGCTGAGCAAGTCGCTTGAGCGCTGGTGTTTGTAATACACCGTCGGTCAGCACAGGCAGTGTGAGGTCCACCTCCTCGACCACAAATTCCACGGTCCTCGTCGTAGCGAGTCCAACATGGCTTACGTCTAAGTGAATCTCTGTACCACTTGAGTCCACAATAAACTCATCCTGGATTTCGGGAGTCGACAGAGCAACATTGGCTGGCTGCTCTGCCCCAACATCGATTACAAACAACTCAATCTGCTGAGTTTCCAAAGTCTCGCGAATTTCATGATCGACCGATTCCCACGCTGCTCGCGAAAGATCCGTGAAGAGGTAAATTTCTCGCTGAGACCACTCTGAAGTCTGAACCACTGATATCGCGGACCGCAGACTAGCGTCCAGGGAAACCGGAGTGTGTTCAATTTGCAATTGCTCGATGGCATTCATCGTCGAATTCAAGTCAGCACTAAACACCGCTTGTCTGGTACTTCGATCCACCACAGATATTTCACTTGATTCGGGAAGTTGGCTTGCCAGCCAAGACGCGATTTCAGCAGCCTCGGCCAGGCGTGAATTGCCTGCCTGTTGATAGGACATCCGAGGTGAGTTATCAAAAACCAATGCGGCTCCAACTGCAGCATCCACGTCACCGATCAGGTTGGTCTCTTGATCTCCGGCAATTTTGATAATGAAGAATATGTCTGTGATCAGCCCCAGCAAAACCATGACTGCCAGAGAAATCACAATGTGTCTGGAGACCTCGGATAAGGCAGCCGCCAGACAGGCGATCGCTGCGAGTAGAACGGCCACGGAAACAACACCAACGACCATCCAATTACCGGCGACTGCCTGATCGGCCGATGGGCCACTCAAGGCTAACGCCAATCCCGCGAGTAACAAGCAGCGAAGCAATAACAACAACCATTGCTTCATACGCACCGTGCGTTGATTGCTGACTTGTTTTTGTTGAACAAACCGCAAAGCTGGGAAGAGTTGAGGAACGGGTTTACGGCGCATCGCCATGTGGATGATTAACGGCAGAGCTATGAGCAAACCGCCAAACATCAGCGATGAATTCAAAAACGCCACTAGTTTGCTACCCCTTCCTAAATTAGCAGCGACTGCGCCGACTCAGTAGATATTCCATCAATGCCCGATCAAACTGCATGCTCGTATCCAACGGCACATAATCGACACCAATCGTCTGGCATTCTGATTTATATTCATCGCGAAAGGCACTGACCTGTTCGGCATAACCCTGCCGAAATCCATCCGCCTCTACCACCAATGTGTCTTCTGATTCAGGGTCCTGAAGTTCAACGACTCCGTCAAATGGAAATGTCACTTCGGATTCATCAAGGACATGAAATAAGATTACATCGTGACCACCATGTCTTAGCCGTCGCAACGAGTCAAAGACTGGTGGGCTGTCTGTCAAAAAGTCAGAGAACACCATGATCAAGCTCCGCTGTTTCAGCATCGCAGCAAGCTGCCCTAAGCTTTGAGCAATATCTGTTTGGCCATCAGGCTTCAATTGAGACAGATGCGATAGCACATTTGACAATTGAGACCGACGGGACTTAGGGGGCAGGCAATGACGTATTTTCTCATCGAATGTGACCAGCCCGACAGGGTCCTGCTGATGAATCATCAGGTAACACAACGCAGCTGCCAAACAAATCGAGTAATCAAATTTGGTTAGTTCCTGTCGATAGGTAAATCCCATCGACTTACTCAGGTCCATCGCAATGTACCCGGTAATATTCGTCTCAGCCTCAAACTTCTTGACGTAATACTTGTCCGTCTTAGCGTAAACCAACCAATCAATGTCGGCTGGATCGTCACCGTATGAATATCGACGGTGCTCAGAGAACTCGACTGAGAATCCCTGAAAAGGGCTGGCATGCAGACCCTGTAGAAATCCTTTGACGACGAACTGTGCGCGGAGATCCAAACGCTTGATTTGCGTGATGACTTCCGGTTTTAGATAGGACTCTACAGCTGACATCGAAATTTAAATTCACTCGTACTTTTCCGCATTCGGCGGCGGTACTTCCTCTAACAACTTTTGCACAATCGACTCGGTGTCCATACCTTCTGCCTGAGCCTGAAAGTTAGCACTTACGCGATGCCGTAATACGGGAACAGCGATGCGTTGCACATCTGAGATGGCGACACTGAAACGTCCGTCCATCGCGGCAATCGCCTTGCCTCCCTGAATCAAAAACTGCCCGGCTCGAGGTCCGGCTCCCCAATTCACCAGTTCTTTAATGAAGGCAGGAGCAGCTTCATCTCCCGGACGGGTTGCACGAACCAGCCGTGCCGCGTATTTCACAATTTGCTCACTCACGGCGATGCTATTGACCAGTTTCTGTAAATTAACAATTGCCTTGGCAGACAGAATTTTTTTGACTTCTGGCTTTTCGTTTCGAGTGGTTGCAGTAAGAATTTGCTCTTCTTCGGAAGCGGTCGGATAGCCGACTTTAATATTGAACATAAAACGATCTAACTGCGCTTCCGGAAGTGGATACGTCCCTTCCTGCTCAATTGGGTTTTGTGTGGCGATCGTAAAGAATGGTTGTGGGAGATCATAGGTCTTGCCCGACACCGTCACTTCACGCTCTTGCATGGCCTGTAGTAAAGCCGCCTGCGTTTTAGGAGGTGTTCGGTTGATCTCGTCTGCCAATAAAATGTTGGTAAAGATGGGGCCCTGAACAAACCGGAAGGCTCGTTTACCCTGATCATCTTCATCCAGCACATTAGTGCCTGTGATATCGCTGGGCATCAAATCCGGAGTGAATTGAATTCGGTTAAACGATACATCCAGAATTCGAGCCAGCGTACTGACCATCAACGTTTTGGCCAGTCCGGGAACACCTTCGAGCAGACAATGCCCCCGCGTGAAGATTGCTGCAAACAATTGTTCGATCACATCATGTTGCCCAATGATGACTTTTTGCAACTCCTGCTGCATCACCTTACGGTGGTGTGCAAATTCCTGCAGGATATCTCCCAGGCTCTTCTGATTGTTCGACACGGTCCATCTATTCCTGTAAACAAAGTATTTTCCAGCAGCGTATCATTGAATAAGTATCGCCTCTTGTCCATAACAATTCACGTCTGCTCTGCTTCTGGCCAGTCTTATTTATAGATTCGCGTTGCCTCGTTTATCATTCATCCCTAAATTAATACTCGAATCACCTCGATTCTTACGCAATCCGCGTCAACACACTGCTAAATTTAACCACGACGCTATGATCCATTCCTCCTCCCTTTTTACGGGACACCTATGACTCATAACGCTTCAAACCCTACCCTGCCTGCCGTGCTATTGCTTGCGCTTAGCATGACTCTACTGCCGAGTGAGCAGGTAGCTCGAGCTGATATCACGGCCGAGCAGGTCAATACAGCGATCGAGCGAGGTGTTAAGTTTTTACGGGAACAGCAGAAAGCCGATGGTTCGTATCCTGATTTTGCTGCGCCCAATGGCACCGTCCTCTTCCCAAATGGAATAACCGGTCTGGCAACTTTGGCCATGCTCAATTGCGGCTATGATTCAGACGATCCCACCATTTCCCGTTCTCTCAAGTACATGCGGACGGCTCCGGCCTCAGGCACAACCTATGTTGTTTCTTTACAACTTATGGTCTTTTGTCAGGCTGAACCGCAACGTGACAAACTTCACATCAAACGCCTCGCAGAATGGCTGGTTAATACCCAAACAGAAAGTGGAGGATGGGGTTATCTTGAAAACAGCGTCTCCTCGGACCCATCCAACAGCCAATTTGCTTTGCTTGCATTGCATGAAGCCGAACGGCAGGGGATTCTCATACCGGAAACAACCTGGTCTCAGGCAGAGGCATACTGGGCATCCCGGCAGGTCCCCAGCGGTGGCTGGAATTATGACTCCACCTTTGGCCCCAAGCCCACGATCAGTATGACCTGCGCTGGCATTGCTTCGCTTGTTGTCACAAGAGGCAAGGCGAGTCAGGCTGAGCAACGCATCTCCAATGGACAGGTTGAATGCTGTGGCGTCACGCAGCAGCAGGGGGAAATTGAGCGAGGCCTAAATTGGTTAGCCAGAAACATCAAAGTCGGTGCACAGGCATCAAGCTCCGCCTATTTCTACCAGATGTACTGTATCGAACGAGTCGGAAGACTCACCGGCACTCGATTTATCGGTACCACCGATTGGTATCGAATGGGTTGCGAACACATCGTTGGTTTACAAGACAAACTCCGCGGTACATGGAAGGGCAGCTTGTCTCACGGAGAAAGCAACCCGTTAATCGCATCTTCGTTTGCCTTGTTGTTTTTAGGCAAAGGCCGTCGCCCGCTGGCCGTGTCTAAATTGGCCTACGGAGAGCCCGAGCAATGGAATCAGCATTCACAGGATATACATAACCTGGTGATGCAAACTGAAAAACGATGGGACATGTATTTGACATGGCAAACCATGGAAATCGATTTGGTCAATGTCGCCGATTTGCTGGAGTCTCCCGTCCTGTTTATCAGCGGTAAAGGCTCGATGCAGCTCACGACGAAACAGAAGACTGTCCTTCAACAGTACGTCAATCAGGGTGGATTTCTGTTTGTTGAAAATGCGTGCGGTGATACACAGTTTGATCAGGAATTCCGTCTGCTCATGAAAGAGCTGTTTCCTGACAGCCCACTGGCACCATTGGCACCGGACCACGCCCTGTGGTTCGCCGATCAGAATATTCCAGCGAAGTTTGTCGGTCAGATCCACGGGCTTCAAACGTGCTGCCGCACAAGTATCGTCTATGTCACTACCGACCTGGGATGTTTTTGGGAGCTGTACAACCCTCGCCCGGACTCCGGCATCCCCGACAATGTGAATCAAGACATTCAGGATCGTCTGGCAATCGGAATCAATGTGCTCACCTATGCCACCAATCGACAACTCAAGGAAAAGCTCGATCGTCCACAATTATCTATCGATACAAGCGAGACCGCTTCTGTGTTACGAAAGACCTTGAAGATTCCGAAGGTCAATCATAGCGGAGGGGCCAATGAAGCACCCAATGCCTTGAATAATCTCTTAGGCAGCTTGCAGCAAGAAGCCGGCATTCGCGTTTCCATTGGTACCCATATGGTTTCTCTGACTGATTCCATCGAACAATACCCGGTCTTGTTTGTCCACGGCAGAAGAACGTTTCAATGGACGGCTGCAGAACGACAGGCATTGCGGAAATATGTCGAAAGCGGAGGGCTGCTATTTGCTGATTCCATATGTGCCAGTTCTCAATTTGCCGAGTCGTTTCGGCGTGAAATGAGACTTACCTTTCCCGAACAGGTATTAAGGCGACTCCCGGCTGAGCATGAGCTATTTACAAGGGATTTTGGAGGATTTGACGTGCGGCAGGTAACGCTTCGTTCACCCGCCAGCCAGCAAGACCCCAATCCTTCTCAGGTAAACGAATCAAAAGTGACACCTCACATCGAAGGAATTCAGCTGGATGGTCGACTGGCTGTCGCATTCTCACCCTACGACTTGAGCTGTGCTCTGGAAAATCAAGTCTCACTCGAATGCCGTGGGTACATCCAGAAGGACGCTGCCCGTGTAGGCTCGAATATCGTGATCTACGCACTACAGCAGTAAGGGAATGATGGACCGTACGAATCGCAAAAAACTGCTTTGGCTGCTGTTTGCCACGTGCATCGTACGTATCTCATTTTTGATGATGCTCGGCGATAACCTGGACGCAAGTCTACAGGCTGATGTAGATAACTATCTCCATCTCGGACATAGCCTGGCTGATAACTCAGTCTATGAGCTTCATGGACAACCCACTGCCTTCCGCCCGGTTTTATACCCGGCATTGCTCGCACTGGGGCTCAAACTGCAGTTATCTGCCAAAGTTTGGGTTGTGGTCCTCCACGTACTGCTAGCCATTCTCACAGTGTGGATCACGGTCTTGGTGGGCTGCCATCTAAAGGATGCTCAAACCGGCTTGCTTGCGGGTGGCTTGGTTGTCATCGATCCGATTCTGCTTAATCAATCCGTCTTGGTCATGACCGAAACGGCTGCCACATTTTTTGCCGTTTTATGTATGTGGCGAGTCGCTAAACTGATGGACCGGCCAGGGCCACTCAACATCCTGCTAGCAGGAATCGCCTTTGGGTTGGCCGGATACTGTCGCCCAACGTTTTATGTTTTTGCATTGATCCTGCTGATTCTTTTATTGTTTGTTTTACAGACCAGTTTTCTCCGCAGATTAGCAATCACCTTTTCAACTGGATGTGTTGTTTTAATCATCCTAAGCCCTTGGGTTTATCGCAATTATCAGCTCTTCGAAAAACCGGTTTTCGCTACAACTCATGGTGGTTACACCCTGCTTTTAGGTAACAACCCTCTGTATTACCAGCAATTAGACCAAACCGAAATTACTTATTTAGCGACCGAATTTGACGAAGGAGTACGCCGATTTAACGTCTCGGCAGAACCCAGTTTCGATTTTTGGTCCGCCGAAGCTTCTCTAAAAGAACCGGTCATTACTCGGAATGAAGTCGAGCGGGATGCATTTACTTACGAAGTCGCTTTCCATCACATTCAAAAGAACCCAATCGGGTTTGCCAAAGGATGTCTCACTCGGCTTAAAGCATTTTGGACGCCATTACCGGCTGATGTCCAAGAATCAAGAAGTGATATCCAGCGGTATGCCGTGGGAATTTGGTATGTCTTAATCTATCTCTTGGTTGCTCATTTCACTCTATTACATACACGCAATTGGGCTCATTCAGGCCTCTTTGGCGGTCTGGCATTGGTAGTGGCATTCTCACTAATCCATGCTTTCTTCTGGTCCAATATGCGTATGCGGGCCCCTTTAATCCCGACGCTAAGTCTGGTCGCTGCAATCTCCTTTTGCAGCCCGAAATCAGGTTCATCCTGACCGTTGATTCGCATTGTGACAAAATGCGTAAATCCCTATAATTTCCGGACTTATAAGCACTCTCGTGTCCTCATTCCTAGTGATTGAGAGTCTCGAGAAATGTGCCCATCCAACTACCTGTTTTGTGGCAAGGATGCCGCGTAAAAACCGTGTTGCAACTGGCTCTTCCAAATCATGAACCCTGTCGGCCTCGCCTTGTCGCGTGGCTGTGGGCCGTTGCCTCGCCAGTGATTCTTCTGGCCACCTCTGTCTTTACTCTGTTACTCAATTCGAACGTGCTGTCTGCACAGCAGATCGAGTTTGCCGATCAGGACATCCAAACACCGGTACTGATCACGGGACAGCGAGGACATTTTTGGAATCAGGGCCACTACGAAATCTGGGAAATCGAGCAATGTGTTATCCGTCATGGCTTGTTTTCAGCGACAGGATCCCGAGCGGTCCTATGGGTGGACAGGGCTAATGCTTCTTCACGGGCACCCCACAAGGTAATTGCTTACCTCGAAGGTCCGGATGTTAAAATTCAGCGC
>CALKCC010000157.1 GCA_938082855.1 uncultured Pirellulaceae bacterium | reverse complement strand
TCCAAACAGACGATATTAGGGGTATAGATACCAGATAGTTTTGCTTGACTCATGATTACAATCGATGCTTTTAGGTGTTAAGACGGGTGATAGGGTTATCTAATCCGTACAGTTTTTCTTTGATTCTGAAAAACTATACCTCTCACGGGTAAGCAGGAGTTAAAAAACTAAAACTTTTCTGATTGGTTAAACCGTACCGGTCAGGAAATCAGCTGAAACCATTCCGGTCGTAACGGTTATGACGGATTGCCAAGGACGGGGCACAGTGAATTCGGCTGAGGGGCGGTTAGAATCAACACCAATCTATAAACCTAGCCATAGATTGGAATTAGCCAGCCCGCTTTAAGAGTAGACAATTTAGTTGGAATGGAAGCATGCCGCCAGCACAGGAAAATGTGAGTAAGTACCCCAAGACACTGGGGATTCTTGCGCTGATGGCCTATTTCCTTTTATTCACTTTTGCGACCAAGCCAGCCTCAACGCCTGATGCTCAGGCCTCGGTGAATGCTCACCAGATTCCTTGGTTGCGGATGATCATTCCAGACATCGTCGTGTCCGAATGGGCTGAACAATCCTGGGATCGTGTCTCGCTTGTTGATCGTTTGCCAATCTTCCTTGGGAGCCTCCTACTGCTGGCGGCCGTTCTGCTAATTGGCCGAGCATGCTTACGATGCGTGAAGTGTAAAGAACTCAATCGTCTGGAGATCGTAGTTCTGTCGTTTGGAGTCGGGACGCTTGGGCTGACGTTGTTTACATTTATGCTCGGCGCCTTGGGAATGCTCAAAATATGGTGGCTTTACCTCATACCAATTTCTTTGGCAGGGTGGGTCGAATGTGTGGTCCCCAATGGAATTCTGCGAGCTGCACATTCCCAGCGATTCTTGCCTTGTCCGTCGGAACGACGGAGTTTGGGAGTTTGGATTGGTCTTGGATTGATAGCAATCATCGTCGCCGGTGCGATGCTCCCGCCATGGGAATTTGATGTTAGAGAATATCATCTCCAAGTCCCCAAAGAGTGGTTCCAATACGGAGGGATACAATACCTACCTCACAATACGTATGCGGCGATGCCTTTAGGTGCTGAACTGATTTGTGTGGTTCCTATGGCCTGGGCTCAGTTGTTTACCGAATCAGATGCGTGGTGGCATGGCGCGTTAATTGGTAAGACGTTTCTTGCGTACTATGCGTTGTTTGCTGCTTTAGGTTGCTGGGCGATTAATGCTCGTCTGGGAAATAAAGTCTCGGCGACTGCTGCAGCGGTTTTATTACTGTCCTGCCCATGGGTCGGCTACATCAGCATGACAGGACTCAACGAAATGGCACTCGGTTTTTACCTCGTTGCAGCCATCATGGCAATCTATTGGTTGCAACGATCCTCTGACGACTCCCGATTAAAAATTGGACTGGTCGGACTCCTTGTGGGGGCGGCTGCTTCTGTGAAATATACCGGTGTCGTTTTTGCAGTCATCCCGATCGCTATTTGGATCCTGATTCAATGTCGTGCTCGAGCATTTCCAGCGATATTGATATTTGCTGTGGGAGCAGCCATCAGTTTTTCCCCGTGGCTGATCAAGAATCTGATACATACAGGAAATCCTGTCTACCCGCTTCTCGGCTCGCTCTTCAACTCTAGTGAACAGACAGCTGCTCAGGTCACCCAGTGGAATAATGCCCATCAGGTACCGGAATCAGATAGCCTACTGGAAAGCATGACGGAGTTGTTTTTGACAGGCTCAAGAAACAGCCCGCTGCTGATGGGATGTTTATTGATTGCAATTGTTGTTTATCGTCAGCGTCGTGATCTGCTTCCCTATTTTTTAATACTGTTATATGGAATTCTGATTTGGTGGTTCGCCACACATCACTTGCAGAGATTTGTTGTTCCGCTACTTCCGTTATTCGCCATTCTTGCAGGACTTGGATTTGAAGTGGCTATTCGAGGATATACTGCTTGGCGGAAGGGCTTGCTGGTAGGACTGTTTTTATATGGAGTGATGTATCTTGGTGCTGGCATGGAGACAGATTCCAGATTGTTAGTGCGACTGGAGACAATTCGTACAGGCCCTGTTCTGCCGGAACAGGATACGACGACATTTCGTGTACACCGTTTTCTCAATCAACAGCTTGGGCATGACGGGCGTGTCGTTCTTGTGGCAGACGCTGAACCTTTTGATTTGCAAATGCAGGTAGATTACAACTCTTGCTTTGATTCATCTATCCTCGCTGACTGGCTCTCTGACCAAGACCCGGAGCAACAACGGCGATTACTACAGGATAAGCAGGTGGACTATGTCTATGTGAGTTGGGAGGAACTACAGCGGTATCGTAGTAGTTATGGTTATGATGAAAGAGTTACGCCGGATTGGATTCAACAACTCGTTCAGACCGGCGTATTGATGGAGGTAAGTGATTTAGAAATTGAATCGCAGTCCGGTCAGCTATTTCGTCCTGCTCCTCCTGCAAATCTGCATTAACCTCCTCGCCCCATCAAGATTTAATTTAATCCCATGCTCATTCGATATCTTGTAGCCAATATGCTGAAGTCTCAGGCTCAGGAGGCAGTACGCAGTAAAGTGGAACAAGCTGTCACTGATCAGGCTCGGAATATTGCGGAAATGAAACAGGGGCGGGAAATGCCCGCCTGTGAATTGGCTATGGTCTTCGCCAATTCTCTGGAAGCTTCTGGAGTGGTCGATCAGATGGAAGGAGTGATCAGTACGCAATGTGCAAGCTTCGTTGAGCACGCCGGCCGATGGCAAGGCATGGATATTATTGTCATCGAAGCTGGGGATACCTGGAGGCAGGTGGCCAGAGCGGTGACAGATCTAATTAACATGCACCATCCATCGTGGGTGATTTCAGCTGGGTTTGCATCTTCGTTGTCAAAACGAGTCCGGAAAGGGATGATTGTGATGCCCAATGTGATTCGAGACGTCAAAGGTCGGGAATTACAGGTAGGGTTTCAGTTAGGAGAATCCAAACCACAAGCGGGATTATTAACAGACGATCTGGTGAGTACGCCTGAAGTTTTGACGACACCTGCAAAACGAAAAGAACTTGCCAGCCAGTTTAAGACTGAAGTGGCGGATATGGAATCTGCTGTGGTCGCCGAGATATGTAGACAGGCACGACAGCGATGTATGGCGATTCGAATCGTAGCGGAAGAATTTGACGATCAACCACCAGAGTTGATGAGCAGGATTATGAAACAAGGTAGTTTTGCCGCCAAGTTTGGTGCATTTTCCAAAGGCTTGTTTTCGCAAGCGTCCCAATTGAAGGAAATGTGGGACTTGAATAATGAAGCCTATAAGAGCTCTGAACGCTTGTCAGGTTTTCTGGCGGGGGTCGTACGGCAATTGTAATCCCCTGTAGAGCATGCTGGACAGGACTGGATGACTAGATGATATTGGACGTCAGTAGGTAGAAAGAACTCGCGAAACACCTGCAGTCTCCACCATGACAAAGAGAGTGACCTTATGAAGATTATCCTTGCAGCACCGAGAGGTTTTTGTGCTGGGGTTAATATGGCCATTGAATGTCTCGATCTCTCTATTAAGACGCTTGGTCCGCCGGTATACGTGTACCATGAAATCGTTCACAACAAATACGTTGTTGAAACATTTCAGGGTAAAGGGGCAGTCTTTGTAGATTGCTTAGAGGATGTCCCGGTCGGTTCCAATTTACTTTTTTCCGCTCACGGTATATCTCCGCAGATTCGAGAGCAGGCGCGTCAGCGAGAACTCTATGCGATTGATGCAACTTGCCCCTTAGTCACAAAGGTTCATCTGGAAGCTGTACGCTATGCCAAGCAGGGATATACAATCCTGTTGATCGGCCATGAAGGTCACGATGAATTGATTGGTACGATGGGCGAAGCACCGGAAGCGATGATTTTGGTCGAAAGCGAAGACGCTGTAGATCGTTTAGAAGTAGCAGACGACTCCAAAGTTGCTTACCTAACACAAACGACGCTTAGTGTGGACGATGCCAACCGAATCATCGCTCGCATCCGCCAACGATTTCCTCAAGTCGCGGCACCACCTAAAGGTGACATCTGTTATGCCACACAAAACCGCCAGGAAGCTGTGCGAATTATTGCTGATGATGTTCAACTAGTATTGGTCGTTGGCAGTCAAAATAGCTCGAACAGTCAACGCCTCAAGGAAATTGCCATCGAGCAGGGGAAAGCAGCTTATCTCATTGATGGTGTGGAAGATATTAATGATGCTTGGTTCGACTCTGTGGAAACGCTGATGATTACAGCTGGCGCGAGTGCACCGGAGAATCTAGTGCAGGACTGTGTCGACTATATCCAGTCTCATTTTGATGCCGAAGTGGAGTCTCGAGTG
>CALKCC010000156.1 GCA_938082855.1 uncultured Pirellulaceae bacterium | reverse complement strand
CGGTTCCGATTCGAAAGTTGCTGACATCCACCGTTTCCCTCCCTATCGGGGTTTGGAAATGCCACAAGACGATGTCCGCTTCTCGTATTGCCTGGGACGTGAAAACAAAACGCAATCCGATGGCTGGGTTCCTCTCCAACCAGTTAACAACATCGTCGGCCCTGAACTCAGTTTTGCCAGGTTAGTCAAAAGCAAATCGAATGCTCCCATCGCCATTATTAAAGTCGCCGCCGGGGGTACTCATTTGGGTGGTGATTGGAATCCAGATGAGCCCATTGGATTCAAAATGTATCCACTGGCCCTGAAGACAATTCGTGACTCTCTTGAACAACTCGATTCAGAGGGGATCCCTTATCGAATCGAAGGATTCATGTGGCATCAAGGCGAAAATGACATGTTTAATCCGGAGTACATGGAGAATTACGGTAAGAATCTGAAGAACTTTTTGCAACGATGGAGAGACGATTTAGAGGTGCCCAACCTTCAGTTCTACATCGGGGAATTGTGCACCAAGACAATCTGGGGCATGGATTTGCGCCCCCGCATGTACGCCATTAGCCTCGGACAAAAAGAAGTCACCGCTGCCGATGAACATGCTGAATACATTCCGACATCTCACATCGGTGCTGAAATTGGTAATCCGGTAGGACTCCATTACCACTATGGGACTTTGGGACAACTACAACATGGCGAGAATTACGCACAGGCATATCTTCAAAACATCGGAGTCACACCTGCTGAATCAAAGTCACTTAAGAAGCTTCCTTACTCTGCCAAGAAACCGATCAAGCTCTTTATTCTTGCAGGACACCGGAACATGGAAGGTGAACGAGCCTTCCAAAGTGAGCTATCTCAAATAGCAGGTGGTGAGGCGTTGCTAGAACCTCAAACCAAAATTGCTTACCGGTACAGTTTGGGAGGAGGCGTTAAAACATCGAACCACTGGGAATCACTCCGTCCGGCAGGCTATTATTCCACCTTTGGTCCGGAAGTCAGTTTCGGCTCAACTTTGACTCAGGCCATGGAGGGTCAAATTGCCATCGCTAAATTCACCCACAGCGGCAGTCAAATTATCGACTGGACTCCGGAAGGAAGCAGGGCTAAGACCCGTCATCTGTATCCAGCCTTCATCGAGTTCATTCGCCAAAGCAAACAAAGTCTCATCGAGAAGGGATTCGATGTTCAAATTGCTGGCGTTTTTTATCATCTCGGTGAGAACGATATGTCCTTTTACCCTTACAGGAAAGAGGCTGCTCAGCGATTACAAACCATCGTGCAACAAAGTCGCAAAGACTTAGAGATAAGCGGACTCCCTTGGTTTGTAAGTCAGCAAAAGCCGACTGATCATGAAAGTGTCAACCAAGTCGATGTCGTTTCGATGGTGGCTGAAGTCGCCAACGCAGACCCTCATATTGTTCATATCAAAGCCTTTGACCTACCTCCTCAGGAAAAGAGATTGGTCATTACAACCGAAGGAATTGTTCGCCTTGGAGAACTGTTGGCGAACCAATTTCTCAATTCGCAACAATGACGCCATAAGCTATTTGGTTAAGAAGACGTCGCTAGTTACGACGAGTTTAATGAGATCCTGAAGGTGATTGCCGGACTTGTCCAACGTCTCGACAATCGCATCGATATCGCCTCGATCTACCGGTTCCAGCACACGACCACTGGCATAGGCCAACAACTTGCGCGTTAATCCGCGAGCCACCTGAGATTCATTTTCAGCCAACTTGGCTTTGAGAGCCACGATATCACTTACCTCGTCTCCATTGGATAGCGTTGTCGAAGGGTCAATTTCGCCACCTACTCGATAGCGGTCACGCCATCTTCCGATTGGATCAAAATTCTCAAAGGCAAATCCAAGTGGATCGATTTTTCGATGACATCGGTTACAAGTTACCTGTTCACGATGAATCTGTAGCTGTTCACGAATCGTCTTGGCTTCGGTCAAGTCGGGAGAAAGTGGTTCCACATCTGGTGGTGGAGCGGCAGGAGGCGTTCCTAAAATGTTCTCCAGAACCCACACTCCCCGTACAACCGGTGAGGTATCCACTCCGTTGGCGGTAGACGTCATCACGCTGGGCATGGTCAATACTCCGCCTCGCCGTGGATCTTCAGTGGCAACACGTCTTAAATAATCACCTTTCACATCGTCCCGATTGTAAAAGACCAGAGCAATCTGCTCATTCATAAACGTGTAGTCTGACTCGATCAACAACCGAATTGGACCGTTGCTCTGTAACAAATCCCCGAAGTACGTACTTGTCTGCTCCAGAATCTGAGGCTCCATTCGTCGGTCCCAATAAACCCTGAAAGGACCGTTAAGCTCCGGAGGACTTTCTGAAATCTTGTCCAGACGTAGCCAACGTTCTGTGAAGTGTTGCACAAATGCCGCTGCTTTAGGGTCACCCAACATACGATCAACTTCAGCTCGTAGGACTTTAGGTTGATGCAGTTTACCTGCGGCTGCCAAACTGAGAAGCTTTTGGTCCGGCATCGAAGACCAAAGGAAGTAACTCAAGCGACTGGCCACTTCGTAATCCGTCAATTTCTCTTTGACTTCTTTCAAGTACAGGAAATCAGGCGAGCACAACATGGCGGTATACCCCATTTGCATGGCTTTAATTCCTGCCAGAGTATCCTGATCCAGTGTGACCGGAGCGTTACTTTCATTGCCGACAGCAAGTGGTGCATCCACGAACCCCGGACCGCTCCAAAACGCTCGCAGGCTATTAGGTTGGCCATAGGCAAAGTACTCAACTCGGATCTTACGTTTGCCTTTGGTTAACTGAATTGTCCCTGTTTTGGTCGAGGCTCCATGCAAACCGTCATGATCAATGACTCGCTTGTCATCAATGATTAACCGCCCACCATCATCGGATGCGAGTTTAAAGGTGTACTCAGAATCTACCTTTACATCGAGAACACCTTCAAAAACAACGCCGTAGTAATCCGGTTTACCGGCAACACGGATATCGATTAATCCCTCGGCCAACTGCCCTGACTTTACAGGCTTTAGTTCATCGTAAACCGGCAACTTGGTCCATTTACCGTCATAGACTCGGTAAATCAGATCCTGGATACCGCCGGCAGGAATCTCTGGCTTGGTATGCAACTGAGATTTAACCAAGTCGATGTAGGGTTGGATCTCATCGATCGTCACCGGTCGTCGAAAGGCTCGTTCAGCAAAACGATGAAGCAAGCTTTCGACTTCCTGATCGCTGAATGACTCATCTCCATATAGTTCGGTATGACTCCGCGGAGGCCATTGATCCAGTATCGGCTCCAGCTTCATACCGTGGATTTGAACTGTTGGTCCTTGATATTGCTTTATCACACCTTGATGAATCGCTAACTGCCACGCTTTATTCGCTTCGTCAAACTGCTTTTTGTCAGTCAGCACGTTTTTGTCCGGAGGTGTCCCATAGACGTCCGGTAAATAAGTTTTGGCTATCAAGTCGGCTCGAGCTTCCCGGTCCGATGGGCCATTTTCCCAAATCAACTGCGGCATCCAATCTTTGTCGATCCAGGTTTCCACCGTGACGGTTTTGCTGCGTCCGTCTCCGGGCAGTTGAATCATCTCCAATGGAATATGATCATTTCGAGTCCCACGCTTAAACAGCCGGAGATTGACCATCATCGGCTGAGTTTGATCCGTCGGAAGCAACTCGCCCCAAGGATGCGATTGATTATGTGCCGAGACTTCCACAGTAATTCGGTATTTGGCTGATGTTCTTACACCACCACGGAGTTCATCAGGGGTGATCGCTTCACGGAAGAATACGGTATCGACGTCCGGATAGATTTCATTGGCCAGACGAGGCAAATCTTTTCGGTGAGTTCGCAGCAGCAAACCTTTATAGTCCCGTGTTTCAATCTGGGGCTTCTCTTGGGTATACGTCGCCAGAGCCAGGCTTTCTTCGGCTGCATCAAACATCAAACGCAGAAAAAAGTCTGACATGACCAAACGATTTCCAATGTTATCAAAGCCCTCTTCGATTTCATCGCCTGGGAAGGAGCGGAACGGATCAGTACTGGTATTCTCAACCCGACCATTTCCGTTGTTGTCCACTAACCTTGGTTTATTCCCGATTCGCAATTCCGGATCATTGATATACAGCAAATCTCTCACGGTGTTACGCAACTCAAAGCGATTTAACCGCCGAGTCACCGTTTGTGCTCCAGTGCTTTTATGTTGAGCGTAGGCATCTCGGAGGACGGGGGTCAAACGGTCGATTACATCCGCGATTTCATCTCCCGACGGTTGCAGTGAATCTTTGGGAGGCATGTCACCAAGGTTTAACTGATCTACAATGCCCTGCCATAGCTGCAGCGTGGTAAAGTCCTTCAAATCCGTTTTTAGATTATCGAACCGTTTACTGTTTTCCTGCACTTCTGCACCATGACATTCAGTACAGTACTTCTTCAAAAACGGGCGAACATCATCCAGCGACTTACCCGCTGATGCTGCCGTATCCACGAATGAAAAGAAGAAGACGATAGCCGGTAGTGATAAAACCACTTGGACACGACTCATTAAGATTGTCTCCAGTCAAAATCAGTTAGAGTACCGGAACTAGTACCAAACCGCTCCACTTCAACACCATGGTTTTGAAGAATAGAAAGCAACAGATTCGCCGCTGGGACGCGATGAGCAGACTCCGAATCCGGATAAACTTTATGTTCTCCATGATGAAAGCCGCCGCCAGCTACGACCAAAGGCAGATTCTTTGTCGAGTGTGGGCCGGTCGCCATTCCACAGCCAAACATGACGGTGGTGTGATCAAGCAAGGTTCCACCATTGATAGTGTCTTCCTGAGCTTTGAGCAGATCCATTAAATGCGACATTTGCCGCATGATGTTGTTTTCGATCTTCTTCAATGCATCGATATGATCAGGACGATTCCCATGGTGAGAGAAACCGTGATAGCCGCCGCTAAGTCCAAAGTCGCCGTTGACGAAACCTGAACTGAGCGTGATGGCTCTCGTAGAATCCGTTTGAATAGCCAAGGCGATCAATTCCACCATCGCACGCAAATCGGCCTCTGTTCCTTTGCCCGGTTGAGGCTCTGCTAACTCGGTTTTAGGTTTGGGACGATCCAGCCAAGGTTGCTGAAGTTCGATTTTCTTTTCAAGAGTGCGTACCGCTTCCAGATATTCTGCAAATTTCTGCTGATCCCGTTTGCCCAAATCCTTTTCCACGGCTTTGGCTTTGTCCAATACCACATCCAGAATGCTATTCTGTCGCTTGAAACGCTCGGCAGCCGTAGCTTTTTTCTCCGCTACATCTTCTATAAACAATGCACGGAACATGCCACGCAAGTCGATCGCTGGAACCTGAACGCCGGTACGCGTGAAGCTAATCAGATTGGACTCATTAACACGAACCGTCATGGATGGAAAACGAGTATTGGCACCTTCGTATTCAGCAATCTTCTGATCGACACTCATATTTCCTTCCGCATAGTAGGAAGCCAGATGAGGCCTGACTCCACTTAGCAGAACAGGAACTCCCTGATGGCCGATCGTATTCCCATGGTCCAGATTAGAGAACACGGTGAAGTCCTGTCGGTGTTTTTCCAGTGGCTTAAGCGTCTCGGGCATTTCATAGTCTGCCCCCGCTTGCTCGGCATCCGGAAAAAACGCATCCCGGTAGATGCCGTAATTGTTCGACATACAAACGAAACGTTTAATCGGTTTAGCAGTCGAGGCTTGAGCGGCAGGAGCCATCGCTTCGAGCATCGGTAAAGCAATTGACACGCCGGCTGCTGACAAAAAACTTCGTCGCTGAATAGAATTTCTCATGCGAAAGTCACCATAAGGTTGATTCGTAATGGGAGTAATGGGAACGTTTATTATAGTCAAAACCCAGAAGTGAATCGTTGCCAGTTAGACGGTTGGGCATTTAACCATTTAACCAGTTAGCCAGTTGGACAATTAGACAATTAGACAGTTAGACAGTTAGACAGTTAGACAGTTAGACAGTTGGATATAAATTTGCTCCGAATGACTGTGCAGCGTGGAACTCAGAGAGTTTATCCGTCGTAGTCCGAAGGACGAAGTCGGATAGGCCGGACGGCCGAAGCCAAAATGGCAGTCAGGCTGGTGGTGGATTCTCTGCGGAGTCTCGAATTCGCAAATGGTCCATCCAAATTGCTTAAGTCCCCAAATAAAAAAATAAATCGCCCTACCAACCAAACAAACGCACCTGTTCAAATAGTAATGAAATTATTCTTGTTTCATGAGGATGAGAAAATGAGCACGGGTGAATATGAAAGTAATGCATACGAATCCACAGCCACCTCGGAGCCGACATCCGGAGTCCCTGGAGCGAAGGAGTTAGCTGGGCCGGGAATCAGATTCGGTGTCGGAATCATTGATTATATAACTTCCTTGGTCGTAGGCGCTTTCATTGGAAAGTATATAGGCGCATTCATTTTGGGAATAATGCTAAGCGTGTCTAACGCTGGTAGTGAAACGACTGGTGATGATACGACTGCTATCTTCGCACTCGGAAGTATTGTTGGATTCTTACTAAGTGAGGCTCTTGGCCAGTTTTTTATGCAAGTGGCAATAATACTGCTCGAAGCGTTCTTCGGAGTTAGTCCGGCAGGGAAGATACTGGGAATTAAAGTCGCCAGAGAGGATGGAACACCTGGTGATATTGGAGTTTACTTCATCCGAGCAGTGGTTAAATTTCTACCTTTTTGGCTATTCTTCGTAGGCGTGTTCATGGAAATCAGCGAACTGTCAACGGTTGCTATGTTCCTATTCATCATCTGGATACTCGGGCTATTTATGGCTTTAGGAGAATCTAAACGTACGTTATATGACAAACTCACCGGTACAGCTGTCATAAGAACAAAGTAACACTGATGATTGTTCTTTTATTGGTGAGAGCAAACTTATAATCTGATCAGAGAATTCGGTACTGCAGCTTCAAAATCCAACTATTTAATCTCACTGGCGTGTCGATATCTTGGCAAGCATGAAGCTAAATCGGCGTGCCGCCTTCTTGCACAATAGGGATAGGACGTCCCTGAGGGTTGACCCAATGACTCGATAGATCAATCTCTAAGTGATCAAACACCGTTGCTGCTAAATCCTGAGGCCGCACTTTACCAGACTTAATTTCGCCACCCGTTCGGTCCGTACTACCAATCACCTGGCCGCCCGCAATACCGCCTCCCGACATGATCATCGACATGACAGGTACCCAGTGATCACGCCCTGCTTCCGTATTTATCTTAGGCGATCGTCCGAATTCGCCCATCATCATGACAAGCGTGTCATCAAGCATTCCGCGTTGGTCCAAATCCTCGACTAATGCCGCGTAAACTTGATCCACTCGTGGTAGGAGTGGCTTCAAACCTTTTTCAATTCCACCCCAACGCACATTATCGCCATGGTGATCAAAATATCCCCAGGCTCCACTTACCAGTACAAAGGAGACTCCTGCCTCGACCAACCGCCGCGCCAGAATCGCCTTTTCTCCAACACTCACACGACCATACTTGTCACGCAACTGATCACTTTCCTGACTGACATCAAAAGCCTTTTCGACTTTTCCGGACAGTACCATGTCAACGGCTCGCTGAGTGTTGGCATCGAACTGATCCAGTCGTTGGTTATTGTCCAATTGGCGTCGAGCGGTATTAATCTGTTCTCGCAATGCAGCTCGGTTTTGCAAACGCTCGATATTAAGGCCTTGCGGGAGTTTGAATTTATCGGCCAGCTCAAGCCCCTTAACCGGTTCGAACTTACTGCCCATGTGCCCTGCACCATAAACATCTGACACCCAGGAATTGGCTAAACCAACAAAGGCCGGCATCGACGGATCATTCGCGCCTCGAAATTTCGCGACCACGGATCCCATGGAAGGATATCCCCCTCCATCCTTTCCATCATTCGTTCGGCGAGCCAGTGGATTCCCTGCCTGCATCGTGATCGGAGTGTGATTACTGGCTGAGCAATCAACTGCTCGTAACACGGCAATCTTATCTGCAATGGCCGCCTGCTTAGGAAGATGCTCGGTAAACTGTATCCCCGGCACAGAAGTGGAAATGGTGTCGAAGGGACTGCGAATTTCCACAGGAGCGTCCGGCTTGGGATCCCACATATCAATTTGGCTGGGTCCACCGCTGAGCCAAAACAAAATGACCGATTTTTTGGAGGAACCTGTAGTTGCTTGAGCTTGAATCTGCTGCAACGTTGCCAGTGGCAAACTAGCCATCGCTGCAGTGCCCGTTTTAAGGAACCATCGCCGTGAACCAACCTGAATACCAGGCATGGCTAACTGAGAAGCAGTGTTGAATTCACCTGAATGTCGGTGCATCGTCTTCATACTCGATGATCCCCATGGTATTTGAAAGAGCACGACCATCCGCGCTACAGGTTTCATTCTACGCTAAAAATCAACGACAACTCAAAGCGAATTGGACGCTTTGAGCAACCTAGTTCGTCGCACCACAGACAGTCCAGCAGCTTACTTGGCCTTCAACGAATCAACGTAAGCTCGAATTAGCTTTCCTTCTTCCCGAGGCCAGGTCCAGGCGGGCCACGTGGGATTATCCGCTTGAACGGACTTAAAAATGCGTTGCATGTAATTTTCAAGCGGAGCGGCTATCGAGGCGTGTTCCTGCCTGACGTCGGTCGTTTCATCCACGGATAAATCAAAGAGCTGGTAACGCGTAATCTCGGCATTGTGAATTCGCTCCTGGTGTTCTGCAAAAATATCTCCGTGAGGGGGTAAGCTCCCGCCTTCAAATTGCCCGATCAACTTCCAATTGTCCTTAATGACGGCGACTTGATCCTCACCACGGGCGGCATGAAACTGCCAATACAACGGTTTGTGCCGCTGGATGGGTCGACCACCCAAAGCACCGATAAAACTTGCGCCGTCCAGATTTAGCGACCGTGGCGGAACAATACCTGCCACATGACAAAAGGATGGCAAGACATCCACTCCACTAATCGGATGATCCAAAACTTGTGGCGTTCGATGTACTCGAGGCCACTGCAAGATTCCTGGAACACGTATACCACCTTCATAGACAGAACCTTTTTTGTTTCGCAGGCCTCCTGTACTGCCATGAGGATGGGCGTTGGTAATTGCAGGACCATTGTCACTGGTAAAAAACAGTAACGTGTCATTGCGAAGTCCGCGTTTTTCCAAGTGAGCTAGTAACTTGCCAAAAGCTGCATCCATCTGAGTGATATTTCCGTGGTGCGCCTGAAAGCTCGATACCTCAGGATCGTAGATACTAGGCTTTCCCTGAGCCTCGTAAAGCTTGGCATACTTATGGTCTGAAGCAATTGGTTCGTGCGGCTCATGATAGGCCACATATAGAAAGAATGGAGCATCATCGTTACGTTCCTGATCCAACCAGCGAATCGCTTCATCGGTCACCAAATCAGCAGCATATCCCTTTAACGGCCCGACCGCTTTCCCATTGCGGACAAAGTTAACCGGATCTTTATGGCACGGTAATGCATTGTTTTGGGTACCAAAGGACCAATCAAATCCATGGTCAGTCGGTTGAGGATATCGAACGTCGGTCAGGTTTCCATTCATATGCCACTTTCCAACATGGCAGGTTTGATAACCGGATTTTTGCAACAGAGTTGCCAATGTGGTTTCCTGCTTACGAACGTGCATGGGCGAGTTGTATGGGATCCAATTGTGAATGCCAGCACGGTAAGGAGTTCGCCCGGTCATCAGTCCGGTTCGAGCGGGAGAGCAGTTGGGAGCAGCCGAATAGCAGCGAGTAAACTTGATTCCTTCGGCAGCAAACTGATCGAGGTGAGGCGTTTTGACCACTTTGTTTCCATAGCAGGCAAGGTCGCCGTAACCGAGGTCGTCACACAAAACGATAATTAGATTGGGACGGGAAACCTCTGCCTGCAATAATCCGGGGACAGCGATCCCTACACACACCAACCACAAAAGATGAAAACTGACTGCACGAATTATCTTCACGGGTATTCCTCTGTTTTGTGTAGTTAATTATCCGATGTCTTCACGTAGGACCGTAATACCGGTCGGTTCTTCATTAGATCGTAGCCAAGCGAATCAAGAAAACTGAACACGACTGGCACATTTTTGCCTGCCACAGAAACACCAAATGTCACCTGCTCTGCCGTGACATTATGGACGTTCTCCTCATCAATTTCTAATTGATCGAAAGGGAGCCCCTTGGCTCGGTCATTCGGAAGATCACTAAGATAAACGACAGTACCATCCTCCTTGATCAACCGTGCCTCAGCCCAGTTGGCGTAATCTTTAGCGAGACCATTCACCGCTTCGTCCACCACCAAAGTGAGCAACTTAGCGTTGGCAACGTCGACCAGTATCGTTCTGGCTGGATCCCTTCCTGACATGGCCGTCACTTCAAATCCATAAAGAGACTGGACTTGTCCTTCATTCTTTTCGCCGATACTGGCCTTCACGACGTCACCGTGAACGACTTTACCGTCAGCACAGACTTTGAACCTTACGGCACCTGCTCCCTCGGCAGATGCATCGATACCAATGTCAGACCGAAATTCCTTGAACTGTCCGTCCAGCCAAAAGGTGATTTCGCTCACCGAATGGGTACCAATACCTTTTGTGTACTTCTTCTCTCCAATCGTAAGCGGTGTCTGTTTGGTAGATTGATCCAGTTGTAACTCACCATACGCTTGGTAGACATGTCGTAGTGCAGGCTGACCTGGGACAACATTATGAAAATCCTGATTGATCGACTGGTTATAAACTAGTTGACGAGGACCAAACCAAAGGCTCTTTCGTGAGGTATCGTCTCCTTCCTGTAGACCTATAAAGTCATTCATAGGCTCAGTCCGCACGACCATTTCATACTGTATTCGAATGTCCGATTTTGCTTTCCAGACACGATTAAGAACACACCATCCTTCTTTCACAACCGCTTCCTGTGGCTCCCCGTTAATACTGAGTTTGGCAACTCGACTCCAGGCAGGCACTCGTATTTTCAATGGGACATTTAACTCCTGTGCCGAATCAACTGTCATCTCGACAACACCATTGGTCAGATAATCACACTCCATGTCAATCGTGACGTTCTGGTTCTGAACAACCAAATCCGTGGTAGACGGATAGTAGAAACTTACAAAGATCGATGCTTGATCCGTTGTGGCAATGTACTGAGGAATCTCCGCCAGCGTACGCGTACCGTGCATAGCACAACAAAACGGCCAGGGTGAACCCTCTCTTACGAAATCAATTCCCCGATCACCGCAAAATCCACCCGAACGATCCTGATTAAACAAAAGGTGATTTCGAGCTGTACGTTCGGCCATATCCAGGAATCGGGTCTCTCTGGTGACGCGCCAAAGATCTACATTCAGCCCCCACCAGTCAAACACACTGCAACCCTCGTCAAACCAATAGTTAAGGCTATAGCCTTCCGGTTGCCCCAGATGTTCGACAATTCCACCACCTGGCCACATGACATGGTCTTCAAAATATTGATGCTGTTTTAACGCTTTGGCCAGTAACGCCTGTCTAACGCTTGCTTCCTCTTCTGTTTGCAGATGAGCACAGATATTAACGATGCCGCGGATCGCTAAGAGGTATGAATGGGTATGCTGACTGATTGGATTAACATCCGGTACCGACTGGGCAATCCGCACTCCAAAATCTAAATACTTACGATCCCCTGTAATACCATACAACTCAACCATGGCTTCAGTGCCGACCCACCAAAAAGAACTTGGTGCGCCTAGTTGCCCTTCAGCAAAGTAATTAGCAATGAAGTGATCGCCCAACTTTTTAGCGCTTTCGAGATAGGCTTCTTGTTGTGGCTTATATTTGTGAGCCCAAATCAACCCTAGCAACCCTCGGGCATTCCCAAACCAATAGCCGTTTGAGTACGCATAGCCTGTTCGTTCCGGAGAAGTGGGTTTTCCATTTTTGAATGCGCCGTCTCGTCGCTGGTTACCCAACAGTCCAAAACCAACTTCGTCAAAGCGTTTTGAGGTAGGTTTCCCTAAGGCCAGAGACGTTCGAGCATAGGCCTCCAACGTACGGCCAGGCCAATCGGCTGCCCACAATCCAAACGAGTGATCATCTGTCAGTTCCGCTTCAAAACCACTCCATAATTGCTGACGAGTAGCTAAGTCGAGATAGCCAACTGCCAACTCCGTTCGTTCAGCCAGATCACCACGAATCTCAATATCTCTTAAATCTGTAAGCTCAATCTGTTGACCGTGCGAGGCATTCGCCAGCAGCGTGATGACAAAGCATAAAGCCGAAACAGTCACTTTCGATTTAGTAGTGATTGGAGTATTGAAGTTAGGCATAAAAAGTCATTTCTATGAATGTGATAACAAGTGAGGCGACAACCGACTTTAGTAATTCGCTCGTGGCACGGCCGGATTGGCGGGGATATACCAGACGTCTTTCTCCAGATCGACGCCTCCGCCCATTTCTTCAATCACGACTCGATCGATAACATGAATGCCACGGGTCGACATCATTTCAAAGGTATCATCGCCATCCAAATCCGGAGTACGGTCAGGGAAATTGACGCGTGTACGACCGATGCGATAGAGCGTGGAAAGTTTCTTATCCGAAAAGGCGTTCTTTACCCCCTCTTTACCGATCAAGAACCCTAAAAGTCCGCCCCAGGTGGCTGTCGGATTATCCGAATCCCAACCGCACAAAGAACCAATTTTAATAGTTCGTTTAAGATCGCCCTGACCGTAGAACAAGCTAATCAAACTGGCGCCGTAATTGATCCCAGCATCAAACCAGCTTTTGTAGTTGTAACCATCGATCGTCTGGCCAGTATGACGCCAATTCAGAAAGTCACGCGTCGCTTCCCAGTTGTCTTTATCTTCATTCTTTTCGTAATCCGCTTTCACAAAATCGTACATTTTGGCCGCATACGATTCGTGAGGAATACGCTTCCGAGCCTGTTCGGCCAACCACATCACCTGCTCCTGAGTCGACATTGCCGGGTCAACGCTAGGGGCTAGCGCGTGCATGACAACATAAAATTCGGCAATCCATTCAGCGTCCCGATAAGCGGTTGTTCGAATCGGAAGGTGGGACATTTTCAGAGCGACATCGGGACGTGTAGGTGCAAACAATCCAAAGATTTCGGTGGTAAGTTGAGCATCGATTTGGTCAAAGTGTGGATTATGTTCGGGCAGGCTCGTCAACGGAGGCACTAATCCGTCCAGCATTAGATGCAGTGCTTTTTCATTCGAAACCCACAGATAATTCTGCTCTTCATGTTTAATGTGTTTAAGCCAACCTTCCCGGATCATTTCACCGGAGACAACACTCGTGTTATTGGTATCGAGGATACTTTGGTAGATATATTCGATATCCGTGTCATCATCGGCTCCCCACACCTCGCCTTCTTCAACCAGAACAAATTCGATCATCTGTGGCTGACCGTTTTTGCGGCGCCCCTGCTTGGTTCCCCACGCTTTGTCTGTATAAAACGGCCCTGTCTTCTTCACACCTTCGGTACGCAAGCCCGTCCAATTCGCGATACACTCGGCGAGCCAAAAGCCCTCGAGCTTTTCCAGATAGTCGCTACGTGAAATAACGATGTCCGAATCTTGAGGGCTATACGAGGGATACTCAAGTTCTTCGTCAGCAATAACGCCTTGTCCCCAGACGCTCGTTGTGGACATCAAGCAAAACACAAATACGAAAAATCTATGAGGCATATCCAACTCTCCAAAGTTCCAAAATCAACAAATGGTTATAATACTCAACAGTCTAGCCTTACTTGAAACACAAACAAGAGTTCCCCAGATGCGATATCGTATTCCCCGCCTAGTACTTGCTCTTTTACTGATTACTACAGTTTCCTCCCTCTTCGCTGCGGAGAACTGGCCTCGATTCCGAGGGCCAAATGCTGATGGCCTGCATTTAGAGGCCGACCTACCAACGACTTGGAATGAATCTGAAAACATTGTCTGGAAGTCCAAGACTCCCGGAAAAGGTCACTCCTCTCCAGTTATTTGGGGCGATCAAATCTGGATGGCGACTGCCATGAACGAAGGACACGACTTACACGCTCTATGTTTTAGTCGCGACGGCAAGCTACTTCACAATATCGAGTTATTCCATATCGACAAACTGGAAGCCAGCAATGCTTTGAACTCATTTGCATCACCAACACCGGCAATTGAAGATGGAATGGTCTATTTGTATTTCGGAACGTATGGCGTCGCCGCGATCGACACTAAAACAGCTGATGTTGTTTGGCGCCGACAGGATATAAATCTCAACCACCAAGAAGGTCCAGGGTCATCTCCGATTCTCTTCAAGGACCTATTGATTTTCCATTGCGACGGCTATGACGTACAGCACATCACAGCCTTGGATAAATCGTCAGGTAAAACGGCCTGGACGACAACCCGTTCACTTGATCTATCGGGCGTAGGGAATCATGCTCGAAAGGCCTTCGTGACGCCCGTCATTCGGAACGTGAATGGCAAAGATCTGCTGGTCAGCCCAGCGGCTCAGGGCTGTTACGCATATGACCCAAACACCGGTGACGAAGTGTGGCGGATTTCCTACTCTGGCTTTTCCGCGGTTCCACAACCGGTCTTTAATGGCAATATGGCCTATGTCGTTACCGACTTTGGACGTCCTGAAATCTGGGCCATTGATATCTCCGGTTCCGGCGTCTTAACCGAGAAAGACGTGAAATGGAAATACAACGTTACTTGCCCTTCGACTCCATCGCTGATTCTAAAAGATGGACTGTTGTATTTTGTGGCTGACAAGACTGGAGTAGCTTCGTGTATCACTGCTGACACTGGTGAGTTGGTGTGGCGAGATCGACTAGGGGGGTCGTTTAGCACATCGCCGGTCGCAACGAACGATCACATTTACTTTTTGGACCGCACCGGGGTTACCTCAGTTTTGGAACTGGGCCGAGAGTTTAAGGTTGTCAGTCGTAATACGCTGGAATCCGGTTGCATGGCCTCGCCAGCCATCGCGGATAATCAACTCTTCATCCGCACGGCAACACATCTCTACTGCATTAGCCAATCCAAAAACTGACCCAATTGTCTAACTGTCTAACTGTCTAACTGGCATCTCGGCTTCGGCCGTTCGGCCTATCCGACTTCGTCCTTCGGACTACGACGGACAAGCTCCCTGTTTCTGCAGCTAAGGACGGAGTTTATCCACTGAAGCCCAACGGGCGAAGGTGGAACGGACGATCTCGTTTAACCAGTTAGCCAATTAACCATTTAGCCATGTATCATTGGACATTTTTACATGTACCAAATGATTAACTGTCCAATTGTAAAAACTGACAACTGTCTAACTGTCAAACTGTTTAATTGTTTAACTGGCTAAATGGTTAAATGGCTAAATGGCTAAATGGTTAAATGGCTAAATGTTTAATCCAAACCCTTTTGCCATGCGGGGTTGGGAGGCATCATGTTGGCTCCGACCCGTTTTCGCCAGTCGCGTAGCTGACTCAATAGCTGAGCCGCCTTTTCCGGTTCCACCTCAGATAGATCGTGTTGTTCGCTTAGATCCTTCTTCAGATTGAACAATTGTACGGTTCCGTTTTCAAAGTACTCGAGCAACTTCCAATCGCCGACACGAATCGCTCCTCCGGGGCTTTGCATTCCATGGTTGCTGTAATGCGGAAAGTGCCAG
>CALKCC010000155.1 GCA_938082855.1 uncultured Pirellulaceae bacterium | reverse complement strand
CACAAAGAAGTGTCCTGCGGTTACGGCAGCCTGTACCGGACGACTTTGAAGCGACCTTGAAATTTGTCACGACAGGCGGAAGTAGATGGCGAAGTATCGGAATTGAGTTTGATGCTGTTGTCGCGGACCCAACGTCAACGTTGAAGGCAGGTGAGAGCGCTAACAATATTTACATCAGTGGATACCAACAGGGCCCGAAAATTCAGGCCTCTTATGCTAAGGAAGGCCCATATCAATATCCGTCGAATGGTTTGCGAAAAATTCAATTTGAAACCAATCGTGAATATGAGTTCATGATCCGTGTTCGCGACAATCTCGTGAATGCATATTTGGATGGTGAACTAATGCTAGCCTGGCGTAGCCCGCTTACGAGACGTAAAGGCGCACTGCAATTGTCAGCCTTTGATGTACTAGCCGTCTTTAAGTCATTTAAGCTTCGTGAATTACCCGACGCTATTGAGTTAGAAGAAGCTGGGGCGACTCCAGATACGACAATCGCGTCCGGTATGAATCCCAAGGAAGCCTATGCACAGGCGAAAGTGAATGTTGAATTAGCGAAGCAGGAGCTGGAAATTGCCAACATGCGGCTCAAGGGATTGGAACGCAGAGTTGTATGGTTCACTTCCGTTCGTGAAGGGACCGAGGATGCTTCTAAGGAATCCCGGATAGATGCAATTCAAGCTGCTCGCGAAATTGCGACGCTAGAAGCGAAGCGTGACTTGACCATCGCAGCTGCAGCACTGGAAAAGGGGAAAGGCGATGGCGCTAAATTAAAAAAGGAATTCGAGACGGCTCAGGAAAAGGTAGCGCAATACGAACAGACTATGTCGGCAGAGATCCCCGAAGAAGCAGAAGTTGAGTTGCTTGTAGGTGCGAAGTGGACGCCGACTCGTTTTGCAAGCTCGGGCAGTGACGATCCAACAAAACCATTTTTACCTCACAGTACCGGACGGCGTACGGCCTTAGCTGACTGGATCGTGAATTCACAGAATCCTCTAACAGCTCGCGTTGCCGTCAATCATGTATGGTTGCGACATATGGGGCAGCCACTTGTGCGGACCGTATTTGATTTTGGAAGGAACGGACACCAACCCGAGAATCAAGAACTACTGGATTGGTTAGCGTCGGAGTTTATGGAATCGGGTTGGAGTTTCAAACATCTACACCGGTTAATCCTGAGCTCAGAGGCGTATTTGATGAGCTCTCGTGTCAAGGCGAACGCACCTCAGTTGGTTTTGGATGGTGAAAATGATTCCTGGTGGAGGCGAGTGCCGATGCGATTGGAGTCGCAAGCGGTTAGAGACAGTGTTTTGAGATTGGGTGATCAACTCGATCTGCAAGTTGGTGGTCCGCCGATTGAATCTGGAGAACAGCCAAAATCTAAGCGGAGAAGCCTGTATTTCTTCCACTCGAACAATAGTCGCAACCTGTTTCTTACCATGTTCGATGAAGCCTTGGTTACTGATTGTTATCAACGAGAAGCGAGTATCGTTCCACAACAGGCTCTGGCGATGGCCAATAGTACAACGGTGCTCAATGAAGCCAAACCCATTGCCGCCTATATTGCTTCAAAGACGCAGGATGATACGGCGTTTATTGAATATTCGTTTCATCATATTCTCGGTGTAGAAGCTACCGCTGAAGAGTTAAAGGTGATGTCTTTAGCTTGGAAACGTTGGGAGATGATTGAAGGTGAGTCGACAGTCGATCGACAACAGCATCTTGTTTGGGTGTTATTAAATCACAATGACTTTTTGGTGGTGAGGTAGTTGGTGATGAATCAGATGCAAGATAGCAGGCGGGGGATGCTTCGAACTTCGATGCACGGGTTAGCCGGTTTAGCACTGAGCTCTTTGCTGAGTAAAGAGGGATATGGTAATCCAGATGAGTGGGAGACTCCTACAGGCAATCCCCACTTTGCTCCAAAAGCCAAAAGTGTGATTTGGCTTTTCATGAATGGTGGTGTTAGTCAGGTTGAGAGCTTTGACCCAAAACCTATGCTCAATAAGTATGCTGGCAAAACGATTGCTGAAACTCCGTTTGCTGATGTACAGAATCCAGATCGACTAGCGATTGAACGTCTGGTTGTCCCCGATGGCAACGGGAATCAGCGAAATAAGCTATATCCATTGCAAGTGGGATATAGGCAACACGGCGAGAATGGAATTGCGATCAGCGATTGGTTCCCACACATTGCTAGAAATGTTGATAAGTTGGCGATCATAAGGTCGATGTGGACCACCGATAGTAATCACGGAGCACAAACTCAATTTCATTCGGGCCGCCACCGTAATGACGGAGATTTCCCGACTCTCGGAGCCTGGGTGGATTATGGTCTTGGCTCGCTGAATGAAAACCTTCCGCAATTCGTTAACTTCGGTAATCGAGAGTATTGGAATAATCGAGATGGCCACTATTTAGGTCCCGCCTACGACGCTGTTCCGTTGCGTGTGAACCCAGCAAACCCGTTGGACTACAGTAAGCCAGCAATTTCAGTAAAGCCGGATTCCAGAGAAATCGGCAAGGACTTGTTGGAACAGCTGAATGGCTTGCGGGCTGAAGATTATCCTGTCGACAAGAATCTCCAGGCAAGAGTGGCGTCCTATGATCTTGCCTTCCGTATGCAAAAGTCGATTCCCGAAGTGGTGGACTTTTCAAAAGAGACGGAAGAAACCAAATCGCTTTATGGAATTGATCAAGCGCACAGTAAAGACTTTGGGATGACGTTACTTGCCGCACGCCGTATGGTGGAACGGGGAGTGCGTTTTGTACAGGTCCAACACGGCGCTGGTGGTGCGGGACGCTGGGACGCTCATGGAGGCCTGCAAGCCAACCATAGTAAAAATGCACTGGCGGTCGACAAGCCGATAGGCGGATTGCTCGAGGATCTAGATCGTCGTGGTTTGTTGGATGAAACGATTGTCGTGTTTGCTAGTGAATTTGGCAGGACTCCGGGGTCTCAAGGTGGCACTGGACGTGATCATCATATATTTGGTTTTTCGGTTTGGATGGCAGGCGGTGGGATTCGTGGTGGAATTGCGCATGGTGCGACGGACGAGATTGGCTTTCATGCAGTCGAAAATAGGCACTACGTTACCGACGTGCATGCTACTATCATGCACCAACTAGGCCTTGATACACGGAAGCTGGAAATTCCAGGGCGTAAGCGGCTTGATATTGATCATGGTCATGTGATCAAAGAGATATTGGCCTAATTTAAACACATAGAGAAGTGACGCGTCCTGTAGGCGTCGTCGCTTGCTTGGGCTACTCAGCAGGAGTCAGTTCGCGATGCAAGTGCGTACTTCCGGCTAATCCGCCGGAGCCATGAAGCAACTATTTTCTCAACGGTAACTTAAGCGTAGGGATGTATGCATCAGGACCTTCAATTCCGATCCTGGGGGCAAGTGTTTTAGCGTTTGGGTAGAGTCCGACTGGACGGGCATTGTCCGTGACTTCAGCTGCAAACTCAGTAAGCAATTCGTCTAACCTAGCGACCACAGCAGGGTGATCAGCAGCGACATTGCTCTTTTCGCCAAGATCCGTTTGCAAATTGTATAGTTCCCCATTGGTGAATAACTTCCAGTTGCCCGATCGTACCGCGGCTAACTTTCCACCTTGTTGATAAAAAAACTGCTTGTATGGTGTTTTGGCCTCAGGTTTTCCTAATAACACATTGGTATTGATATGACCATCAATGATTCGATCGGCTGGGGCCGCGGTACCTGCGAGTTTCGCAAAAGTCGGATGTATGTCGAGCGCCGTGATAATCTCGTCGCTGGAGGAACTGGCCGGAATCGTTCCGGGCCACCAGGCGATGGTTGGCTCGCGGTGTCCCCCTTCATAGGCCGATCCTTTACGACCACGTAAAGGTCCTGCGGATAAACCTCCCGCCGGACCGTTGTCTGAAGTGAAGAGGACTAGCGTATTGTGATCTAAACCTTCGTTACGCAATGTGTCTAGAATTTGGCCTACGCTCCAATCTACCTCTTCAACCTGAGCCTCTTCTACCGATTGGGCCTTCTGCATGAACTTAGGAGAAGCGAGTCGTGGACCATGGACGAACGCGTGAGGCAAATAGACGAAAAATGGTTCGTCCTTATGACTCTTTATGAAGTCGATGGCTTGTTGCGTAAAGCGGCGGCAGAGTGTTGCCTGATCGTCCATGTCTTTGACAATATCTACCACCTTTTCATTTTCCAAAAGGGGTAGTAAGGGGCATTGGAACCGGCGGAGGTGAGGCCACATATCGTTCGAGTATGGGATCCCGAAATATCGATCAAAACCTTGTGCTGTGGGTAAGAAGGGTGGTTGGTCCCCAAGATGCCATTTTCCAAAACATCCTGTGGCGTATCCGTGCTTGCTCAGCGTTTCTGCAATTGTAATTTCGTCTGGGGGGAGTCCGTGGTGATCTCCTGGGAACAGGACGATGTGTCCAGACCCTCTTTCCAGCCCAACTCGTTGTGGATAACAGCCGGTCATAAGAGCCGCTCGGGAAGGTGTACAAACGGGAGATGCGACGTAGAACGACGTTAGCTTGTGCCCTTCTCTGGCCATTCGGTCAAGGTTGGGGGTGCTATTTTGAGTCGAGCCAAAAGGACCGATATCACCGTACCCCATGTCATCAATGAAAATCACAACGAAATTTGGTTTAGAGGGAGATGTGTCTTCGGCGACAACCTTATCGGACAAGCAAGAGAACAGGAGTCCGCTAGCTAGCAAGGCGACGATTGGAAAGTATTTGTTTAGTGGTGATATCATGGCAGCAAATTGTTGATAAAAACTGGCGTGTCGGTAGCAGGTTAATTGTTCGACGTCTTAATTTTGAGGACTTCGTAGTCACCGGTCGATTGGTGAGGAGTGAGAGGCCAGGAGTCGGTGCGAAACGGATAAGCGGGGATTTCTTTACCATTCATAAGCGTGCCGTGAGGAAGATTACTGAAGCCATAACGAACAGCGACCGGTTCATCGAGACTTTCGTGCCATACGGTCAATTGTTGTTTGTTCGT
>CALKCC010000154.1 GCA_938082855.1 uncultured Pirellulaceae bacterium | reverse complement strand
ACTGCTTAGTTCTAATGAACTAATGTTTATAAGGTAAACTGAGTAATAGCTCTTTCTGCCTCTACCTTCAAATCAAACAATCAAAGTGACGAGCGAAATCATGCGAAACAAGAAGCTTCCCACACTAGACCCATCCATCCTTGGTATTTCACGTCGTGAAATGCTGAGCCGTTTCGGCGCTGGGTTTGGCACGCTTGGCCTGCAACAAATGCTTTCCCAAACGGCCTCGGCAGATTCTCCTTCACCATCTTCGCCGCTGTTTCCGAAAGCTCCTCACTTCGCCCCCAAAGCAAAGCGTATTATCCAATTATTTATGCCCGGCGGGCCAAGTCAGGTCGACACCTTCGATCACAAACCTCTGATCGAGAAATACGCGGGGCAGCGTCCTGAATTGGTTGATCGCAAATCCCTCCGGAACACCAAAAACGGTCTCATGAAGTCGCCGTTCGGTTTCAAGCAGTATGGTGAGAGCGGGAAATGGGTCAGTGACATTTTCCCCAAGGTTGCAGAAAAAGTGGATGACCTGTGCTTCATTCATTCGATGCACACAGACATCCCAGAACATGCCGGAGCGATTTTGATGTTCAATCTGGGGCACATTCAAGCGGTACGACCCAGCCTTGGTTCGTGGCTGGTTTATGGCCTGGGTGCTGAAACAGATAATCTCCCCGGCTTCGTTGCCATGTCGCCTCACGCACAGGCTCGTGGAAAGACTGCAAACTACAGTAACAGTTTCCTACCAGGTGCCTATTCCGGTTGTTATGTGAACATCAACTCGATGCACCCGGACCGCATCGTCAGCGACTTAAAGAACCAATATCTTTCCCGAGGCTCGCAACGCGAGCAGGCAGATCTATTAGCTCAACTCAATCAGATTGATTTGCGAAATCAAGAGCAAGACGCTGCACTGGAATCCAGTATTCAGGCAATGGAAATGGCATTCCGTATGCAGTTCGCTGTGCCTGAGGCATTTGACGTCACTCGAGAAACACAGAAGACACTGGACCTTTACGGACCTACCCAATATGCCAAAGGCTGTTTGTTAGCACGCCGTCTTGTGGAACGTGGCGTCCGCATGGTTCAACTGTCATTAACGATTGATGGATATGACATAGCTTGGGATACCGGCCATGGAGATATTGTCGGTGGCCACAAACGTCTAGCCGATGCCTGCGACCAGGGAATTGCTGCTTTGCTAGAGGACCTCAAACAACGAGGGATGCTGGAAGACACCTTAGTCATGTGGGGCGGGGAATTTGGACGAGCTCCCACTTCAGAAGGCCAAAAGGGGCGAGACCACGATCATTATGGATTCACTGTCTGGATGGCTGGCGGAGGCGTGAAGCCTGGATACTCCTATGGAGCCACTGATGAATTTGGACTGACTGCGGTCGAGAACCGAGTTCATGTTCATGACCTGCATGCCACGTTGCTGCATATCATGGGACTCGACCATGAGAAGCTCACCTATCGATACAGTGGTCGTGATTTCCGCCTGACAGACGTCCACGGCAAAGTAATCACCGACATCCTGGCATAACTGTCTATTAGCTTCGGCCATTGCTCGTTAATGGAATAACGCTTGTGCCCAATTGTATCAATTGACAATTGTTTAACTGTCTAATTGTCTAACTGTCTAAATGTAAATTGGTCAATTGGCTAATTGGTTAAATGGTTAATTGGCTAAATGTTTAATTGGTTAATTGGTTATACGCTTCCTGAGCAGCGGCAGGCTGGTAGCTCTTTTGCGAATCGTGCGAGTGTATCATGACACCGTAGCGAAAGCGTTTGGAATCACCCTTCTGAAGGGTTTGGCTAGGAGCGGTGTTTAGTGGTCCCAATGGGTTAGCGGTAAGTAAGCCATAATCCCGAGCATGCCAGTGGTACAGTTTTTCGTTGTCCGGGTGTGTCATCAGAGTCACACCAACCCACTTCCCCTGTTTCATACCCGAGTTGTCGACCCATCGAGCCTGCTTACCCCAGATGTTGCTACCGCCGTTTCGCCCCTGATCGTCTACCATGGTCGCTCCGGTTTCGACACGCAGATCACTCGACATTCGCACGGCCAGTCCACCTTCTTCTTTTGAACCCAGGACAACGTTATTGGATTCAGCCGTAATAGTTGCATCGACAACAATTAGCAGCCCCAGATCAGAAACTACGAATTGATAGGTTATGACTTCTTTTAATAGCGGCGTTTTTTGATCGGTGGCCAAATAGACACTCTCGGCAACGAACCCTCTTGGTTTGCCCTTCCCCTTCGGTTCATGGGTCAATTGACGGTGCTTGGTAATACCTTTCATATGCCAATAATCAATCCCGTTTACCTGCGAGAAGGTGTGAAATATTCCCTGATGATGTGGGTGGTCCTGCTGGTCCTTCTTGGTAACTGGATAATTTCGAGTCACCTGAATCCCATCAAGCGTCTTAATATTACTAATGAAAGGTCGGCCGAGAGGCTCTTCCGTGTGCACATATTCAGCAATCAATCGGTCGCCCACGAGCACATCCACTCCATCAGACTGTTTCGCAAATGAGACAACTTCTTCAGCCTGAAGTGATACTGATATACAGAGGCTCAATACACAGGCCCGAATTACTATCTGTCGCATCGTCTTCGTTACTCCACCAACAGTTTTCCAGTTTTCATATTCGCACGCGGTTAAACGCAACCGGTTCACAACGCATATTGTAAACTCTAGATAGGATAGATGTCTTGTAACTCGAAGGAGTAAATACTCATGGCGTTAGCCACATTTGGAGCTGGTTGTTTTTGGTGCGTTGAAGCAGTATTCCTGCGATTAACAGGAGTCCACGCTGTCAGGCCGGGCTATAGTAACGGTCACATGAAGAATCCCACGTACAAAGATGTCTGTACTGGTGGCACAGGGCATGCCGAAGTCATCCAGATCGACTTTGACGAAACGGTTATCCCCTATGAAGTCCTTGTTGAAGTGATGTTCCATGTGCATGATCCAACCACTCTCAATCGACAGGGAGCAGATATCGGCACTCAATACCGGTCCGGAATTTACTACCACAACGAATCACAAAAAGAGGACGCACAGAGAGTTCTCACACAAATCGACGAATCCTCCTTGTGGCCGAATCCGATCGTTACTGAAATAACAGCGGCAGAGGAGTTCTATCCAGCTGAGGACTATCATCACAATTACTTCGCGAAAAACCCTGGAAACCCCTACTGCATTGCTTCGGTCGGTCCTAAGCTGGCCAAGCTCACCAGCAAGTTTCCTCACCTGTTAGGAGAGTAGATATGCTCACCCGACCAGCCTTATACCTCGGTAGCTTACTCCTAATGCTCAGCGGATGCGCTTTGCCATCCTTTGAAAATCCGGCATCGTCTCCTAAGACTTCCATTGATGACGCCAACCTCTATGGACAATGGGTTGCTCTTACAATGAAGGAAGACGGGACGACCGAACGGGAAACGGAGACATTTTTGATTGGACGCCATCCCAAACGAGACGGTTGGATGCGAGCAGGTGGTCAGTACCTAAATGAAGAGAACGAACTACAAAACGAAGTCCGCAATTTCCTGGCAACGCGAATCGGTGAAGACCATTTTCTCTCTTTACCTCTCACCAAGAAAGACGGAGGCGACGACGCTGGCAAATTCATGCTTGCGCGGTATCAATATGACAAAAAGGCAAGGCAACTCCGCCTCTGGTGGGTCGACCCTCAGAAACTCAAGGACGTCGTTGAAAAAGGTCTCTTGCTGGGGACGATTACTGAAACGCCAGTTGAAGTCAACGGGAAAGAGCAACTACAGCTTAAAGCCGTGCACGTGGAATCTTCCACGGAAGAACTTCGTGCGTTCCTTAAGCAACATCCCGAAATGATCTTCCAATCCAAGCATCAGGTCTTAGAGAAGATTTCGCCTAAAAACTAAAGCTTGAAGTTAGATCTAAATCATCTCCCAATTCTTCCTGAAGCTTGAGCAATTCTGCAAACAGCTTCTTTTGAATCGAGGTTGTTGTCTTGTCTCCGGCCAGATCGTATTGTTCTTCGGGATCCGACTCCAAGTTGTACAGGCGAACTTTTTTAATCGTCGGATACAGAATCATCTTGTAGCCAAAAGCCCGTACGCTCCGCTGATTCTCAAGATAAGCTCCGTAAACAGCAGGATAATTGGATTCTTTCTGCTCTCCACGCAATAACGGCAGTACGCTGTTAAACTCTACATGCTCCGGCTTCTCGACTCCTGCCAACTCCAATGTCGTGGGCATGACATCCTGCAAATAGATGTTTGCGTCATTCTTCGCACCTTTGGCAACATCCGGACCGACCACAATGAATGGTACACGAACACTGTGCTCATACATATTCTGTTTGCCCATCAGTCCATGATGCCCAACGGCCAACCCATGATCTGCAGTGAAAATGATATAGGTATCCCGATCCTGCTTAGTCTTCTCCAGATGATCTAAGATCCTTCCAATTTGATAGTCCATATGCGTAATGATCGCATAGTATTCCTGTCGGTTTACCTTCACCGCATATTCCGTTCGCGGAAACGGAGCCAGCATTTCGTCTCTTAGCTTCCTTCCGGTTGCAGCCGCTTCGTTATAGGGATACTCCTCTAGATAATTCACCGGTAAATCAACGTCCTCGAGAGGATATTTATCCACATATTCCTTAGGAGACTGGCGAGGGTCATGCGGTGCATTGAAAGCGATGTACATAAAGAAAGGATCTTCGTCATCCTTCGCCATGTTCAGAAAGTCGATGGCGTCATCGGCAACCACTTCACTCCAGTGTTTACCTCCTTTCCAGAATCCTTCCCACTGCGGGTCATAAGGCAGCCATTTTTTGTCATTACGACTTAACGGCCGGTTATACCCTTCGGGAACCTGATTGGGCATTCCGCCTCGAATGTGCGCCGTTGTTTCAAATGCTTTGGCAGCATCAGCACGTACATGCCATTTCCCCGTCATGTACGTGTGATACCCGGCAGATGCCATATACTTTGACCAAAATCGTCCCGCTTGCATCTCCTTAGCCGTGTCTCGGTAAATCGCATTCGCCCGCCAGATGAATCTACCTGTATTGAGCATGCAGCGACTGGCGACACAAACCGCTCCACTCCAGCTCCCCATATTGAAGGCATGGGTAAAGGTCGTTCCCTGCCGAGTCAGTCGATCGAGATTAGGTGTCTGGATGACAGGATGGCCAGACGAGGCCAACGTTTCGAAACACTGATCATCGGCGAACACGAAAAGAACATTGGGCTTTTGCTTGTCCGCTGCGGTCACGCATTGAGCCACCAACAGGAAACAAATAACAAGTAGGTTCTTAGTACGCATTATGTGCACTTCCGTAGAGATAGTTATTCAACAACTTATTTAAATTCAATCGCGTTCGGATTCCCGCGACTCTTAAGAAACGCTAGCAAGTCCAGGACTTCCTCTTTGTTAAGAGTGTTAAGTAACTTCTCAGGCATCAAGGATTGCTTCGAAGGGAACATTTCGTCGATATCATCCTTTGCTAGAGTCACTAGCTTCGTTGCGTCAACAGGATCCGTCAACACGGTGATCTCATCGCCCGATTCACTTGTAACTCGACCATTAAGTACCTGGCCATTGACCGTTACAATGTTCATCGCTCGGTATTGATCAGAAATCACTTTACTCGGATGGATGATCGCTTCTGCGAGGTCCTTATTACTAAAGCGACCTGCTACGTTACTGAGGTCCGGTCCGGTAGATCCTCCAGCTCCGTCAAATCGATGGCACGACTGACACTTTGCGGCGGCAAACATCTTTTGACCGTTCTCAAAGTTTCGGCCAGACAGACCCTTTCCTGCCAAGGCCAACACTTCTTCCAAGGTCCAAGCTTTACCCGGACCAGCAGCCTTCGGTAGGTCTTCTTCTTTCGGAGGCGTGAACACCACCTCGCCTGCCAGCAATTTTCGTTCGTCGTCAGACATATTCGCTAACGCTTCACTTTGGATATTCTTTAGGAATCCCGTGTAGCTAGCACCACCCGAGCGTTCATTGGCTCCAACAAACCACTGTAAGTATTCTTTCCTCTGTTCCAATGTCCAACCGTATCGCAAATTACGTAAGGCGTAAGCGTAATGGATCTTTTGAATTTCTGGACGATTACTTAGCATCTTGGCAATGGTACCTCCGTACCCACGATTTCGAGTCAACAAATCTGTGATCTCATCGCCATCGGTTACTTCTTCGGCGGCCATCAACTTCAGCGTCTTCCCTGCCACTGTTGGTGAATTCAAATAAACCAAAACCGTTACCAGTTCTCGATTGAGGAACATATCCTTCGCTGGGAATTTATCATCCAACTGTGCGAGCACGTCAGACGCGGCTTCTACGCCGGGAGCTCCGAGTCGTACAAACACTAGCGAATAAGCTCGCAGCAGATCCAACTTCCCTTGTTGATCTAGTTTTTCATAATCAACCGTAAGCAAAGCATTTACCCCTTTTGCTTGCAACGATTCTGAACCTTGTCGAGCCAGAGCCATCACACCATTGATAAGGGCACGAGGATCATCCAATGCCAGCACTTCGTTTTCCCATTCATTGATAGGTTGGAATTCAAGTGCAACACGTGCCGCGTAACGAATATGGCGGTCTGAGTGCCCTAGGTTGGCTAGACTCAACGCAACCGCGTCCGTTGCCGCCTCACCATGAAAGGCTTCCAGCGATCGCCGCAAGTCACGCAGTTTGGCAAACTTGGTGTCCCGAGCATCCACGGCATCGGTCGACTCGTCGCCTACATAAGTCACGCGATATAGTGCAGACTGCGTACCACGCCCTCCCACACTAAATACCATCGAGCCATCCGGACCAATCGCAGCGTCGGTTAGAGGCAATGCGGACCGTGACAGGAATTCCTTTCGCACAGCTTTGTAGCTAGCGCCCGAAGCCTCTGTATGCACGACGTACATCGTCCCAAACGTCCAATCTAGGCAGTAAAATCCCTTCTGGAATTTCGCAGGGAACTTTGCTCCATATCCAAAGCACGCGCCAACCGGAGAACCGGGGCCGATATCGACTGCCTGTGGAAGACTATCACCATAGTAGGCCGGCCATTTCCCGGTTCCACTTCGCCAGCCGAATTCACTTCCGCTGGTTGCATGAACAACACGGGTAGGCCGATACCAAGGCGTTCCCATGTCCCATTCCATATCAGCGTCATAGGCAAAGATTTCACCATCAGCATTGAAATCGAAGTCATACGGATTTCGGTAACCTATTGAGAACATTTCCCAATCCTTACCTTGCTCATCCGTTCTAGCGATCCAGCCTCCGGGAGCCAACTTACCAGCAGCGTGCCCACGCGCGTCCCACTGGCGTGGCAACAAGTGATCTTCCGACCAGTTGGTCGGAATCGTACTGCTACTAAAGCCTGTAGGAGGATCAGTGTGATTACCGGCGATTACATAGATTGATTTCCCATCGGGACCGAGCCGTACCGAGTGTGGTCCATGTTCTCCGCCTCCTCTGAATTCGGCAACCTTTTCCATCTTGTCGAATTGATCATCTCCGGTCGTATCCTGAAGGCGATAAAGTCCACTTCCCGGGCCACCATTCACGGACACGTACAATGAATCGAATGCGTAAAGCATTCCCTGTGCACTCGACAAGCCAATATTCAGTTTTTCAACTCGCGTGACTTCATCCGTTCCGATGGTAGGAAGCGTTACTCGGTAGAGCCCCTTGCCACCTTGGTCTGATGCAATCAGTCGGCCTTTATCATCGAACGCAATGGATACCCAAGAACCCTGTTCTCCCTTAGGAACGGTATAAAGTTCCTCGACTTGAAATCCATCAGGCACTTGGAACACACCATTAGGTACAACACTTTGCAAAGCGACGTCCCCGCCAGCTTGTCCATTAAGCACATTGCCCCAGGGCGCACGCCCGAGAGGTCCCAGAACAACTGCTTTGGTGAAGTCGTTGGGAGCGTCCTTTCTGGCAATCATCCAACTATCATCACTTACGGCATAAGACACTTTTCCGTCTTTGGCCTTGAATCCCAACTTAACCACTAAGCCTGCCACAGAGCCTTCATTGTTGCACTCGAACTTAAACTCATTGTCCCCCGGCTTGAGGTACTTCTGAATATTCAGGTGAGATGCGGATTCCCACGAACTATCCGAATGAACTTTTTTCCCATTGATGATAATATCCATCGAGTTATCACAAGATGCAGACAACGAGGCAGCCACGGATTCTACATTGATCGTTTTCGTGACAATAATCTGATCATTATTGAACGACTTTTCCGACTTCCAAATCCACTGTGGCTTTGGCCCAGCTTTCATATCGATAGCACTCTCCGGCTTTTCCGGTATGTCGACCTTAATTTTCCCGTCGGGACCACGCACGACAGACTCAGCCACTACCGGCTTCTGGATGTAAGAATCTCCG
>CALKCC010000153.1 GCA_938082855.1 uncultured Pirellulaceae bacterium | reverse complement strand
AGTGGATTTTGGAAAGAAGCGTCAACTGGAAAGCAACGATATTACGGCGATGACGGATCGTTGATTTGCGTTTCCAACTTCCCCACCGCGACGATGGATATCGCGGTAGAGAGTACGAAGGACAACAATTTCCTGGAATACCACGCAAACACCGCCAAGGTGCCTGAAATTCGGACTCCGGTACGGCTGATTTTGGTGAATCGCCCAGGCGAAGTAACAAAACAGGAACCTAAGGCATTAGCATCCGATGCGGAGATATTTACTCAGGTGAAGAAGTGGGCAGAGCAGATCGAAATGCCCAAGGCTACCCCAACGCCGCCGAAGGAAGATCCAACGGATGAGAAGGATTCCTAACGGTTAAGATGTTGGTTTTGGCTCTGTCACTGCTGAAGCTAAATCCCACAGTGATTCAAGACTTCTTCGGCCGTGGCGATATAGCTTGTGTAAAACGGTCCAAATTCGGCGTATTTGGCGCTAGCTTCATCAAATCGCATTCGATAAACGATGTCCTTGAGATATTCCGGGTTTCGGGCCCAGAGGGTGACACCCCACTCCCAATCATCCAATCCAACCGACGTGGTGATTAACTGTTGGACCTTGCCGGCAAATTCCATCCCACTGCGAGCATGTTCTGCCATGAGTTTATTTCGTTCCGGGTAATCCATCATGAACCAATTGGCATTGGGGATGCGGATTTTATTCATCGGATAGAAACAGGTGGCAGGCCATTCTGGAAAGTCAGGTGTAAGCCGCTGCTTTCGCATAATGGGCTCGCGCTGTTTATACGCGTTAAGTTTAGCTTCGTAAGCCGGGCTTCCTTCCTCTTCACCTTCCTGAACTAGTCGAGCTGCATACTGCTCAATGGTTGGAACGTATTCGGAGATTTCCGTGACAGAAACAAAGCTATAGGTGGTGGTGAGTCTTGCTCCCAATTGAGTGTTAAGCAGACGTTGATGTGCACGGTCGATAGTGAGTGGATTTGGATCCATCACCATCAGTCCGAAATCCGCTTTATGGCCTGAAACAATACTGACTTGTAGACGCTCGGGGCCATCTTCAGTGTTAGCAAGCACTTTAACAAACTCGGCCTTCGCCGCTTCTAGCTCATCTGCCGAAAACGACTGGATCGCTGTTCGATCGAACGCGTAATAGAAGTGAGAGCAATGCCAACCTTCCTGCGGGATAACAGATGGTTCAGGAAGGTTCTGTGTGTGTGGGGGGCGGTTCATGGTGCGTTAGGCTCCGAGGTGTAGGAAGCAGAAGGCTTAATCTTGAGATAGTAATTCGTTCACGCGTTCAACAAGTGTGTTGATGGCAACCGGTTTGTGGATATAGTCCGCGACACCAAGCAGTTCCGCATAGGATTGGTGGCGGTTGCCTTCATTGGCGGTCATCATGATGAGATGGATTGGCTCCGAGTACTCTTCACGAAGAGCTTCGATCACGAGGAAGCCACTGCGTTTGGGCATCATCATATCGAGGATTGCCAGACTGGGGTGGTGTTCTTTTGCTAGCCGTAAGCCATCTTCACCGTTATTTGCAGTCAGCACGCTATAGCCTGCTTGCTCTAACGCAAAACTAACAGAGTCCAGAATATCTGGATCGTCGTCGACGATGAGGACGGTTTGACGAGTAGGGTTTTCCAAGGTCCGGGTACTCCGGTGGTGTATTTACGCGACGCGAGCTAAGGTACTTTGCTTACACTAAAACTTTAGCATGTGAGCGTTGCGAGGCAACTATCGGCGTTCATAAAAAAACACGTCAATCGGATGCCAAAACACCGAAAGACGTGCTTCTTTGTAAGTTAGGCAAACTCTATTGATTCTCAGGGTTCATGGAGAACGAAAGATAGTGCAAGCCTGTTGGCCGATTGAACAGTACACCTCCGGCTGGAGCCATGTACTTTGAGATTTCTTCAAACGGTGGCAACGGATGATCCTGGAACGCAGAGTTTAGTGTGCGTAGGAAATCGTTGTTTTCCGCACCACGCTGTAAAGCGGACTGTGCTTGCTCACCTAAGGCCAAGTCATAGATGAACTTCAGAGCCTGTTCAGGGCGATTGAAGCTCAATGCCGACGGCTGTGTCTCACCCGTTTGGCTTTTGACTGCATCCGCTATTAGCTTGAAGTCATCTGCATCGGATAGACGGTCTCCCTGGCCTTGCATGGTGTCAATCGCACTAAATACGATCAAGTCAGAATCGGCTAGGATCAATGTGTCCCCGACGATTGCAAAGGTAGGAGAAGGAATACGGAAGTTTCGTTGGAAGTTCTGCTGAGCCGTTTGAACCTGTGGTTGAGGCTGAGCCGAGTTTTGGAAGTTGGGGTTTTGTGGATTAACGTTCGGTGGTACCGGACGCGGTCCACCTTGAGGTGGTTGGTAATAAGTGACACCGTTATGAGATTGCTTCGTAATGAAAGGTGCCTTCTCAGCAAGGAATTCATCACAGAATTCAGCGAACTTATCAGCGTCCTTAAGTTTGATACCAATTCCCATCGAATTGCCGTTAAGCTTTTCGGCGTCCACAACCTGTTGAATCATGGTCAGTCGCCCGCCAAAGTGAGCGATTACGTCGTCCTGAAGGCTTATTTCAGCAGGTGTGTTGATATTCTCTTCAACCATGTTTTCGAAATAGCCTGCTCCTAGAATGGAATCCACGACCTTCGTGAGTTCTGCGTACGATTGTTCCAGATCCCAATAAATCGTGTTGTAGTTCATGACGTCATTGCTGACCCATTCTTCGGGGGTCATATCACCTTCGCCGAATGTGAGCAGGTTCAGAACGCCTCGTCGTGGGCTACCGAGCGATAGATGGAAGTGAGCCATCGTGTCGAATCCCGGAGGGGCTACAATGATGGAGCCGCCGACCGCTTTGAAGCCGTCCACGCCCAGAGTCGGTAGCAGGGCAATTGCTGCTTGTGCCTGGAAATTGTCTTGGGTGGTTGATTTGATAAGCGTCAGAGGATCCGCAAAAAAGCTGATCTGTGGCTGGTAATCGTCAGCACCGGTACTGTTACGCATAATGTCGGTGAATTTACGGTTGTCGGCCAACGTGCGGTCCGCGTCTGTGGCCGTGCCTTCCCAGACACTGATTAGATGAGTCGCCATTAATTCGCTGCTGCAGAGCACAACGGTTTCTTCCTTAATGAAGGAATAGACGTCATCGTCGTCACCAGGATTGGCGAATAAAGTGACTTCGGTATCACCGATTAATTCCTGTGACAGGTCACCAGCGTTATTGATGTGCTCAAATTCAGCACGCTCAAGCAGGGTGGTAGCTGTCCCAACGTTTTCACCTACATCAGCAATAAAGGCAAACATTGGGCGGCCAGTATCTGTGACAGCCAGGCTGATTGCAACTTCGCCAGTCGGCAGTTCCAGAAGGTCTTCGACTGAGACGCCGAGTTCATCTTCGATTTGCGGGAATGCGTTAATGAATTCGTTGTATAGTCGATCGACAAGTGGAGCGACGGCAACATCATTTCGAATTCGGCCAAGTGATGTGCGTTGGAAATCATCCCCTAAAGACGGGAAGTCGTCGACTCGCAGATACACTACCGTGTTGTAGGGTAGTAAATTCGGAGCGGTGGGGCGTTCTGCAGCTACTGGCTGACAGGTAATAGCCGTTAATACAGCCAAAACGGCGAGTATATTTCTTAATTTTAAGTGCATCTAACCAAGTCACCTACAATGAGTGATAAATAGAAAGGGGTTTATCTTTGGGGGTTAAACCCCATATCTTAGTGTATGTTTCGTATTCCCATAAGGATAATTGGGAATCGGTCGCGATAATCTGCAACGATTACATCAACTTGGAGGGCTTTTTGGGTTGTGCTGGTCGCAGTGAGGGTGTTGTGGGTATAATCGATTGACGCGATCATTCGGGCTGAATGGCATGGAGTAGAAGCGCCGAAATCAAAAACAAGGGGCAATCCATGTCGAAACAGGCATGTATCGTGAATGAATAGTAAGTATCGAGGAATGAAGATGCTCAAATCTAAAGCAATCCTACTGAGCGTGGCCATGTTTCTTGGCCTTCCCGCCGTCGTGAACGCACAAGTTGGAACACAGGGATCTCAAAGCGGTCAAGTCGGGGAAAGCGGCCAAATTTCTTCAGATGGCCAGATTTCCGGCCAGACTTCCAACAATGGATTTGTTGGTGGAGGAAGTATTGGTGGTGACCCTAGAGCAACCAATGGTCAAGGCAATACTGGCGGCCAGCAAGGCGGCTTTGGTGGAATGGGCGGTTTCGGTATGGGCGGAATGGGCGGCTTCGGTATGGGCGGCATGGGCCGTGGAATGATGGGAATGTTTGGTGGCCAGCAGCAACAGCAACCTGGAGCCAATCTACGCTTCCCATTCGTAGTGAGATTTCAGGTGGCTCCGTTAATCCCTGAGGTAACACGACAAAAAGCAGAAACAAGACTCACGAAGCTTCCAGCGTTGTCACGCTTTAATAAAGTTGCCGTAGCGTTAGCGGACGGAAAGGCGACGCTATCTGGCGAAGTCGTTTCAGCAAAAGAGAAATCCTTGATAGAGCGTCTTGTTCTTTTGGAGCCAGGGATTACAGACGTGGACAACAAATTGGCGATCGTGGACAAGAAATAACATTACGCCGAGTCAATAAAAAAGCCCGAGTGTCGTCGTGACAC
>CALKCC010000152.1 GCA_938082855.1 uncultured Pirellulaceae bacterium | reverse complement strand
ACCGGATACGCCGGGAACGGTTAACGGAGTGCCGCAAGGAGCGTCGGTGGATGAAGATCGCTTAGGTCCTGTAGTCTTGCTGGCAGGTGATCAGGCGGTCGATTACAACTTCACAGAGATTCGCTCGGCGAATCTTACTGGAGTCGTGTTTCAGGATGGTGACTCGATTGTAGTTCATACCGAAGAACAGGTGCGATTCCCAGGTAATGGTCAGCTAGATTCTGACGATCAACGAATCGCGAATGTCACACTGATTCTGACGAATGAAGTCACCGGCGAACAGTGGACGACCAGAACCAACCCTCGTGGGGAATTTGTCTTTAGGAATCTACTGCCTGGCTCATACATGTTGCAGGAGATACAGCCGGAGGGATACCGTGACGGCCCCGATTATGCCGGAACCGGACAGGGGTATGTAGACTCGGCTCAGGACACCATTCATCAGATTCAGATTTCTGCAGGGCAAACCGCAACAGATTATCTGTTTAGTGAATACCAAGCCGAGATTGTACCTCTCGTGACTCCTCCATTGGATCCCACGCCGCCTACGTCAACCCACGGCGGTTCGACGGTGACTGGTGTTGGTACTGTGAATGCACCGGCCGGCATCATTCAATCTACGAGCAACGATAATCGTCAGGATTTACTAGTTGGTCAGCAAATCCCCATCTACTCGGGACAGAATACCACTCGTTTACAAGCGAATGCATGGCACTTGAGTGTGATTGATGGCGGTAATCCTCGCGGAGCTCTGAAGCCTGCCGCCGTGGGCCAACTGAGTATGGTATCGACCACGACCATGACAGTTGAAAAGCGATGGGACGCTGCAACACTTGACACTGGGAGCTGGAGTGCTGTCTCTGTATTCGGCGACGCGATTGACTTGCAGCATGTGGTGATGGGAGATCCAAGTGCTGTTCCACTGGCAGGTGATTTTAACGGAGATGGAATAACCGATGTTGCTGTCTTTATCGATGGCTACTGGTTTATTGATATCAATGGTAACGGCCGTTGGGACGAAGAAGATTTGTGGGCCCGGATGGGGAACCATGAAGATCAGCCGGTCGTCGGCGATTGGGACGGGGATGGTAAAGATGACATTGGTGTCTTTGGACTTCAATGGCCTGGAGATGGTGAGATTGTAGAGCAGGATCCCGGCCTGCCTGATGCTGCCAATAAACTGCAAAAGCACGTGCCTAAAAATGTTCCCCCCACCGATGCTGCATCACGCCGCCGATTGTTACAAAAGTCCTCACAAGGGCAAGTTCGAGCTGATGTGGTGGATCATGTGTTTAAGTATGGTCGTCAAAATGAAGTTGCCGTGGCCGGCGACTGGAATGGTGACGGTGTAGTCAATATTGGAACTTACCGGGATGGCCAATGGAGACTCGATCTAAACGGAGATGGACGTATCTCTGAAGGAGATGAAGTCGTTTCTCTTGGGAGCAGTGACGACCTTCCGGTCATCGGAGATTTCAACGGAGATGGAATCGACGAATTGGGAATCTTTCGTGATGGCACCTGGAAGATTGATCTAAACGGAGATAGGCACTTTGATTCCGTGGATGAGGTTTTCCAGCATGGAAAAGCTGGTGATCACCCTGTCGTAGGTGACTTTGATGGGGATGGCATTGATGATATTGCCGTCTACCGTGCAAATAAAGCGGGCTAGGGTATCGGCGAATTTGGCTACGAGTTCTTTAGCTCGTTCGCTTCACTGGTAATCTTCGCCAGTTCGGCCTCTAATGCTTCTAGTTCGCCTGGTTCATCGTTTTGTTGCTTGACGCACACGATTCTGTGTTGCAGATCTTTCTGCTTTTTACGAATTACGGCGAGACGTTTCTTGGCTTTCTTGTCCATCGTTCAGATTACCCTTCGTCTGTAGAATTGGCGCCCATGGTCGTTGTCGCTGGTGCCATAAGTGTCGAGTTACTGGAATTACTGGAGTTGGGCGTATCACGTGCAACCCGAGGAGCGACTTTCATGAGTCCGGCACAAAGTACCACTAGGATCGCCGCCAGCATGTTGATTTTACCCCACTTGGCTTCCTTTTCCTGAAACTTTATGGCGACTTCACTTCGCCCGGCTAATAACGAACTGACATAAAAGACAATTCCGACCAGGATGAGTTTTACGGTAAAGGCAGCATGATAAACTGGAGTGGGTTTCGGATCTCCTTTAAATGCGATGTACGCATTATAGAAGCCACTGATGATAATGATGCCAGCACAGATCATGATGACTTTCGCCCAGGTTCGCTTAATCTTCCCTTTGACGTCATTGGCATCATCACTGTCTTTGAGGGCTGGGATTAACGTGGTTTGCATGAAAATAGAGCCGCCTACCAGAATGACTGCTGGTAAGATGTGTCCCCACCTTGAAAGTAGTTTGATGTAGTCAGTCGGTTCCATGATGGATACTCATTAGGAATGAATGGATTGATAAGTTGAACGGGCCAGTGCCTCGGCTTCCACTTTCGTGGTGATGTTGCCGAGTAATTGTTGATCCCGTACTGCAGTCAGCACTTTAGAGAAAGCGGGGCCGGGTGTCATGCCCAATTGGATGAGATCAGCGCCGCTTAAGAGCTCGGCAGGATTCAATTCCTGTTCAGCCAACTGCAATTTGCTTTCACAAAATGTGACGCCGTCCAATGAAGACTGGGTGGCTTCGGCGACCGAACGAGCCAGTTGTAACGCAATCGAGCCCCATTGGTGTATCAAGATTCGCTGGATTCTGGGCCAGGGGGTTGAGTCGGCTTGGAGCAACGTCTCGAGATTATCGAGGATCCAAAACGTTGCTTCAGCAATGTCGTTGGACGCCTTCATGGATTTGATTGTATTCTTCACATCCTTGGCCGATCGTTGCGGAGCCAGCGTGCGGTAGAGTGCGGCAAAGGTCAAGGCGCTATGGTGAACTGGTAAAGGCGTTAGGACAGCCTTAGCAAGTTCCACTTGGTCTTCATCGGGGGAAGTGTCTGGTAGTACATAGGGCAGGACTCCCGTGGCTTGCAGCAACTCAAGACCCCGTAAACGATTGGGAGAAGCCAGTGTCTTTTCCAATTCGACCAGAATGCGTTCCCGCGATACCTGACTGAGTTTCTCAACGTACTTGCAGACAGCCTGAAGCGTTTCTGCTTCGATGTCAAATCCCAGCGTGGTGGCAAATCGAATGGCTCGAAAGATCCGTAGTTTATCCTCTTCAAATCTCTCTGCAGGAATGCCGATTGCCCGGATGAGTTGATTGTCCAAATCCTCTCGGCCCTGAACAAAATCAATAGTCTCCATGGTCAGAGGATCCAGGAACATTCCGTTGATGGTGAAGTCTCGCCGTTGCGCATCGAGTTCAGGCGTGCTGTAGGTAACACGGTCTGGACGGCGGCCGTCTGAATAAGAGACGTCTTCCCGAAAGGTGGCGATCTCGATATTGCCCTGTTGTTTTGTGCCAATCAAGGTGATGACACCAAAGGAAGCTCCGATTGCCAGGGTCCGGCGCCGACCAAATAGCTTGCGGATTTCATCCGGAACGGCGTTGGTTGCTACATCGTAGTCTTTGGGCGTTAGCTGAAGGTAGTGATCGCGCACACATCCACCAGCCCAATAGGAGACAAACCCGTGTTGTCGAAGCGTTTCTACCGTTTCAACGGCAAACTCTCGGGCTTTTTCAGCGTCTATGGATTGCGTGCTGGCCATAGATAGAACATAACAGTTTGAGTGATTTTATGTAGACGTCGAATTGTTGAAACTGTGATTTTGGAGAGTGTCACTTATGAGTGAGTTGGGTCTGGAGATTACCGTCGCGGAAACCAAGCAATTATTGGAAGAACAGGCAGATTTTCATTTTCTGGACTGTCGCGAGCAAAACGAATGGGATTTCGTGAATATCGAGGGAGCCGAGCTTCTGCCGATGAGTGAGATTCAAGAGCGAGTGGCTGAATTGGAGCCTCATAAGAATCGCCATATCGTGATTCACTGTCACCATGGTGGTCGTAGCCTGCAGGTGGCTCAGTGGCTAAGAAATCAAGGCTATGACCAGGCTCAAAGTATGGCCGGTGGCATTGATGTGTGGAGTCAAGAAATTGATGGATCGAAGCCACGGTATTAATGAGTCCTATGTGGCCGGAAACAAGAAGGAAATCTGAAATGACGACAGCGTTTGTGACAGGACCGACGGGATGTATTGGAGCGGCCACCGTGCAGTACTTACTGGACCACGGTGTACAACGAGTGGTTGGTATGAGCCGTAAGAGGGATTTCAGTCGAATCGATGCGTCGTATCATGATCGTTTGGAATTTATCGAAGGAGACATCACTTCGCTCGATCAGGTCCAAGAAGCGATTTCCTCAGTGGCACCCAATCTGATTATCCATTTAGCTGCCTTCCAGACACCGGATTGTATGGCACGCCCGCTGCAGGGAATGGAAGTGAATGTAATCGGTACTCGGAATATTATTCAGGCAGCCAGTCAGTTAGGAAGTACATTGCAGCGGTTGGTTTTAGCTTCCAGTTCGGCAGTGTATGGACCGCGCGAAATTTACCCGGGAGAAACAGTAACCACTGATGTCCCTTACTTGCCTCCCAATCTCTACGGATTTTGGAAAATTTGTAATGAAGGAATGGGACAAGCGTTTCATCGTGAAACGGGGGTTCCCACAGTTTGTATACGCTTATCCACTTGCTACGGTCCTGGGCGCGACTTGGGAATGACATCGGCGCCTACTGCGATGTTGAAATGTGCTGCCGCGGGTGAGCGTTTCAGGATGCCCTATCAGGGGCGCGAACATTTTCACTTTGTCGGCGATGTCGGGGCTGGTTTCGCAGAAGCCGCGATCAGTCCGTTTGTTGGCTACGGAGCTTTCAATCTACGAGGAATCACCGTACACACAGACGAGTTTATCCGGACGATTCAGCAGGTTGCCGGAGAGCTGGGTTTGGAAAATGTCGACGTCGGCATCGAAGAGGGCGCTCAGGGAATGCCCTTTGTTAATGATCTGGATGCCGAGGCGTCCTTGGAGGCGTTTCCTGCCATGCCTTTGACTTCAATTGAGGACGGAATTCGTACGTCGCTCAAAGCCTTCAAAGCCATGGCAGATGCCGGAGAATTGGAAGCTGCTTATAACCCAGGTGGTTAAAAAAACGACCTGAATCGGCCAAGTAACATTGGAGAACTGGTCGTTTGCCGCCGATTTATCCCATAAGTTGTGATTACTTGGGATTTAGGCATGCGTCGACTTATTGGGTTCGTTCTCTGCAGTTTAATACTGGGACTTCCGAAGTGGAGTGAGGATCTGTCTGCGCAGGATGTTGGAACGCCACCGGCGAATTTAGAGTTTTTTCAACAACTCGCTCTGCAACATAGTCCTTCTGTCCATGCTGCTCGCCATCGCATCACTTCAGCGAAGGGCCTGCATGTCCAGGCTGGCCTCCTGCCCAATCCGGTCGTTGGGTATCATGCCAATGAGATCGGCATGCATGACTCCAATGGAGCTCACGGAGTGTTTATTCGACAGCGGATTCCTGCCAGTAAAAAGAGGAATCTCGATATAGACATTGCCGCCCAACAACTGGCTCAATTTCAATTTGAGTTATCTCTCACTCAAAAACGAATCAAAACAGATGTTGCCATTAGTTTTGGAAAACTGCTAATTGCCCAGAAGCGGTTGGATACCTTAGTTCGTCTTGAGCAAAGTGCTTTGGCATCTATGCAAAGCACGAAGCAGCTATTTGAAGCAGGCCAAAGTGGCCAGCATGTTTTGCTGCAATCACAATTGGAATATGAACAGTCTCATCTGCAGGCTTTGCAAGCTCAGCAAGATGTGAAAACTGCGTGGTATACACTGCAGAGTATTTGTGGAACGTCGGACTCTCAAGTGAAACGAGTGTCGGGCGAGCTAATGAAAATTGTCGACCCGGTTTCCTGGGACTTTATCGTCGAGTCGATTATTCAGCAAAATCCTGCGGTCGCCCTGCTTTCATACCGTATTGAAGAACAGCAGCTTCGACTCAAACGACAGCAAGTCGACACTGCACCAGATGTGGACTTTATGCTTAGCTTTCGACATCACAGTTTGACCGATGATGATGTAGCCAATATTCAAATTGGATTACCGATACCTGTGTTTAACGACAATCGTGGCAACATCAGCAGTGCACAAGCTCAAGTGAAAGTGCTGGAGAACGAACTGGATATTTTGAAGATCAAGTTACGAGTCCGTGTTAGTCAGGTTTTTCGTGATTATGAAAATGCTCGGTTGGCAGAAAAACGCTATCGGGAAACGATGTTGCCCATCGCAGAAAAGAACTTAGGGCTTGTGCAAAAGGGTTATGAAAGTCGGCAAATGGACTATCTCTCCTTCCTGACAGCTCAACGGACTTTTTTGAGGATTAACCTGAGCTACCTGGAAGCTTCAGAGAAGTTGTTTGAAGCAGTGTCATTGCTGAACGGGCAATTACTCGACAATCACCTTGCGAATTAAAGCAAGTCAGGGATGGAATCTACTTGTCTTTTTTCTCTACGCATGCATAGAATATGGGTGGTCAAACATGTTTGTTACTAATTGAGAATGATCTTGTAACCGTGCAAAAGCTCCTTGTCTTATTAACCTGTCTAAGCTTTTCCATCCCATCTAGCTGTTGCGATGTGGATGAGGCGTGTTGTGTTGTCGAAATACAACAGGAGACGACGTGTTGTCATGTGGCAGACGACTGTAAGTTACAGGGCTCGGCTACTGAGCCGGCACCACCTTGCTGCGACTCCACAGAACTCAACAAGGTCTTCGTCTCAAATGAAGTTATTCGAAATCACGACCTTGAGCATTTGCATGCCATGGTGCCTCACGGCCCAATTCTGACGACTGCATGTGACGATGGGGGTGTTTACTGTTTTGCTGTCTTGAACCGGCAATCCACCATCTCGGGACGATGTGTCCGTGTGCGCCTACAATCCTGGCTGTGCTAAGTCCTTCAATCCATCGCTTTTGTTGTGAATCGCGCTGATTCATTGGATTGAACTTCCCTTTAGTTGCTGAATAGCTTCCATGCAGTTGAGAATTCTGCCGTTGGAATACGGTATCAGAAATCTGTTGCGTCGTCCGATGCGCAGTATCCTGACAACACTTGCACTGACATTGGTTACCGCGCTGATCTTTTGCACGATTGGCTTTCTGCGGGGGCTTACCAAAATGTTAGAAGTGAGTGCTGATTCGGATACAGCGATCGTCTTTTCCATCAATATGGGAGACAACTTGGAGTATTCATCCATTTCGATGAATACTTCGGGATTGATCGAAGGCAGTGTTAAAGGCGTTCGCCAAACACATGGAAAATTTGACGTATCTCCGGAACTCTTCATGGGTACGCAAATGGCGCTTGCTGATGGGCGGGATGCGTTTGGGCTATTACGAGGGGTCACCCAGCAGGTTTTTCAGGTGCGACGTAGTGTTCAAATTACTCAGGGCACCTGGATACAACCTGGCGAAGTACTGGTTGGTAAATTGGCAGCGGTCAAATTAGGGTTGGCCCCAGAAGAAATTCAGGTTGGTAAACAACTCGAATTCGAAGGACAACGCTGGACGATTGCTGGAGTGATAGATTCAGGCGGGGGCGTCTTTGATTCAGAAATCTGGTGTCACTTGACCGATTTGCAACAGGTAACGCGGCGAGAAGACTTAAGCCTTGTGGCCGTCTCGTGCCAAAGTCAATCAGCATTTTCTGCTTTGAACCTCTTTTGCAAACGTAGATATGATCTCGAGATCCAATCGATGTCGGAATCAGATTACTTCGCATCTCTGCAGGAAGACTATCAACCAATACACAAACTTGGTTGGTTGATGGTCGGACTGATCTCGGTGAGTGGTTTGTTTGCGGGCATCAATACGATGTATGGCGCGGTTGTTGGAAGGGCACAGGAATTGGCGATGCTGCAGGCAATCGGATTTGGTCGCAAAGCCATTGTGGTAAGTCTGATGCAGGAAGGCGCGTTACTTGGAATGGCGGGGGCTGTTCTTGGATTTTTAATTAGCAGGCAATTGGTTGATGGTGCTTCGATCAAATTCACCATGGGGGCCTTTGCCTTGCAGTTAGATGCTTGGGCGGTGCTAAGTGGGTGTGCTGCCGGAGTTTTAGTGGGTGTAATCGGAGCCTGGGCCCCGGCCCGGCAGGCTTTGAAAAAAGATATTACGACAGGATTGAAGCCTGTTTAGGAGAAACCAAATGAGCAATGTGATTGAGAAAGTGTGGAATTCAGTTTTGGGAAGCGGCCTGACCTTATCGCTGATCTTGTCCATAATGCTGACCGCCATGCTGACAGGTTGTGGGGAAAACGACAAACCAGCTGATGTGGCTTCAGGGCCCTCGGAGGCAGGGCAAGCGATGCTGTTGGCTAATGAGCCTGCTAACGCGATGAGTGTAAGGGAAGTCTTTGAGTCGCAGCAGCAAGAGGGCAAGGTGGTAGTGGTTGGCCGTATTGGTGGCAGCCGCAATCCGTGGGTGGATGGATTATCTGCTTTTACATTCACGGATTTGTCATTAACCGCTTGCAGTGAAATCGAAGGCGATAAGTGTAAAACGCCGTGGGATTTCTGCTGTGACCCGGATCTCAAATCCAACACACTCTTAGTGCAAATGGTTTCTCCTGATGGCGAATTACTGGAAGGAGACGCTCGGCAGTTACTAGGAGTTACTGAACTGGACACGGTAGTGGTGGAAGCGGAGCTATCAAGAGATGATGCCGGGCTTGTCACCCTTTCGGCTAGGAAACTGTTTATTAGGTAGCCTTCAAAGAGACACGTTATGGCTGATGAAAAAATGGACCTGTCAGATTTAGCATTGAATCGTACAGCGTCAGAGAAAACAAAGAGACGCTCGATGATGAGTGTGTTTTCCAGATGGATAGTACCTGGAGTCATTCTCCTGGGATTTGCTGCGATTTTGTACTGGGCAGTCTTACCAAAATTGATTTCAGGCGTTGAGGTGACGCTATTGAAAGTCCGTGTGGAGCAAGGAGAAGTCGCCGCCACTGGTACGCCTCTGTTTCGGGCATCCGGATGGGTCGAACCTCGACCAACTCCGGTGTATGTCTCATCGCTCATCACAGGTACGGTGGATGAGTTACTTGTTGTTGAAGATCAGGTTATTCGTGAAGGAGAGTGTGTTGCGACGCTCGTTGATGATGATGCAAAACTTAAATTGCGGACAGCGAAGGCTGAGTTGTTACAGCGAGAGAGTGCACTAGAGCAAATTCGAGTTCGATTGAAGTCTGCACAGATTGATTTCGACCAGCCTGTTGCTAAACAGGTTGCCGTCGCTAAGGCAGAGCAAAGTCTGGCAGTGATCGAGACAATGCTGAGTGAGCTTCCAGAGCAAGTTGTGCAGGCCGAGGCCACATTGTCGTTTGCAATGGATGATCTGGATACCAAGATGCAGGCTGGCACGGCAATATCACGGATTGAACTCGATAAAGCGAAATCGGTTCATCAGGCAGCCGTGGCCAAACTCCAGGAATTAAAGGTCCGAGGAATTGGGTTAGAGGCTCAGAAGGAGTCCGCTCTGGCTTTGCTCAACGCGACCAGGTTGGATTTGAAGTTGAATAACGAAGCAGTCAATGAACTAGGGCAGGCTCAAGCAGCAGAACTCATCGCTCAGGCCCAATTAGAACGAGCTCAAGTTGAAGTGGAGGAAGCAGAGCTCGAATTAGCACGTACCAAGATTATCAGTCCCTCCAACGGTAAAGTGATGCGACTAATGACCAGCCCGGGTGGACATTTGTCAGGAGGGCCAGCTAGTCAGGGAAATCATGTCGGAGGTGTGGCAGTTATGTTGTATGACCCCGGGTATCTGCAAATCCGAGTGGACGTGCGATTTGAAGATGTACGGCGAGTGATGGTTGGTCAATCGGTCATTATTGAATCGCCGGCATTAGAGGCTCCTCTTGAAGGTGTTGTGTTACGTGTAAATCCGGTCGCCGATATTCAAAAGAATACGCTTGAAGTGAAAGTCAGTATTGAGTCCGAAGTGGAAACGGTGAAACCGGAGATGTTAATGAATGTCACTTTTTTGGCGTCAGCCGGCCGAGACGATGGAACGCATGAGTCTGCTTCTAGTACGGTCACATCCAAAATCTACATTCCCGATAACTTAGTACATCGTGAAGATCAGGCTACGTTTGTTTGGTTAGTGGACGCGGCTACCAAAACCGCTCGGAAACAGGCGATCGTTGTTGATTCTGTGGTTATTGATAGTTGGGTTGAAGTTGTGAAAGGACTTAATGTTAGTTCACAAGTGATTCATTCGAGTGACGGTGTTTTGACAGATGATGCGCATGTCACAGTCGTTGGTTTTAGCGAAGAATGAGGTGGAATCGTGTCGCTAATTGAAATTCAGAACTTGTGCAAAACCTACTCTAAGGGAGATAGCGTCATCGTTCCTTTGGACGATGTCTCGCTGGATATCGAGCGGGGGGAATTGGTTTCCTTGATGGGGGCAAGCGGCTCTGGCAAGTCGACGCTTCTGAATTTAATCGCTGGTATTGATGAACCGGACAGCGGAGAGATTGTGGTTGATGGTGTGAAAACTACTTCACTGTCCAAGGCTAAGTTGACCCGTTGGCGAGCAGACAATATCGGGTATATATTCCAAACTCATAATCTAATTCCAGTTCTTACCGCGTATGAAAACATAGAGTTACCGCTTTTGTTACTTCCATTAAGCAAAAAGGACCGTCAACGCCGAGTCGAATTAGCGTTGGAAGCGGTGGGGTTGAATGATCGGGCCAATCACTTTCCGAGACAGTTGTCCGGGGGACAGGAACAGAGAGTCGGTATTGGTCGAGCGATTGTTACGGATCCAACGGTGATTGTGGCAGATGAACCAACAGGTGACTTAGATGGGGATACCTCGGATCAAATATTAGATTTGCTATCGAATCTGAATCAACAACTCGGTACGACGTTGATCATGGTAACCCATGATTTGGAAGCTACAAGAATTGCAAGTCGTCGTCTTCGTTTGCTGCAGGGGAAGATTGTCGAGCATGCCGTTGACGACTCTGCTTTGGAGTCTGTTCATGGTTAAGTTGCAATGGTCATGGAAAGCAGTGAGTCGGCGTCCGTTAAGGTCTTCATTGATCGTATTTGGTGCAGCGATGTCCGTCTTTCTGTTTTGTGTAATTGGAAGTGTCCGCACAGGATTGGATTCGCTACTTGGGCAACAGGAAGCAGATCGTCGCTTGGTGGTCTTTCAAGAGAATAAGTTCTGCCCCGCGACGAGTCAGTTACCAGAAGTGTACGCATCTGAATTAAAGAAATTCCCTGGCGTCGTGGATGCAATTCCGATTCAGGTGTTTACCAATAATTGCCGTGCAAGCCTGGATGTTGTTGTCTTTTTGGGGATTCCTCCGGAGCAGCTGCGAGCGATTCGTGATTTGACATTGGTTGAGGGGAATTGGGACGAATTCAATTCGCGAAGCGATGCTGCGGTGATTGGGAAAGATGTGGCAACTCGCCGTGGAATCCAGGTTGGAGATACATTTTCAATTGGTTCCTATAGCATCGTAGTGGCAGGTATTTTTAGTTCAGCGAATCCTGCTGAACAAAGTTACTTCTATACGCATCTGGATTACTTGCAACGAGGTGATATGGCATCCGGTGATGGATTTGTGACTCAGTTCGAAGTGTTGCTGGATGCAAGCGCGGATGCATTGAAATTGGAGTCCGAGATCGATGAGCTTTTCGCGTCGGCTCAGATTGCAACGGACACACGAACCAAAGGAGCATTTCAAGCGAAGAGTCTGGGGGACTTAACGAATGTTATCGAGTTTTCGTCGATTCTTGGATATGCCTGTGTGGGGCTCTTGTTTGTACTGCTGATGACGACAAGTTTGATGGGTGTTCAGGATCGGTTGAAAGAGCTGGCCGTCATGAAAGTGCTGGGCTACTCGAGGAGTCTGGTGTTTCAAGGAGTGTTGGTAGAGACAACGTTGGTGGGAGCATTAGGGGGGAGCATTGGAATTGTCGGGGCAGTCTTGCTGGTGACATTGAGCCCTCTCTCGTTGAGTGCCGAAGCAGTCACCATTGCTTTTGTAACGTCATGGCAATTGAGCCTTCAGGCATTTGGCTATGCAGTTTTGGGAGCCTTGGTAGCCGGGGTGATACCGGCCTGGGTGGCCGCCAGTCACCCAACCCTCGATGCACTAAACGGGTAAGCTTGCGTAAGCCGTTTCTAAACTACTTACGTAGGATCTTTTCCATTTTGCGTCCACGGGTCAATTCATCGATCATCTTGTCCATATAGCGACATTTACGCGTTAGGCGAGTTCTAATCTCCTCAACTCGAATTCCACAAACCACTCCTTTGATGAGTCTGGCCTTGGGGTTTAGTTTTGCCTGTTTGAAGAATTCTTTAAATGTTACCTGCTGATCGATCAATTGCTGGATCTTCTTGTCATCAAAGCCAGTGAGCCAGGTGATGATCTGGTGCAGTTCTTCAATGGTCCGTCCTTTTTTTTCCACCTTGTTAACATAATGCGGATAGACAGAAGAGAATGTCATATTGGCGATGCGTTCGTCTTGCTTGCTTTGCTTATTCATGAGCGGTGAAGACCTGTCATTAAAGTTAGGAAATCAGATGGCTAATTGGAATTTCTAATCCATTCCTGAGAGTTCTAAGCTCAGTAGTCAATTTTAACTACTCAGACATAAGAAGCAGAGCATCAACATCGTGAATTTGTGTTAGGGATGACTTCAGCAACCTTAAAATTTCTTTGCAGCCTACTTCACAAGTAGCCGATTGAGTCGATAATAACAGAGTCAATTCACACATGCGGATGTGGCGGAATCGGCAGACGCGCTAGATTCAGGTTCTAGTGCCCGCAAGGGCGTGGAGGTTCAACTCCTCTCATCCGCACTCAAATAAAAAACCTCTCACATTCGAGTGAGAGGTTTTTTTGTTTTTCGAACCAGCCCAACTTTCTAAATGTTCATCGTGGCTTCGGCCGATCTCATTTAACCAGTTAGCCAATTAACCATTTAGCCATGTATCATTGGACATTTGTACATGTACCAAATGATTAACTGTCCAATTGTAAAAACTGACAATTGCCCAACTGTCTAATTGTTTAACTGTTTAACTGTTTAATTGTCTAACTGGCCAACTGGCCAACTGGTTAAATGGCTAATTGGTTAAATGAGTTACTTGATAGCCGAGTAATCTGTCGCCTGCATGTAAACTGAAATCGGAGGTTTGGCTAAACGGCCAACACCCGATGCAGCCGCGGCTGCCTTCCAGTCAGGGTCGGCAATGAATGCCTTCCAAGAGGCTGCCGCTGCTTCCTTACTCTCGTGCCAAATAATGTAATGCAAATGATCCTTCGATAAAGGCTCATCGGTCGGATGCCAGTAAGCAAGATTTTTCATCCCGTGCTTTTCAAATAAGGCTATCGTGTGATCGCGGAAACGAGCGTCTAGTTTGCCGAGTTTCCCTTCGGCAGCCTGATAGATCCGGAGTTCAAAGAATCCGCCCTCTTTGCCGTTCTTCCATGCCTTTTTGGGCGTGTAATCAGTCGCTGCTAAAAATGTCGCTTCTGGGGCTTTGGATAATAACGGTCCATCGACGCGAGAAGCCTTGAAGGCCTTTTGCCAAACTGGATCGTTTCGGAAACCATCCCATGATTTCGCCGCTGCGTCACGACTCTTATGCCGTAGCACATAAATCAACTGGTTGGTCGACCCTTCAGGAACCCAGTAACCAACATTCGTCATGCCATGTTTCTCAAACAGATCCATCGTGTGATCTCGAAAGCGAGCATGCAGATTGTCTAGTTTCCCTTCATGCGTGGTATAGATACGTAATTCAAATACTTCGGCATTGGCAGTATCAGTCATCGCTATACCTCCCAAAAATAATACAACAGCTAATGAGGACAGAGCTTTGGTCATAATTCAATCTCGGTTAGAAACAAATGGGAATCTTAATGGGCTTAACGGGCTTAACGAGGTAGATGCTGGCCTAAACCTATGCCCCATACCCTCTAACTCTGAGTATAACTGTTTCAAACAGTCGGCATAGTCTGAGCAGTGCTCGGATAAACAGAAATAAAATTGACGCTATAATCAGGTTTCTCGTCGGTCACCATTTAATACATTCTTCGATATAGGTACGTCTTATGAATTCGCGTCTCCAGTTTTCTCTGTTGAGTCTGGCAGGTTGGTTATGTCTTACGACCTTTATGACGCCCGCAGCTTACGGTCAGGAAACTCGGCCCAATGTCGTCTTCTTTCTACTAGACGATCTGGGGTGGAAAGATTTGGGTTGCTATGGAAGCGATTTTTACGAGACGCCCAATATCGATGAATTCGCCAAACAGGGCGTTCGATTTACTCAGGCCTATGCCACTTGCCATGTTTGCTCGCCAACTCGAGCCAGTATTATGACCGGAAAATATCCCGCTCGACTGGATATGACGGACTGGCTCTCCGGACGTCGTGATTTTCCATTCCAACAGTTACTTAATGCTGAAATACATCAATATCTTCCACTGGCAGAAGTCACGATCGCTGAAGCTCTCAAAGAAGCTGGTTATCAAACCGCTCATATCGGTAAATGGCACTTAGGGGAAGAGCCGCATGGTCCAACGGCTCAGGGATTCGATTTGCAAATTCCAAAGTGGAATAAAGGTTGGCCTCGCCGCGGCTATCATGCCCCCTTCGGTCTGGATGGCCTGGAGGATCAACCAGGAGATTATCTCACCGACCGGCTGACCGATGAAGCTCTGGAGTTTATCGAATCCAGTAAGGACAAACCCTTCTTCCTATACATGTCCCATTATGCGGTCCATGACCCAATCCACGGCCGAAAGGATTTGGTTGAAAAGTACCAAAAGAAACTAGCCGACATGAAGAAACCTAAGGGACCGGCTTACATTCTGGAAGGGAATCCCGATGATGCCATACCACTTACCAGAAAACAGCTTGATCAGGCGATGACCCAACCTGAATACGCTGGATTTAGCATCCTGCCTCGGCGAACCGTCAAAATCAAACAGCATCAGGACAATGTAGAATTTGCCGCAATGGTTGAAACCGTAGATGAAAGTCTCGGGAGAATCCGAGCGAAACTCGAATCGTTAGGCCTGACAGAAAATACGATTGTCATTTTATTCTCAGACAACGGTGGTATGTCAGCGGGTAATTTTGGCAATCCTAACCGAGTGATCAAACCAGAAGCCCTCGATTTGGCTTTCTCCACCTCTAATCTGCCACTGCGAGGAGCTAAGGGGTTTCTTTATGAAGGTGGAATTCGTGAGCCAATGATTGTGCACTGGCCCGGCAAACATAAGCAGGGCTATGTTTGTGACACTCCGGTCGTCAGCACCGACTTCTATCCCACCATTCTGGAAATGGTGGGATTGCCGACTCGCCCCAAGCAACACCCTG
>CALKCC010000151.1 GCA_938082855.1 uncultured Pirellulaceae bacterium | reverse complement strand
ATTTGATACACCATAGCGTCCCACGATTCGCACTTCATAGGTACCGGCTGGAACTTCCGGTGCAATCTTTACTAGAAATGTGCCATTGACTGGAACGGGTGCCGGGTCAAATTCGCCAGCAGGATTAACCTTTTGCTCCGCGGTAATGCCGGGATGATTGAACACCATTCGGGTGAGATCATCATTAAACGCACCGCCAACGGTCAATTCCAATTCCGAACCCTGTTTAGCACCATTGGGCACTACACGATGAAGTTCTGTGATTTGCAACTGAGCGTGAACACTGGTGGTGGTCAAAAAACCAGCAATAACGAGCAATGAAAAAACAATGCGTTTCATATCTAAACCTGTATCGATTTAACGAGTGGTGAGTATATCAAAATTGGCTTATATCTATCCGATACGCTTATACGTACCGTCAATTCGTAGGCGGGGGCTCATTTTTAAGGGCGATCCATGCCTATCGAGCGTAACGAATTACAGCCCATTTAGTTTACCTAATCTAAACAGACTCTTCAAACATCCTAAGCATCGAATTAATGATTCAAGCCCCGCGAAGCCGGAAGTCTCTAGAATCCACAGAAAACCGGTACAGCTCGCTTAAAAGTCCGCGTCGTTGAATTGCTCATACCCGGATGTAAGCCCTTCCGGCTGCTGTTCGAGCATTACTGGTTTTGCACCACCGTGATTTGTTGATTTGAGAAGTAGAGGTAGTAAGGCTAAACCCATAAGCAACATCAATACGGCATCATGTGCGTACCAATAGACCTCCGACAATGGACTATCCCAAACAGACTCCGGCATCAAATCAAAACGAGGATACACCCAGGAATGCCATAGAATCAGATAAGCTGCCAAAGGAATGAGAAATGCAGAAAACGGTTCCTGACGTTCCACCATTTTACAGAACACAAAAATAACGAATCCACCTAACGCGACACACATTACTCCATAAAACAGATAATAGGTATCCATAGCCTGCGCCTTACTTTATTGAGTCTTTGACAAGTCCGATTTCATCATTCCGGATATGTAGTTTCTATCCGATCCGTTGATCGACGTGCAATCCAATCTCCTGTTTTCAGTACGCTCAATGGCAACACCCATCCCTGTAGCGTTTTCCATACAATTCTCCCAACTGTGTAGCAATTCTGTTGATTGTCTCAACGCGTCCGCCTGTGTTAAAGTTTATTTGCAAGGCGAAAGTACGGGGAGAAACAAATGGATCTCAGTAAAGTAGCAAACGATATTGAAGGCCTCTTCCAGTGTATCGGGGTCCTCGTTGGCATAGTCATATTAGCCGCGATTATCGCTGCCATAGTCTTCGGAGGCACGATCACCACCTTTTTCGGTTCCATGATGGGAGCGGCACTCAATCGTACAATCGCCGAACGAGAATACCTTGAGCAAGCCGACAAGCAGGGACAACCTGTATCCGCATACCACTCGGAAGAAGATAACGCCAAGTTTGAGCAATCAACTGCAAGAGGATGCTCCTTCCAAATAATGGCCGCACTGGTCGGAGGTGCGATGCTGTGGATCATGTTCGGCATCTTTGTGGAACGCAGTTTTGGGGAAGAGGAGTTTTGGGCCTGCGTTGCGGCCTCAGGCTTGACCGCCTTCGTTGTTTACTCAAAACGCCAATCGAGGCGCGAGCAACTACTGCCGGAAGAATTGGCGAGCCAGGGTCGTGTTCCACTGTACCTCACATGGCTATACATCTGTATGTTCTTCAATGTCCTGTTTGCCGGAGTGTTTGGCGTATGGGGTTTAAGCGTCCCTACCCTAATAGGGATTGCCGTTCTCATTCATCACTCCAGACACAACGACGCCTCCACTGACACCGTCTCCGAATCGGCGAATGGGCTCGAGGACGATGAGTCGGAACAGGTCGAAACGGGAGAATCCCAAACGGCAGATTACAACTATTGATTGCTCAGCATCGAATCTCAGATGAGACCGGCTGACTCCATCTCCACTTGCAATCGCCGAAGATCATGGTCTGCCATCGGCTGACTAGGCTGACGAGGCCTCATACCTTCAAATCCCATCAGGCTCAGACAGGTTTTAATCCCTGTGGCCAAATAGGGCAGCATTATTTCATCGATCCGGCGAATCTGTTCCTGAATAGATTCCACCTCTGCATAGTTTCCAGCGATGCCTTGCTCAAGCAGGTTCTGCAATGCATCGGGCCAAATGTTCGAAAAGGCAGTGGTCGTGCCATTACAACCAATGAGCGTCCCAGAAAGGATCATACTGCCGTTACAAATCCAAAACCGTTTATCTTTTGGGACAAAACGGCGAACTCGCGCTTCGAATCGCATATCATGATCGGTCACGTAGCCGAACACACCGTCCATCGACGCAACGTCCCCCAACAATTCGGGTGGCCCGGCAGGCTTTGCAGCGACGCCAAAACTAGCAGGACTACTTTGGTGCATCAGAAGTACCGGCACAGGACAGCGTGGAATCACCTGTTCAAAATATGGCAACACCTCGGACTCAATTCGCGGGAATCGAATTCTTACAAGTTCTGCCCCAGCCTCGGCATAACGTTCTGCCTGCCGCAGCGTCTCGACGACTGAAGGCGCATCGATGCCACCAGCAGTCACTCGGTCACCTTCCAAGGCTCCGGTTACACAGCGCAATAGCTCAACTCGCTCGGGTTCACTCATCATGAATTCTTCGCCGGATTGGGAGCCGATGATAAACACACGATTGGCCGTTTGGCACCAACGCTCAACATTACGCTGGGCTGCATCAAAATCAATTTGATCTGCTGCATCGAATGGAGTGACCATCGGAACAGCAACCATCGGGTCATTTGCGGGAGTGGGCATCACTTACAGCCTCTTCGATCAGGAGTACTACAATGGTGGAATGGTGGAGTGAACCAAATAAAAAACCAGTGTTCCACTCTGCAATAAAAGCGGAACACTGGCTTGAGTAATCTACTACTTCGTAATGAAACTTATGTTTCCACGAAGTGCTGATGCTTAGTGATTAAACAGGAATTCTTTCGTGTTAATCAATGCCCAGACAATGTCTTCGTAAGCAATCTTTGCTTGTTCTGATTTCTCGATATGAGCCTGTGCAATCTGAATCTCTTCAGCAGTTGGAACTCGAGAGAAAGCAAGCAAGTATAGTTCACGAATCTTAACTTGATTGTCGCGGCCACTATCGGCAGATAGCTTGGCGGCTCGTCCGGCACCGTTGGTCAACTTACCCTGAATCTCACCGGAATTTAACAGGTGAAGACTTTGAGCCAAGTTAGCCTCTGAACTTCGTTCACATTCACATGCAGAACTCGATTCAGGCCGACCGAAGACAGTCAGGAAGTATGAGTTGAAACCGTTATCAGGGAGCTGAGTCGCCCGAGTTCCAACAGGTACACCAGCAAAACTAGTCGTTGTACCAGTGACCTGGTCAATCGAGTCGAGAAGTACTTCTGCGTTCAATCGTTTTGGATAGTATCGCGAGAAGTTCTGCTTGTCGTCTTTATTCCAGTCGTTAGGTTCACTGCTCAACTGATAAGTCGTGCTACCAGCGATTGTTTTCACCAAGCGTTTCAGGTCGTAACCGTTGTCGATGAAATCTTGAGCCAGAGTATTCAGCAGTTCCGGATTCGATGCAGGATTGGTCACTCGCATGTCGTCTTCCGGATCAACCAGACCACGACCAAAGAAGTGTTTCCAATAACGATTCACCAATGCTTTGGCGAAGAATTCGTTGTCAGGACGTCCGAGCCAATCAGCTAAGTACTGACGTGGGTCGTCTTCTTCGGCAATTTCAAATGGCTCTCCACCAAGACCGGTTGGCAATACAGCCTGATTTGTCTTCGGATTATTAGCCGATGCTTTTCCACGGTTGTGGAATACTCGGTCCATACCTGGCATGTCAGCTTTCTTACGGCCGATACGGCTGAAGAAGGCGGCAAAACCGTAGTAGTCCTGCTGGCTCCATTTTTCAAATGGGTGATGGTGACAGCGAGCACACTGAATACGAAGTCCAAGGAACAGCTGAGCGGTATCTTCAACCTGAGCAGCCTGATCTTTAACTTCACGGAACCAAGTCACAGCTGGGTTGTTAGCTGGACTACCCGTAGCAGTCACAATTTCACCTACAAACTGATCGTATGGTTTGTTCTCGTGTAGACTGTTGCGAATCCACTGATAGAACGAGTAAGTCGAAATCTTATCATTATCATTTCGACGCTTGTTTCTAAGGATCGCACTCCACTTGTTCGCGAAGTAATCTGCGTAATCGGTACTAGCGAGCAACTTATCAATCCACTTGCTTCGCTTTTCCGGATCTTCACTTTGCAGGAAGGCTTCCGATTCTTCCAGAGTTGGCAAGCGACCGGCCACGTCGATTGTTACGCGGCGTAGGAAAGAAGCATCATCACTAATACCAGAGGCTGGCAAGCCAAGACGCTGTAGTTTGCCAAACACTAAATCATCAACGAAGTTGTTCGACTTAGGTAGATTTTCGACTTCAACACCAAGTGGTACGGTTGCACGGAAGACACCAACGTGGCCCTGGAATCGAGCCATGACGGCGACGCTACCTGTCAACTTGCTTGTAGTCACCAAGCCGTTTGGAGTCACTTCAGCCATTTCCGTATCATTGGAATCAAACGAAGTTGTTCGAGTTACATCTTCACTGGAACCGTCTGAGTAATAAGCAACAACATTGATCTGTTGATCAGCTTCACGACCCATCAGGCGTTCTTCTGGGAAGACCTTAATGTGCGTTACCACTGGATCGTCTGCGTTACCGTAAGGCATTCCCTGTTCGATCCAACGATAGAGCAAGCGATACGATGCAGATTCCGGATCTAACCGAGCACCACCACCATGAGGCAGGGTTCCTGCACCTTTTTGTAGTAAGAGGCTACGATCAGGAGCAGCAGGGAAAAGGCGACGTCCCTTGGCTTCCTTCACGAGGAATTCAAAGTCCTCTGCAGGTTCAAATCCCAACAGGGACAAACGGAATCCATTCTGCCCGCCGCTCTTACCGTGACAACCACCTCCGTTACAGCCAAATTTGGTGAACACAGGTGTTACTTGGTTGGGGAAATTAACTGGCAGGTCAACAACGATATTCGTCACGGTCACTTGCACACTGGCATCTTGACCGGTCGATGTCTTTACATGAATCGTTGCATCGCCTTCTGCGACAGGTGATACATAACCAGTTTCATCAATGCTGATGATACCTTCGGGAGTAACTGTGATCTGAGCGTCACGGGTGAGATCCCGAGTTTGCCCCGATGTGTACTCTCCATTGATAAGCAACTGCTGTCCGGCATCACGTCCGGAGATGAGTACTTTACCGTCCACTGTTCGACCAGTGTCGATATTGATTTTGACAAGATCGCCCGGATCGCCAAGCCCCGGGGCTACCAATTCCGCATCTGCCGATAGCAGAGGTTGAACTGAGAATGCTACTAATAGTAACGCGCTTGTTAAAAGCTTTTTCATCGTAGTGTCCTTACAAAAACATCATGAGCGAACAGGGAAGTCCACTGCGTAAGATGTAGGAGGGAAACAAATTCCGTCGCATCGAAATGTTGTTATACGTTTTATCAACGAAGCCACGGTCGTCCGACGACCATCACTTTGCTTCTATTACTATAACACCTTCACCTATTATTTGCCAAATTCTAACATTTGGAACAACGCCAATATTTGGTAAAAGCCGTCAGGAACAGCACAAAACCACACCTGCGAGGGGGGTAGTCGCCGGATTACTCAGCCGCGGCTACCTCGATACTGGTCACCTGAATTGGTTCCAATGGTCGGTCGCCAGGTGCCGTTGCACAATTCCCAATACTTGACACTACATCCATGCCGTCAATCACCTTGCCAAACACAGGGTGTTTACTTGGGCCAGGAGAGAACCAATCTAGATAATGATTGTGCACGGTGTTAATAAAGAACTGGCATCCACCACTGTTTGGCTGGCCTGTATTGGCCATCGAGAGCGTACCCGGCTCATTCGAAAATTGAGCATCTTCCGGATGTTCGTCCTGAATCCGGCCGTGAGGACTCTGCCCTGTTCCAGCAGCAGGATGATTTGGATCCTTACTGTGAGGACACCCGAACTGAATCATGAAGTCCTTGATCACTCGGTGGAAGTGCAACCCGTTATAGAATCCTTCTTCAGCTAGTCGGATAAAATTACCAGCCGTGATCGGCATCTTTTCTGTAAACAACTCCACGGTGATGTCACCAACGGAGGTATGAATAATGGCTGTTGAGTTCACAAGCCAACTCCCTCTATTAAAAAGTTTTCTTTGTATTGCTTTCGTTTCAGCTTTTCAACGCTAACAGCAAATCTGAAACATCCTGTTGTATTCACCCTGCGGGTGCATGGTCCGAAAGGTCACGTCGACCAATTGCCTTTCTAGGCTTCCCCGCCAGTAAGTAAACGATTACCACGATTTACCCTACCTAGCAATCACCCCAAATTCCACGGGCGACTCAAGGCCTACTCTAAGAATCTCGAGATAGTCTTCCCGCTCTATGAACTCTGCCCCCAATGATTCACAGTGTCCGGTCATCTGCTGAATGTCCATGAGCTCAAAACCCTGTGCTTCAAGATGGCCAAGTAACGTACACAACCCAACCTTGGACGCATCGCTCACTCGATGAAACATCGATTCGCCAGCGAAGACTCTTCCAACGGCCACTCCATAGATTCCTCCAACCAGAAGCTCGCCTTCCCACACTTCCACGCTGTGCACTTTCCCAGCCATATTCAATTCACGGTAAACCTGCATCATCTCCGAAGTGATCCAGGTTCCGTCTTCAGGCTGTCCTTCAATTACCCGAGGTCCAGCACAGGCTTGAATCACAGCATCAAAGGCTTGATTGCTCGTCACAGCAAATCGACCGCTGCGAATCTTTCGGCCGAGCCGACGTGGCACATGCACTCGTTCCCACTGGAAAACCGCACGAGGATCAGGGCTACACCAGGCCGTTATCATCTCTCCTTGAAAATCCACTGGCCATGGGAAGATCCCCTGTTGATAGGCTGAATACACCCAAGAGCAATTCAATAGCCCGCCGGCCGCGACAACCCCGTCGCTATTGGCTGTGCGAGGATCAGGAAACTCAAAATACTCAAATTCCATTGCGAAATTAGACTCGTTGGTTCATCCAATAGTTAAGCGAAAGGAAGGCGACCTAGTTTTTCCATTCGTCGCAGCGTGCAGCTAAAGCTATAATAGCAGAAGCCCTTCGGGCAGCTAACCTAAGTCGCCATCATTCCAAAGACGCGTCATGGATCACGAACAAAACGAGTATTCCACTGATCACCCAGTCCCACGCTCTCTCGAGCTGGGCACACGGACGGAGTCTTCCGCTGGACCGGGACGAACCACGACTTCCGGTGACATGGCAATGGCTGCCATCAAATACCGATTCGCACGACTGGTTATCACAACGGCAACACTGCTCCTGTTTGTTTTTGGCACTCCATATTTAGTCCAACAAATTCAGTACTCGCTCGAATACGGAAAAATCAAAGCGAGGTATGATGCGGCAAGTGTCCAGCTATCCTCCGGAATCAACGATTCGGTTTCCCATCGTTCCGAATTGGTTTCCAACATAGTGACGCCTAGCGTCGTGCACATCCATACTGCCGCCTTCGACGTGCAATCCCGTAACAATGAGCGAATCCTTCCAGAATCTAATCTATTCCCGTCCCGGGGACAGGGCTCCGGCATTGTCATTTCTCAGGATGGGTACATCCTTACCAATCGACACGTCATCGAAGATTCCAGTCTGGTCTATGTCCACCTAGCCGACCAGTCACGCCATACAGCCGAGATCATCGGCGTCGACAAGCTCACCGACCTGGCACTCATCAAGATCGACCAAACTGATCTCATCCCCATTGAATGGGCACCTCGGGATGCCGTTCAAGTCGGAACAATGGTTTGGGCGATGGGTAGCCCCTTCGGCCTCGAACAATCCATCACCTTCGGAATCATTAGTGCCACGCACCGCACTGCCAAAGTTGGAACGCTATACCAGGACTTCCTACAGACAGATGCTGCGGTCAATCCTGGCAATTCCGGCGGCCCTTTAGTAAATGAAAACGGCCAACTGGTCGGAGTCAACACGGCGATCGTTGGAGATGCTTATCAGGGCATCAGCTTTGCAGTGCCAGGATACGTCGCCAAATCCATTGTCGAACGTCTCGAGCGTGACGGACGGGTCTCCCGTGGATGGCTCGGGCTCTCCTTGTCCAACCCAACCGAAGACACGCTTTCCGCTCACGAAATCGAGATCCCCGAAGGAAAAAGTTCAGTCGGCGCCGAGGTCTCCGGATTTGCTCCCAGCTATTCTCCAGGTTATCTCGCCGGTGTCCAACTGAACGACATCATCACAAAGTTCAACGACACGCCCGTTGAGTCGACTACTCAGTTAATCCAAACCATCGGCGAAACGCCCGGCGGCCAGACAGCCATACTCGAAATACGGCGAATCGAAGATGGCCAATCCGTGACAAAACAGATTACTCTATCACTGGGCGAACGTCCGGCTGAATAAAGCCCGACTTGGTTAGGCGTCCACCCACTCAACCGGTTGAGGTTGTAATTCTTCGTCCGGGCGGCCACCAGCATCAGCTCGACCGCTTCCTTCCAAACGGCTGATTACATTCACCGTCATGTCTTGCTGGCACAACACCTGACAACTCAAACGAACACCACTTAGTTCTCGCGCTGTTAGCGTTTCTTTTTCTGCAGCTGTCATTTGCGAAGGCGCTCCGTCGGTAATTTCCACGCGGCAGGTCGTACACCGCCCCTGGCCACCACAGGCATGTAACTGATCCACCTGTGCCGTATCGGTCAGAGCTAGCACTAACCGAGTGCCTTCTTCAACTTCGAATTCACCCACACCTTCTACATTTAACTTTGGCATCTATCTGCTCCTTTTCTAATTCTCACTGATTTCACGATTCAATCGGTGGTGCCAATAGGCACTCCCGATCCATGGTGCCTTAACACCTGTTGTTTTCTTAATCGCCCCATCTCTCCCTCTACATCGCGACCTTCATAGAACGAGATCCAGCCTTGAATGGTCTGGCTTTCACCCGAATCCAAGTCATCAAATTGAGGATCGCTGTGCAAACAGGGGCAATGAATATTCCCCCAGGCTCGCGTAACCTTTTCCCACGAGTATATCACCCACTTGTCCTCAGCTTCGTTGCCACAGGCCGTGAAGAATTCGGTCGTTCGCCGGTGATCCAGTGACTGCGAGTTAAAACCGGCCATTTGAGCCAGCATAATACAGTTCTGCGTGTAGAGTCCGGTCAGCCGGGACTGTGAATTGTTAATTAGTTCCATTTCCAATCCAACCGAGTCGTTCCGAGGAAAAACTCGAGTCTTTATGACCACTCGATTAGGTAATTCAATGGTCGACTCATACCCACCACGAATTCTCTGCCATTCGGACTCTGGCACGCGTTTCCCAAGGCGGTCCCACATCGTCGGAACATCTTCATGCGCGAGGTATAGCAACTCCCTTCCTTGATCTGTTACATTCCAAATCGCTTCCGGAATATCAACGACCAGATAGTCTTCGGAATCCCAGGGACTAAATACACTCACCTTTGTCTCCCGCCTTGGACGATATTCACCATCTCGAAAACCCAAACGAGGGTGCCGACCACCGGGATACGGTAATACTTCAATGGATTTCCCCACAGGCTTTGTTGTTCGCGCGCGTGCCAGCGCTCTCTCCATGGTATTAAAGTCCAGACCCGTTACCATTCTCGATTCGGCTACCGTGTAACCGTGGCGTTTCATTATGGATGCCCAGACCCCAAGGTCGCGGCGATCCAGTGGACTTCTGAATTCATCACGTGACCTGCCAGCTGCCATTAACTGCTGGCGATCGGAAATGATTTCATCTGCATTGACTGGCAACAACCCGTCGCTCAGATACTTTGATAAATCACGCATAGCGATCACTTGGTAACCATTGGATTTCAGATAATGCATATACGAACGAAATTTGGCTTCGGTCGTGCTGACCCAATCATGAGCTCCATCAGGCACACCGTGAAATTGCAGGATAGCAATACGCCCGAATTCGGCCTGCTTTGCGCCCTGCACAAATTCCTCTATCCCCCAATCCGGACGAGCATCTGCTGCAGTCGGTAATAGCAAAGGGTGATCAAACCCAGGCTCCACTGCAACTCCTCTACCTTCGTCATAATCAAACTCTGGAGTCCCTCCACGCCGCGCAAACTGGATCCCCATGTCTTTCAACCAAGGAATCATCTCGACCGAGAATTTATTCCCTGGGAACGCGAAACTAGTAGGCTTCGGAATACCATATTCTTTACAGCGATCATTTATCGCCTGAAGCTGCTCTTTATAGTTTGCCTCTGTAATGGCCACATGGTCCCGTGTGTGATTACCAATTTCGAAACCGTCCTGATCGAGCTCCGCAATCTGTTCCCAAGTCATGTAATTCTTTTTGTCAGTTTGAAACTCGAAGCCTTCGGTAATAAAGAACGTCGCTCCAAACCCAAACTCTTTCAAAATGGGTCGCACAACCGTGTAATGACTTCGGACCGAATCATCAAATGTCAGAACTACCATTTTGTCGGGCACTGGCTGTTGTGCAGAAAGGTCTGCAACAACTCCCAGTAACAAAATCAGCTTAATAACAACCCACGACTTCATGCTATGGTCCCCCGTAGTGTGATGCGTGTGCCTTCACCACGCACTGAGTCGATGGCAAGCTCAAATCCCATCATCCGCGCTCGTTCGACCGCTGTACAAAGTCCGTAGGAGTCTTCTGGAATCTGCTCCGGATCAAAGCCTTTTCCCAGATCTCGTACTTCGATGACCCATGTCCGTTCGTTCTCTTGTGAAGTCACCGTCACGCCATCTGCCTGACTGTGTTTACGTGCATTCCAAATCAGTTCGCGAACGACCCGTACCACGGCGTCCCACAATTCTTTTGAAACTCCGGCAATCTTCGCAGGACCGTCGAGCCCCACCCGGAAAGCAGGTTCAGTAAACTCCTGACAAAGGGCATCCAATCCCAAAGTATCCTGAACAGCCGGTTGTTGATTCGATTGTAAAATACTCCGCACTTGTGAAACGGCAAGAGCAAGCGATTGATCCAATTCCTCAAATTGATCGGATAGATCAGGCGTTAAATCCGGCTTGCTCAACAATGCCTGCATCTGCATCCTTGCCGCAATCACACGCTGCAGTGGACCATCATGTAACTCATGCTCAATCGTACTAATTCGTTCTTCCAACGATGCCAACTCTTGTTGCAATCCTGCGATCAAACGATCTCGACCAGCGTTTTCGTCCTGCATCTACCCGGCCTCCAAATGCGCAAACAAGTCTTTCCGAACAGCCGGATTACTTATCTTCCAAATGGCTCCGTCCACAAAGAAGTGATGTAGATTGATGGACACAACCAACATCTCAACGAAGGAGTGATACGCAACAGCCGTTTCCAACTTCATTCCCACCACCCCTGGCAGCTCCAACACCAGGTAACCCGTAGCCAGCAAGATGGTGTAAACCAATAGCGAAAATAAGACGCCGGATGTTCCACGTTTCGCTGTAGCCACATTGGCCTCCACTCGAGTCGTCACAACCAAATACTGTAAAGCATGAGCTAGCTGTACAAACACCATGACTCCGACGACATCGTGATAACTCAGTATCACGAAATACCACATGTAGATTGCCACGAAAGGCACAACTGCATTCACTGGGATTCGCTTACCGGTTCTTTGAGCTGTCCGGTAAAAACCAAGTCCGCCCATGATCAAAAACGGAAAGACGATCAACGGAACGTAAGGCGTTACACTGACACAAAATGAAACAAATCCGGGACTATATTCCATCAGCGGAGACGACGCCAGATAAAGCAGGCCATGCACACCGACCAATACAAACGCCCCGCCCTTGATCATCCATTTCTCCTGACGATCCAACCGGATGCCCCCGAGAAACAAATAAGTGGCAATGATCCCCCAGGCCTGTAAGTTGTAGTGCCAACCGAGGTAGAGAATTAATCCAATCGACATGACTAAATACAACACGCTGCCGAGCGACCAACCAGCGGTGCCGTCCGGCGTACTTCCTGTGCTCGTGGAGAGCATGACGACGATACTCAACATGGCCAG
>CALKCC010000150.1 GCA_938082855.1 uncultured Pirellulaceae bacterium | reverse complement strand
CCAAGTTGTGACTCCGCCATGGACTTCAATATCTCGGACAATGCGGGCGCTGTTGGTCGTTGTGGCTGCGTCTTCCACTTCATAAAGCCGAATGACAGGACGAGCTGTGTGCCAGTGTTCCATCATGGCTGCCTGAGCACGTACGACGCTCTTTCGTTTGATTTCCCAACAGGCTTGTAACCAGAACGAATCCCGAACCAACAAGGTAATCTTGTCACGATGAATGGACCGACCGTTGGAAGACCCGAAGTTACTACCTAGGGACAGATCCTTAAGTTCATACTTTTCGGCTTCCCCCATGTCCAGCTTCACCAAATTAGTCGCCAGCTTAACTTCCGGTGCGGAGGTTTTCCGTTTGCGACGTGTGGTTCGTTTCGATTTTGAAGAAACGGTGGCCGACGCTTTCTTTTTCTTGGCACGCGTCTTTGCGGCTTTTACGGCTCGCAGCTTGTTAGACAAGGCCTTTACAAGTTCGTCTTTACGCATGGAAGCATAACCTGAAATGCCAAGGTCACGAGCACGTTTACCAAGTTCTTTTACAGTCTGTGATTTCAAATCAACTTTGGAAATCAAAGCCAGTTCTCCTTTCGGGTAGTTTCTGTTCCGGGTTGTGGTTGGAACCGGAGGCGGGCAGGAAAGAATCGAAGCTCTCCTGAGTATTAGGTGGGACAGCAAAGAAGCCTGTTCAAACTCTGCTTCACTGATCGTGGCTGCGTCTCCCAGAGTCCAGCACACCTCTATAAGTGCCAAATCTCCTTCGCAACCTTTGTCGCTACAACGTAACTACCGCTTCATCCATGAGAGTCACGTTACCGAGCAAACTCAAATCTTGATGTTCGAGCCGAGAATAATCTCTAACTCAGACAAGTGCGATTGAGTGGCAATCGGCCGACCACTGCAGGAACAACATCTCTACACAATCTAGTGCGTTTCGAGTCGGTTCCTCAACAAGTGTATTTGACTGTAGTTAAAGAACTAGAAATTGACAACATGCACACCCCCCATCAGAGCCGCTAATCTCAAAGAGTATCGACAACTATTCGTTGAGTGCATTTCAATGCAGCCAAGCAGATCGCTCACAATAGACGATGGTGACAAGGCGACCATCTGCTCCAAAATTCGTAAACAAATGGAGTACGAGGAGGATCGAGTCAGTGAAAAGGCGTTTACCACCTAAAACGCTGCTACAAAGTCGAAAAAACAGGCTCGAATCGGTCTATGGTTAGTTGACCATACGCTCTTGGGAGTATAAATTAAGCGGCTTTAAGTGATGTTGAATTCGGTAAGCCAGTGAAACTGTAAAACTTTGGCGTAGTATCCGGATACTACGGATTAGTAGACCAGTCTCCGGTGGTTAACCGTTGTTATCTATTTATATATGATTAGGTAATAACCACCCTCCGTCAGGTTAGATCGATGGTCGAATTACCTCACTTTGAAAAACCAGAATATCCGAAGCGTCCCAAGCGTTCGGCAATGTCCGAGGCCTACGACGTACTGTCGCGTGTGATTACATGTGTCGTGATAATGGTTCTTCCAGGAATTGGTGGGGCCTACCTCGACACACATTACGAGACATCGTATATGATGGTTATTGGCTGGATTCTTGGCCCTCCATTGGGTCTATGGCAACTAATTAAAGTGGCCGATTCAGCCTCCCGAGAACACTCCAACGAATCGGAAAACTGAAGGAGCTCAAATCGGTGAGCGAAAACAAGTCGTCCGAATCAGACAAGGCGGAGTCGGTTGAATTACCACCTGTTCGGTTTCAATGGAAACCGTTGGTGATAGTCACCATCGTTCTTGGCTTAGCATTCACTGCAGTAGCATGGTACGGATACCGTGAGTTTACTGACATGGAAATGAAGGCTGCTGGGATCGCAGCTTTTCTGTGTTGGTTGGGATCTGTCCTGGGGCTGATACCGCCTATGTACCTCCGCGGTGCGGAGAACGCTGTAAGCGGTTTGCTGGCAGGGATGTTGTTCCGGATGTTTATTCCGATGGCTGGAGCATTTTTGCTACAGCAGGGGAATGAACAATGGCGAAATGCACATATTATGTATTTCACACTAGGTTTTTTCCTATTGGCATTAATTGTGGACACCATATTGGGTGTGCAGTTAATCAAATCACAAGACAGTACCCAGAATACAAAGACAGACATCTAAATGGCCGACCCAGCACTCCATATTAAAGATGCATACTTCTTCGAAGTCCCCAAATTTGCATTCCCACGCAGCTACACCAAGCCGTCTGAATTTCCTTCAGTTTGGCTAAAACTGGACCCGACTGTTCAGTTGGCTGAAGCTGAGCTATTGGCTGCTGAATATCCCGTCCAAGATGGTGAACAGTCCGCCGAACAATCTGTGAAGGCCTGGCAGGAATGGAGCCCTAATCACCATCATGCTCCGTATGACGTCTTCTACGAAGAAACACTGTCCACCGAAACTGAACACAAAGAGATCCCTGCTTCGTTTCGCAAGTCCGTTCAACAGGAAGTGCTCGGGAATACTGAGTGGTTAGATGGTGAAGTCGCTGACAAGTGGTCTGAGCATGGACTTCTGGCAAAATACAACAAGCACCTCAGTGGCAAAATCATCATTCCGCAGCCATTTGGTGGTGAACTAAGAAATCTACATGAAGCCGAATCAGGCTTTTGCGTTTCCAAATTCATGTTGGTTGAATTGGTCGTCGTTTCTGTCGTCGTCCTGCTATTTGCAAGATTAGGCAAATCGATCTCAGGCGGAAAACCAGCCAAAGGAACACTGGCTAATTTCCTCGAAACCTTCCTCCTGTTTATCCGGGACGAAGTGGTTCGCCCATCCATTGGAAGCGATGCTGATTTCCACCATGGACATGATGATCACCATGATGACGATCACGGCCATGGCACCGATGAAGACAAGCCTGATACGTTCACGAAAGCGGACAAAATCACACCTGTCCTGTGGACCATCTTCTTTTTCATACTGACCTGCAATCTGTTCGGGCTCATTCCGTTTATCGGGTCGCCCACCGGAACGTTTGCAGTGACTGGGGGATTGGCCGTCGCCATCTTCCTAACATCGCTAATCTCCGGAAGCATTATGCACGGTCCGGTAGGTTTTTGGTTGGCCCAACTGCCTTCCATGGATTTACACATATCCATTGGGATTATCATCAAACCAATGCTATGGGTGATTGAAGTTATCGGCCTGTTTATTAAGCATGCTGTTTTAGCCATTCGTTTGTTAGCCAATATGGTCGCTGGCCATATGGTGCTTTTGTCCATTATGGGCATGGCCATAGCTGCCGCTGACGGAAGCATTTACTGGGGAGTTGCCCCAGCAGCGATGATTGGAGCTACCTGCATTGGAATGTTGGAATTATTTGTCGCATTCCTACAAGCGTATGTTTTCACACTGCTGAGTGCACTATTTATTGGTGCAGCAATGCACGACCACTAAATCAAATCGATACAACTAATTAACAAATCAATTCGTTAATCACATAGAAGTTAGATTCACGAAACTCGAGGTAACAACGTGAACAAGATTATGCAAGAAAGCTGGATTCGTTGGAGCTTTGCTCTGTTGCTCCTGATTGGCACAGCATCCATGCCTGTAGTCGCTGCCGAAGGCGAGTCAAAACCGGAAGCAGAAACGGCTGCTGACAGTGATGGCGCTGAAGGGCACGAGGAAGGCCATGAAGAAGACCACGACGAAGGGCATGACGATCATGAAGGTCACGACCATGATGAAGACGGACATCATGACGACGAACATGCTGGCGAACATGGCGATGAGCATGGAGATGGACATGGCCACCACGATCACACCGATCTTTCTCATGCCAATGCCAGCCACCACCTAAACGACTCAGGTGAATTCAAGAAAGACATGGCGATCTATACCTTGGTCGTCTTCATCTTGATGCTGATCATCCTCCGTGTTGCTGCTTGGAATCCAATTAAAAATGCTTTGGCAGAACGTGAACAGGGGATCATTGACCATATTGAAGATGCTCGTCGAAGTGCCAGTAAAGCAGAACGTCTTCTGGAAGAATACGAATCTAAGATCGCAGCAGCCGCTCAGGAAGCCAATGAAATTGTTGCCGAAGGGCGACGCGATGCGGAAGCCACCAAAGATCGCATTGTGCAGGAAGCTCAGGATGCGGCAACGGCTGAACGAGATCGGGCATTGAATGACATCGATATTGCCAAGAATGCGGCATTACAGGAAGTCGCTGAAAAATCAGCCGATATCGCTGTCGCTCTGGCAGCCAAGATCGTCAGTAAAGAACTGAATGCCTCCGACCACCAGACACTGATTAAGGAAACTCTGGACAACATCCAGGAAGGTTAACCATGGCTGAACCGGAAGCACCAAAACACGAAACCACACTCGATACCGGCAAACAGCAGGTCGGGGAAGTCTATGCTGCCTCTCTTTTGAATGCTGCAGATGCAGCTGGAGAGACTCAGGACGTGTTAGCGGAATTTCAAAGTCTGATTGACGATGTCCTGAACGCCAATGCTCAATTCGAGTCGATCCTAAGCTCGCCACGAATTTCTCATGCAGAGAAAGAGAGCATTCTGGATAAGGCTTTCCAGGGAAAGACTACTAAGACATTTTTGAACTTCCTTAAAGTCGCTTCCAAGCACGGTCGACTCGATTGCCTGCGTGTGATCCATGCAAGCTTCCGAGAACAACTGTTTGCTCAGCAGGGACAGCTCGAAGTTCAGGTTACAACAGCCACCGAACTTGATCAGGCGACACAGGACTCAATGCGAGCAGCACTGAGCAAAGCCTTTGACGCGACGGTTGAACTGGTACTCGATGTCGATTCCGATT
>CALKCC010000149.1 GCA_938082855.1 uncultured Pirellulaceae bacterium | reverse complement strand
GCCCCAGAGCTGATCAATCTGGGCTTGCCTAGTGAAGGTGTGACTGGTTTGTCTGAAAAACCTCATCCATTCCCTCGCCCCAATGTTCACGAACGACTTGAACGGGCACTAACAAAACTAAAACCGGACGCTGTTGTCGCGTGCTATGGGATCAACGATGGCATCTATAGTCCGTTTGATAAAACACGGTTTGAGGCTTTTCAGGTAGGGATCCTAAAACTGATTGAATCGGTTAAAGGGAAGGACATTGAATTGGCATTATGTACGCCAATCGCATTCGATTCTCAACCCTATTCAAAAGCCAAGAAGTTATTGCCGATGGATACGGAGAAGGACTTCGCGTGGTTTGCAATCTATGACGGGTACGAAGATGTCATCGCAAAATACTCGACTTACGTGAAAACGCTTAATAGCCAGGTCGACGTGCTAGTCGATGTCCATGACCCAATTAGGTATACCCTAAAGGCGGTTCGGAAAACCAAAAAAGACTATGCGATGTCTGGTGATGGCGTGCACGTTGACAACGCAGGTCATATGGTCATTGCGAGGGCGATTGCCAGTGCTTGCGATGTGACGTGGTATGGTAACGCGCCAGCCGTTTTTAAGCTGCTAGATCAACGCACTAAAGTCTTGCATGATGCTTATCTAGATGATGTGGGGCACACTCGACCTCAAACTGGTAAAGGCCTGCCAATCTCGGAGGCATTGGCTGAAGCGACAGTATTGGAGAAAGAACTTGGCGATCTCCTGACAGCTGCTCAAAAGAAGCTAACCGCACCGAAGAAGGGCCCGCTTGCCCCAATAGCCGCAACGGACGGCTTGCCTAATGTCCTACTGATTGGCGATTCAATCTCCATTGGTTACACACTCGGCGTTCGGAAAAATCTAAAGGGAGTTGCCAATGTTCATCGGCCTTCAACCAACTGCGGACCCAGCGTAAAAGGGATGGCAGAGTTAGATAACTGGTTGGGAACCACTAAGTGGGATGTGATCCATTTCAATTTTGGACTTCACGATCTCAAGTGGATGGGCCCCAATGGAGAAAATCTGGCCGAGCCTGAGGGTGATGGCAATAGTCAGCAGGTTCCTATCAAGGAATATATTGAATACCTGGATGTCATTGCCTCAAAATTAAAGGCGTCCGGCGCGACCGTGATCTTCCGGAACACAACCCCCGTACCACCGGGCGCTAAGGGACGCGTCGTTGGAGACTCGAAGCGATACAACGAAGCCGCAGCTAAGGTGATGCAGCGTCACGGTATTGCGATTGACGACATGTATGGCTATACGATCGACAAGCTTGACGAGATTATGCTTCCGGCAAATGTTCACTTCAGACCAGAGGGTAATGTCTACTTGTCAGGTAAGGTTGCTGACGTGATTCGTAAGGCACTGAAATAACCGCTGGTGGTAAGACCAGTGTCGGCCTATTCGTAGTCCCATTTCATAATCCATGGATCACCCATGATCTTCTGGTGCTGCTTGAGCAAAGCCTTGTACTTTTCGAGTTGCTTTGCAAATTTGGGGTCATTGGCCAGATTCCGTGATTCATAGGGATCGTTCTTAATGTCAAAGAACTCAAACCGATCTCGGAAGATGTACTGGTTGACCGTCTTTTGTCCATACATCGCCTCTTTTCCCTTCTTGAATTGAGCTTGCCAGCTTGAGGCGGCCCAGAGATCGGAAGCAAAAGGGTACGGGAGTTGATGAGCGATGTTCCAGATGAGTTTGTAGTTTGAGTCTCTTACGACTCGCATGGGATAATACATCTGTATTTCGTGAAACGTATGGGAAGCAAAAATCGTCTCCCAGTGTGTGCTATCCGGATCGTCGAGGGTGTGGAGCCAACTTTTCCCGTGATAGGCATTCCACTTATGTCCTCCGTCGAGGTTGTCCATCTTCCGGCCTTTGTCTGCCCAGTATTTTTTGTAGTTGAGTAGCTCTTTGGGACCATTGGTGTCGTGGTCGAGCCCCCCTGCAAAGTCGAGCAGCGTGGGAGTGATGTCAATGTGTGAAATCATGGCAGAGGTGCGGACACCGCGTTGTTTGTTGTAGGGGTTGCGAACGACGAAGGGAACATTGAGTCCGCCCTCGTAGGTGGTAGTCTTTCCGCCGGCAAAGGCCATTCCATGATCTGAAGTGAAGACGATCATTGTTTTGTCGTACAAACCAGCTTCCTTAAGGATTGAAACAAGCCGTGCTACGCCCTGGTCAATTCGGGATACGCTTTGGTAATACTGTGCCAGTTCCTCGCGTGTTTCTGGCGTGTCCGACAGGAAGTGTGGAATGGGTAACTCAGTCGGGTCGTAAAAAACTTCTTCAACACCTTCCCATGATTTCTTATTGGGTTTGTTCCCGAATAGGTCTGCTTTAAGTTCGAGCTTAGAAGTTTGGTCTTTACCGCCGCCACGGTGAGGATCACTGGTAGCGAAATACAAAAAGAACGGACGATCATCGTCAGTGTTAGTGATGAACTCCTTGCAGTTTTCAGCCATCTGCACGGCATTACGAGTCGGTCCTTTGAGATAGGTTTCGTAATGGAATACTTCTTCAGGTCCGACATGATACTTCCCGATATGGCCGGTGCGATAGCCCGCGCGGGTCATGACGCGAGGTAAAGCTAAAGAGATTGCTGCCGGAAACGATGTGAATTTGTGGTAGTGATGCTGATGGCCAAACTGACCGTTGTAATGATTGTGTAGGCCACTCATTACAACAGATCGACTCGCACTACAACTCGCTGTTGTTGCGAAGGCATGAGTAAATAATGTACCGTCGACCGCTAATGCATCAATCGCTGGCGTGACGGCAACGGGGTCACCGTAGCATCCCAGCGTAGGGCTTTCATCGTCAGTGATGAAGAAAATGAGGTTCTTCTCGGCCGCACGTGATTGGTGGATGGGGCCGGAC
>CALKCC010000148.1 GCA_938082855.1 uncultured Pirellulaceae bacterium | reverse complement strand
CCTTCGGAATGGATCACCCAGACTATGTGATTATGCGAGCTCCGCGTCCCACATTGATCACATCTACCACCGGCGACTACTTTGATATCCGTGGAGCCTGGGAAAACTATCGCCAAGCCAAGCGAGTCTATGGAGTGCTGGGGTACCCTCATCAGGTCGATCTCGTCGAAATTGAAGGAAAGCACGGTGTGAAGCCTCAAAGTTTGGCAACCATCGGCCACTGGATGCAGCGTTGGCTGTTAGAAAAAGATGAAAATGTCGCCATCAGGGATTTCGAAAAAGACCTGCAGGAATTTACAACTCTGAATGTCACCGAGAGTGGGCAAGTGCTGAATCTTCCCGAAGAACGATCGGTTTTCGATCTCAATGCCGAGCTTGCCAAAGTGTTGGCAGTCAAGAGAAGTGAACAAAAGGAACTTAAAGACCCGGAAAGTTTGCGAGCTACGATCGCGGAATTGGCGGGCATTCGAGATCCCCAAAAACTACCTCCGCCGACAATGAAAGATGTTGCCAGAATTCGACGTGAAGAATATCACATCGACAAATTAATCCTTCATACCGATTCACCTACCCCACTGCCAGGGTTAACATTTCATCCGCAAGTTCCTCAGGATGCCGCCTATCTTTACTTAACCGATGAAGGTAAAACGGGCGACAGCCAGCCCGGAGGTCCGATTGAAGATCTGGTCAATGATGGGTTTGCCGTCGTAACAGTCGACCTACGAGGGCAAGGCGAGACGGGACTAGGAGATCGGGATAAAGTTACCGGAGATTGGAAGCAGTTCTATCTTTCCTACTTAATGGGAAAATCACTGGTTGGCCCTCGAACAGAAGACGCATTGGCTGCAGCTCATTTTGTAGCCTATTACGAAAAGCCTAAGAGCTCCCCTCGAAAACTACATCTAGTCGGAGTAGGACAGGCTGGGATTGTAGCCCTTCATGCTGCAGCTATGAACCCGGAGCTCTTTACCTCCGTGACACTGAGAGATGTCCCAGAAAGCTGGACGGATTTAGTCGGGAGTCAGGAGTTACAAGGCCAGGTCGATTCGATCGTCCATGGTGCCCTACACGTCTATGATCTGCCTGACCTGATCCGATTGGCCGGTCCCGAAAAAGTAACTCTTGAGACCACGTTATCAAAAGAGTAATTCTCGGCGGCCTCCGTCCTAAGGACTCTAACGCAGATACTTTCGCTTAATGTTGTAAACGCTTATCGCGTTTTTAAACATCACTTTATCCACGACGCGTTTACCATGAGGCTCCAGATAATCCAGTACCATTTGCTTCACGTTATCTACCGAACCAAAGTGGGCGCTGACTCCCCAATTAGTTGCAAAGATTAAGCGGTCGGCCCCAAAGGCTTCGTAGACCGGATCCAAAATCGGATAATAGTATTGAACTTCCGTTGGAGCTGGTTCTGTAAAGGGAGCCACTTCGGAGAAGTTATTGATACTCGACATTTTGCAATATACGTTTGGCTGAGCCGCACAACGGGTGATTGCAGTCCGCAACTCCTCACTAATCTTGCCGTCAATGATCTTCGCTCGGAAACAATGATTCACCACAATTTTCAATGACGGAAAATCCTGAGCCAGTGCCACTACATCGTCAGCATGCGACGCTTCGATAAGCAGATCCACAACCAGGTTTTCCGCTTCCAGTAAGGCAAGGTGCTCTCGGGCAAGGTCATGGTTAAGGTACTCGTTCAATTCATCGAATCGAAATCGATAACCGTTAAGAAATCCAGTCTTCTGATAACGACGATGATGTGTCAAAAACTCTTTCTGTGTCAGGTCGGCTCGAGCCACATACCCGCATAATAATTCCGAAGCGGCTGCCTGTTCTAAAACCCAGTCATTGTATTCGGGCTTATCCTGGTCGCAGGCTTCCACAACGAGTGTAGATCGCAATTGCAACCGATCAGCTACAGGACGATAGTCGGCAGGTTTGATGACTTTTCCAAGTGAGTTTTGAGCATGCCATTGATTTCGTGTCGCTTCATCCGCGACTTGTGCTTCCCCTTTAAAGTGGGTGTGCGGGTCAATGATCCAGGGTTTCTTAGCCAGTAGAGGATCGGAAAGAACTAATAAAGCAATGACGACAACCATTGGTGATTTCATACAGAGTTCTCTTTCTATTTATTCAAAGATCTCAAAAAGGCAACGACGTCTCGAATGTCACTTCGGCTTACCACTTTAGTGACTGCTGGTACGAATTTACCATCCAATACCAATCGCGTAGGCAAGCAATAGCTGTCGGTGAGACGAGTTAGTCTTCATCTGCTGCCTGATTTACTACCGTTGCCTCTTCCCCTGACTCCTGACTGTCAGCGATTTCCTGATTCGCGAGTTTACTTTTCTTCATTTGCATCACAACCCCGACAATGATCACGAGGAATGCGAGAACAAACAACCCGATTCCTAGATAGAAAAACATCTGTCCTCGCGCAAACCGGTCTGCCTGAGCAAAGCATTCAATAAGAGCCATATCCATCATGATTTACATTCCTTTCACGAACTAAGTACAATAGATTTTAACAAGAAACCCTCCGGCTGAATGTAGGTCTTGTAAACCACGGGTAGAGTGTAGCAATGGAATTCAATCCTTATGAGTCCCCAGATGCCGTGATTGTGGCAGAAGCAGTCTGGTCTGAGGAAGAACGTAAGCTCTGGCAAATCGCGCTCTGGCAAAAGTACCTCATGTGGTTTTTATTGATCTTTGTCGCCTGCAATGCCCTACTCTTTATCCAATACATAGAATCAGATAATCAGTTGAGAGATCGCATATTCAACGCGACTGGTGTCTGGATCACGATTATTGCTTTTGCTATCAGTTGGTGTGTTGTTACGCTCAGTCTGGTGAAAATGGAACTCATTCGCCATAACGCAGTCGCAGCCACTGGCGTCGTCATTGGAATGCTGATCCCAGTTGTTAATCTCTTTACGCTATTGGGCATCAATGGCAGTGCTACCAGTTACCTTCGCAAATTTCATGTCCGTGTCGGGCTATTCGGAGCGGAGATGGGAGACATCCGGCGAAATCTCAATAAGACCGTCGGCGAGGTCGACCCCGACAAGGTCGATGAATCTGTACTTTCTCTACCCTCTGAACCTATGGTCGCTCAAGCCATACCGGTAGAGAGCTGAGACCAGTGAACCGTTAATCAATTAGACCATTAGCCAATTCGGTTAGTTGGACAGATCTTCGATCGTTGCCTGGCTACGTTCTTCGAACCCCCTGAATTCGAATCCATCCTTGCGATCGCCGAGACGCTGATAGGTGAGATAGTCTATCTGATCCGAGATAAAGCCCGTCGACGCATCTGCAAATACAAAATTGGCACCACCTGGATGATGGGATTTGAAACCCTGACTCGTAGATAGACTAGCAGGAAGACGGCAGGCTGGCGTATCCGCTGCCACTTTGGAAAACGGTACGGTCGGGAAATTAACCGGGGCCGTCGTCGCGGCCCAGGTTGCATCAGCGTGCATCCAACCATTCTGCATCAATGGGCTTCTGTCAGGCAGAATTTCACCTAACATAATGACCTGCCCCTGTGAGTCCCTAATGTCACTCAATTTGGCTGCCCAAACCTGCCGGGAAAACAATCCTGAGATTTCATGCTCCATGTCACTCAGCCCTAAATTAGCAGAACCGTTGTTCAATGTATTACCGGGATAGTCCTGACAGCTACTATCTTGAACTTCCATTTTCTGACTTCCAATAGAGTAGCCGTAGGTGATCAAGGCCGCCCCAGGTTGCAATTGAGAAGTCGCGGGCAAACTAAATCCAGAGGACGGGCAAATGAAGAAATCGATCTGAGTCGACCAGGCAGGTTTCTCGTAATAACTGTCTTGTGTTAAGAATCTTAAATTCCCGTCATCATCTAATCCGACCTTATTAAATTCCAGATACCGATTGAACGGTTTCTCCAAATTGAACCCATCCAACAGCTTCAACCATGGGGAACCGTGAGATCCCTCGAGTCCCATGTAGAGGTTTCGAGAATGATTCTGCGTCGGGTAAAAACTGGAAATGGGGAAGCGTTGAAACGTATCGTGATAGTTATGAACAGCCAGCCCAAGCTGTCTCAGATTGTTAAGACAAGCGGTGCGACGAGCACCATCTCGCATCGAGGTCACGCCGGGACAACCTAGCGCAAATAAGAGAATACCAACCCAACTTAATGCCCAAAAATCACGAATCGTAAACTGACTTGCTGTTGAGGATGCCACACCCATTTCCTGAACTAAATTAAACTCGAAGTATCTGATGTTCAGTGTAGCAAATGACCATTTTGAATCTGAGGTTTCTGGTCAAGAACCTGATATTATTAGATCGGTGAAAAATGAGCGGGAATTCATCGGAACCGCTGGATCACTCTTGGGGATTCAAAACATCTTTAAAAAGATTTGGGGGAGTAGAAATTGACGGTGCCCGGGTATTGGCTACGTCTTCTACTCCCCCTCCTCCGGAATGTAGGCTAGAAGACTTTCTGGACATATCAGTCTTCTACTAATAACAGGTGCAATCCACATCTCAACAGGGCGCATAAAACAGATTTTTTTAAAAAGAAAACAGCCCCTGAATAATCAAGGGCTGTTTCGAGAGTCTTAAAGTGCTTTCAGACTAGTTTATGAACTAGCTATAGTGGATTTCCACACCTTCCAGTCGCTCTTTTAAGGCATCCACGGCTGCTCGCTTAATACGGGGCGTATGCAATAGCCATACTTCCTTAAGGCTAGGAAGATTCCGGATTTGATCCAAATCACTGTCTCGGTGACGATCATAGAAAAGAATCCTGGTCACTCGGCCAAATTGATTCAGAATAAGGCGGGCACCGATATCTTCGAGTGCGCCAATCGCGTCTGGATGATCTGGCCCTAGATCAACTTCAGGCTCTTCTTCTGGTTCTTCCGGCTCTGCTTCTTCTTCTGATTCATCTGAAGCTTCCTCATTTGAAGATTCTTCGCTTCCATCGTCATCAGAATCATCACCTTCGGCATCTTCTTCTACTTCGATGTATTCATACTCAACATCACCGTCGAGCTCTTCATCTTCGTCAACTTCGATGTATTCGTATTCATATTCAACGTCGTCATCGTCTTCATCAACATCATCGACTTCGACGTACTCGTATTCTACATCGTCTTCATCTTCGTCTTCGTCGTCAGACTCATCTTCGTATTCATCTTCGACGTCGTCATCTTCATCTTCGTCGGATTCCTCGTCTTCCGAAGCTTCATCGTCATCGTCGTAGTCATCATTAAGTCCAGCAGCGAATTCATCTTCGTCGCCTTCATTCAATGCATCTTCAAGCTCGTCGTCGACATCCGTATCGGAGTCTTCCTCGAGTTCATCGTCATCTTCTACTTCTTCCCATTCATCATCGACAAACAGGTCGTCATCTTCGGGATGGTCAACCATCAATTACTCCAGATTGGACTAATGGTAGGTAACAGAAACCAGACTGCAAGCTACAGTCTCCACAGAGAAATATGTGTCCATTTAAGCTAACACATCACGTGGAATTCGTCACCACCTTTAAGCATCTATCAAAGGGTATTTTAATCACAAAGTTAAGGCTTAACTAGATTCCTAATTGTTCGCTGGTGAAGCGATAGTCCAGCGGAGCCTGATCCCAATCCGTATCACCTACAAACAGACACCCTGAATTCGGGTGTTCCTGAAACATAGCTGAATCCATGTCTTCAGTGGCGGTTGTTAAGACCAGCTTCACCCCGTCGGCGGTATTCAACAACAGAGGACAAGTCACTCTCGGAGCCTGGGCACACCGCCATTCTGCTTCGACTTCACCTGTGGCCAAATTAAACTGCCTTGCGACTCCATATTCCGATGCCTGTGGATTATAAAACGCAATGATCACACTACGTCCATCTGGTGTTGCCACCATCCCATCCGGAAAGATCTCGAGATCTGTCAGATCCAAAATAACGTCCGGTTCGCTAAGCGTGCCTTCCTTCGTGTTCAGTCGATAACGTACCACCTGTTGGGTCGGTGTATCGATATCCAGCAAGGACCATCCTTCGATGTCGGCAGTGATCACTTTTCCATTGGAACAAATCTGATCATCACGTAAGCGAATCAACTCCCAATCCTCGGCACGCCAAAAATACAACCCAGCCTTTTTCGTGGCAAACTCAAGGTCTTTGGCACCAAAGACGATTCCCTCTTCGAATGGGATGCCGTCATTGATAATGGTGTTTTCCACTGCTGGATCGATGGACTCGCTTACCGCTCGGAATTCGCCTGTCGCCGTATCGACGAACATCACCTGCCGCTCAATGCCGGCAACATACACATCTTTTGCTTCTGTGGGAAATGCAAACCCCGGTCGTCCCGGCAGTTCATAGTTTGTATTGGTTCGTCCGTTCCAATCAAAGACATTCAATGACCCACATTCAATGTCCTGAGCATGTTGGATGGCAACCCAACTGAACATTTCTTCACCACAGGCAATAGGCCCTTCCGGCAGAAACCGCAATTGAGAGCTATCGGGTGCAAACAAAATTTCGGTATCACGAACTTGCATTCGATAAACTCCTCACTTCCATGTGTTGTAAATTTGGGCTCCCTACGGAACCATGACTCGGCCACCAGAAGCTACTATCGTCTGTCCGGTCATGAAACTGGACTCTTCACTCAGTAAAAACCGAGCAACGGCAGCTAATTCTTCCGGTTCTCCGATCCGTCCTAATGGAGTCGCTCCAATCACCATCGTGTGATACTCAGGAGTCAGGGTATGGGCCATTTCCGTCTCCGTCAGTCCGGGGCAAACGCAATTGACTCGCACACCATCTCCCGCCCAGGCTTCCGCCATGCACTGCGTCATCGCTATCACTCCGGCTTTCGAAGCGGAGTACGCAATTTGATTCATTCGCGGACGCAAACCCGCGATCGAAGAGAAGGTAACAATTCTTCCAAACTGACGTTGCTGCATTTCTTCGATGACTGAATACACCATGTTAAAAGTGCCATCCAGATTGATATTCATCGTTGTTTTCCAACGCTCCCATGTCATATCATCTGCCGCTCCAGGAATACTAATTCCAGCAGCACAAACCAGCATGTCAATCGGGCCAAACGCTTCTCGAGCAGCTGCTGCAACGGCATTCGCTGACTCCGGCAACGAGTTATCTCCCTTCACGGCGGCGGCTTTACCTCCGGCAGCCTGAATTTCCTCAACCGTAGCTACGGCATCTTCGTCTCGTGACAAATAGTTCAAGGACACGGATGCACCTTCACTTGCCAACCGAATCCCTAACGCCTTACCAATCCCCCGTGTACCCCCGGTAATCAGGACGTGTTTTCCTTCAAATGACATCGCAATTCCTTACCTATGTGTATCGAGCCCCAAAAGGTTTGGCTCAGCAAACTTACTTATCAACTATCTCTATTTTACCGGTCCTGCAAATCTGATTGGTTTAGGCCAACATCTTTTTCACCAGATTACCGTGTACGTCTGTCAGGCGATGATGACGCCCCTGGTACTTAAACGTCAAGCGAGTATGTTCCAGCCCCAGGCAATGTAACAACGTTGCATTTAGATCATGTATGTGAATTGGGTCTTCTTCAATGTTGTAGCTAAAATCATCTGTCTTACCGATGACCTGCCCTGCCCTGATACCACCACCGGCAGCCCAGATGGTAAAACAGCGAGGGTGGTGATCGCGACCGTAGTCAGTCTCCGTTAACGTCCCCTGACAATAAACCGTACGGCCAAATTCTCCTGCCCAGATCACCAACGTATCTTTAAGCATGTCACGCTGTTTTAAATCTTGAATCAAAGCAGCCGAAGCCTGATCGGTTGCCGCTGCCTGTTTGCGAATCCCTTTTGGCAAAAAGGTGTGTTGATCCCATCCCCGATGATAGAGCTGAATAAACCTAACACCACGCTCAGCCAACCGGCGTGCCAGTAAACAATTCGCGGTGTAACTACCCGGTGTGTTAACGTCATTTCCGTACTGTTCAAGAATGTGTGCAGGTTCATTTGAAAAATCCGTCAATTCCGGTACGGACGCCTGCATGCGAAAAGCCATCTCATACTGCGAAATCCGAGTTTCGATTTCCGGGTCCCCCACCTCTTCTCTCCGCCGTTGATTGAGCAGAGCCAAGTCATCCAGTAAAGCCCGACGATCCTTACGAGTTACGCCAGGTGGGTTAGACAGAAATAGCACTGGATCCCCAGTACGTCGCAACTTGACTCCCTGATGATGCGAAGGCAAGAAGCCTGCTCCCCATAGTCGGTCATATAACGGTTGGCCTCCCTCGCCGGAGGTCATCGCAATGAATGTCGGCAGATCATCATTAAGGCTTCCGAGCCCGTACGACAACCAGGAACCAAAACTAGGGCGTCCCGCAATTTGAGTTCCGGTTTGCATCAAAGTAATAGCCGGATCATGGTTAATTGCTTCGGTGTACAACGTACGTATGAATGTCACGTCATCGACGATGCCTGAAGTATACGGTAACAACTCACTTACCCACGCTCCACTCTGACCGTATTGCTTGAAGTCAAAGATAGATGGAGCAATTGGAAAATTCGCCTGACCAGCGGTCATTCCTGTCAGACGCTGACCATTTCGTACACTGTCTGGGAAGTCATCACCCACCCATTGATTTAACTTTGGCTTGTGGTCATAGAGGTCGATTTGCGAAGGAGCACCACTTTGGCACAGGTAAATAACTCGTTTTGCTTTCGCAGGAAAGTGAGGCGCCCTTTTCGTCGAGTCATTATCTGCAGCAAACAAGCTATTCATTGCTGCCGCAGCAATTGAAACACCTCCCCCCATGAGGAAATGACGCCTGTTATGTAGCCACCCAGCCTTTGCGATGACACTCTGTTCAGTAGGATTGTTCGATTCCATCGGATCCTATTCCCTGTTAATCACTTCATCGAGATTCATCAACATACTGGCAACCGCTGTGTACGCTGCCAACTCACTTACGTCTAAATCAGCCGCTGGAATACTTTCACCAAAGCTGACCAACTCCTTGGCTGCATCGGAATCAGCAGCATATCGTTTTAAGTTTCGTTGTAGGGAGTTGGTCAGGACACTTACTTCATAGGCTGACGGTTCACGACTGGTAACCTGACGCCACCCCCAACGTAATCGCGCCGCTGGTGACTTTTCTGTAAGCATCATCTGCTGAGCCAGATTTCTGGCAGCCTCGACATACGAGACTTCATTGAGTAACGCCAATGCCTGAAGAGGCGTATTCGTGCGAGACCTTGAAAGCACGCAAATCTCGCGGCTAGATGCATCGAATGTCACCATGGTCGGAGGAGGAACGGTACGTTTCCAGAAGGTGTACATCCCTCGACGATATAAATCCTCTCCAGTTCCCTGATCATAAGCCTGACTTGCAATTTCTTTCCACAATCCTTCAGGTTGATAAGGTTTGACACTGGGGCCACCAATTTTCCCATTGAGTAATCCACTAACGGCTAAGGCCTGATCGCGAAGAGTCTCGGCGGGGAGTCGTAATCGTGAAGATCGTCCCAACCATATATTCTCCGGATCCTGTCGAAGATGCGCTTCGCTAACGTACGAATCCTGCATGTAGGTGCTACTAGTAACGAGTAATTCCACCAAGGCTTTTACATCCCAGTCATTGCTCCGGAATTCGACAGCCAGCCAATCCAAAAGACGCGGATGAGTAGGTGGAGCTCCCTGAGAACCAAAGTCCTCAAGCGTTTTAACAATTCCCCGACCAAAGAACTGGTGCCAAAATCGATTAACAATCACACGTGCTGTGAGAGGATTTTGGTCACTGACAATCCAGCGCGCCAGATCCAATCGAGACTCGAATGCCTGTCCCTCAGGACCTTTTAGCAGAGACCTGGGTACATTCATGGTGACTTCTGCCCCAGGGTTATCATATTGCCCACGAATGAGCACATGCGTTTTGCCTCGGTCGACATTCTCCTGCATCACCATGGACGTCGGAATCGTCTCTACAAACCTGCGTGTCGTTGATTCTAATGCGCGAAGTTTTCGATAATCGTCGCCTTGTGCGGATGAATCCACCTGATCGAGATAGTAGTGCAGTAGCTTTTCACTTTGTGCGGCCGTCGGCTGCTTCATGCCGGCAATTTCTGCAGGTGTCTGAGGAACAGCCAGACTGCGAATCTCCTGAGGACTTAAGTCACGCAGGTAGAAGCGAGTTTCATCTAGTAGGCCATTCAATTGATGCTGATCGCCTTCGGCTCCAATGACCATCGTAGGATTCGTTTTATAGGTTCCCGTGAAGATATCCAGCAGTACATCCAATTCCTGGCGTTCGCCGTTCACGTAGATTGCCATCCCGCGAGCCATCTGCGTACCGTCGGAAGTAAACGCAATATGATTCCACTGACCGGACTTAATCGGCTGCTTCGTTTTCAAGCGAACGGAGTCATCAAGCCAACGCGGACCAAAATTGATTTGGACGTGATTATCCACCAACCTCCAACTAAATCCTTGAGGTCGACGATCGTCCGGATTGAGCATACTCATGATCGTGCCGGTTGATGGCTGCTCGACCTTGATCCAGGTACTCAGCGTTAGTTTTTGGTGACCGGCAAATTGTACGATCGCACCTCCACCAATTCTGTAACTTTGATCTAACTTGATAGCCTGTCCTTGGACGCCCTCAACAAATTGAGCCTCGTCACGGTCGATCACTGTCGCTTCATAGAGCTTCTTATCGACCTCGCCAGTGTTGATGACATCGTAATCCTTGGCCTTTCCCTCCACTTCGTACGTCTTTTGTTTGTGGCTTCCGTCCCAATCAAATTGAATCATTAAATCCTGGTGGATGACCGGCTTGACCACATCGATCGCCTCTCCCAGATTCGTCATCCGAGATTGTATGGCTTTGCTATGTTGATCCAATCGTTCCCGCAATCGCACCGCCTCTGACTGGTAGTCTTTCAATTGCATAGCCATCTGGCGAGTCGGAGCTTTGATGACTGGGAACGAATTCCCATATTTAATCACTCTCCCTCGCTCGGGAATGTTATTAAAGAAGGCCATCACTTCGTAGAATTCTCGTTGAGAAATCGGGTCATACTTATGATCATGGCAACGGGCACACCCCATCGTCAGTCCTAACCAGACGGTCGCTGTGGTATCCACTCGGTCCACGGCATACTCAACTAGATATTCTTCAAAGACAATTCCACCTTCGGAATTTGACCGATGATTTCGGTTGAATCCGGTCGCAAGCACCTGCTCGGTGGTGGCGTCAGGAAGCAGATCCCCCGCAAGCTGCTCAATGGTAAAATCCCGGAAGGACTTATTACTATTGAACGCATCGATCACCCATTCTCTCCAACGCCACATATGGCGTTCGCCATCGGTTTGATAGCCATTGGTATCTGCATAGCGTGCCACATCCAGCCATTGCATCGCCATCCGTTCACCATAGCGATCACTATCCAGCAAACGTCGCACCACTCGCTGGTACGCCTCAGCTGAATCATCTTCCAAAAAGGCGGTCACTTCCTGTTGTGTTGGAGGAAGGCCGGTTAAATCTAGCGTTACACGCCGGATCAGTTTTTCTTTCGAGGCAATTTTGGATGGTGTGATACCACGTTCTTTCAGCTTGGCCAATACAAAAGCATCTATCTCATTCGACACCCACGGATCGCTTGCTTCCTTGGGCAAGGACGCCTGCACGGGAGCTTCAAAAGCCCAGTGATCCTTCCAGACTGCTCCTTCTTCGATCCAAGTTTTGACAAGCTCCTTTTGTTCAGAACTTAGCCGAACCTGAGCTTCCTCTGGCGGCATAGCGACTGCCGGATCGGTGGCCGTAATCCGTTGGTACAACAAACTATTTTTTGCATCGCCTGGCAGGACTAATACCTGACCGTCATGTTCTTGATAAAGGCTCTGCTTGAGATCCAGACGTAAATCAGCCTGCTGATTTTCCTGATCCGGACCATGGCAGTGATAACAAGTATCGGAGAGGATCGGACGGATATCTCTGGCGAAATCAACCGTCGCGGGTGGTGCGGCAACAACCGACATGGAGCCTAAGAAAAACAGAGGCAGCAGCAATAGTGGAATGACATTTCGAGACATTGTTTTAGCTGGTAGAGATACGTATATCAGAATCTATGTATATCCTAAGATACCAAATTCCCAGCTTCAATTCCGGCGTGCAGGACACCCAGCCCCCGCCGCTTGCGACAAAGTCTATCTCAACTCAATTGTTGTTATTGAGCAACTTCGCGTCGAATGGTGAGAGTAACCATGGGCCTTCGTTATAATCTTCAGGAATTGGGTCCGGGAAAGTCTCACCGGTCAATTCGGTGAGTGCCCAAGAGGCTCCCGTATGAAGAGAATTAAAACCTGGTTCTCCACTTCGCATCGTTTGTACCCGATATTTTTGCAAGGCAGCAATGGTCTCAGGGGTATTCGATCCCATCCGAGCGAGCCCGATCGCACACATTCTCTTCACCAGCACATCCTCCGGAGGAATTGGAGCTTCGTCGGTGAGGCGCGTAAACAATAGTTTGGCGACTTCTGGGGCTCCAGTGAGATCGCCTTCCCAAATTTTCCCCAACGCCCAAGCTGCAGCTGCTCGTACTCGAAATCGCAATGCCTGTTCTTTGCGTGTAAATCGTTGGAGTAATTCAGAGGCCGGCTTGTACTGCATTTGCCCAAACATCTGATAGAGATGAGCAAACTGTTCGTTAATTACATATTCCAAATCCCGAGGCAGTTTCTCTCCGATAAATTCGAACTTTCTAGCATCGCAATACGCTAAAGCGGGAGCTAGAGTGGCTGCTACCTGTAATCGCCTTAACGCCCAAGCCGATGTAACTAACACTTCTGGACGCTCAGACTTGAGCAAAGGCAATGCGTCTAGTGCGACCTGCGTTTGTTCCAATTCAACGGCCAAATGCAAGCCTTGTTCCTGCACTCTCCAAGACTCTGAAGATACGGAACGCTGAGTCACCTGAATAATCCCAGGACGCAACTCAGGTCGTTTGGCGAGCTGAATCAACCAATTCCGTACTTGTGTTCGTACTTCAGGATCTGCATCATCCAGATACTGTGCAAGTGTCATCAGAGTATCGGCCGCGACAGTCTCATATAACGCCGTGACATAAGCCAAGCGAGAACGCTTGTTGCGATGAGCTTCTAAGACGTCAGATAGCTCCAAAATGCTTTGGGCATTCCAAGCAATCAGCGACTGAGCTGCAATTCCTGAAGCGACATAACTGATGGAAGCACAAAGTCTCTGATTAATCTCGATCGCCTGATCTTGCTCCTGTTCATCAGGAGCCGGTGATGCCAAAGCAGCGGCAATAACCAGATCACTGGAAGTCCCATTAGATAATGCAGCGGCTTCAGTCAGATAGGGATGTTCTGAATAAGTAGCTATGGCCTGCGCGGCTTCAAGTCGCAGTGAATTCTTGTTCGCTCGATTGACGGCATAATTGACCAGTTGCTGGTGATCATCGCTCGAACCATTACTCGCAAGTCCACTGAATGCCAGACGCATCAGTGAGATCGATGTAGGTTGCTCGATACGTTTACGCCAAATATCCAATAACGCTTCCGATTGCCAACGACGCAGCGTATCTTCCACGATTAATGACATCTCAAACTCACCAGAGGTTACTGCTTCGAGAAAGACACTTTCGGCCTGCTTTGCATTCTGCAGGATTAAAGCGGAAGCTGCTGTGTGCCTTAGCACCTTTGAGTTTTCTTTGTCTGCACAAATGGCAATCAATGGGTCAATCGTTACTTCCAATCCTGGTAGCTTTTTGAGTGACGCCATCCTAATTGTCTCTACGGCATCGACCCGAATTTCGTTGGAATCAGATGCCAACGCTGACAACCAAGTTGGGATCAACCGGTCTGCAACGACCAAGTTCTTTTCCTCATGTAACATGACCGGATCGGCAAACATCGGCCAATCGTGCTTGATGATGTTGTACTGAGCATTCACAGGAGCTGTCAGTATGGAAATCCCAACTACCAACAGCACAAGTAAAGCGAATTGTCTTAAGCTAAAAAACATCTAATTCAATCTCAATTCTATCTGTCTGAATCCTGGCTCTATGTCCTATTGAGGCTTGGTTAACAACTTGATTCGGATGTAAAGCAACAAGAAGCAAACAAGTGAAATCCCTGCATTGATCACCCAATTCCAAGACATCCAGATGGAAACTCGTTGAACCCCCATCCCTTCTAAGGGAACCTG
>CALKCC010000147.1 GCA_938082855.1 uncultured Pirellulaceae bacterium | reverse complement strand
ATCTCCGGGATCACTGTTTTCATAGTAAGACAGTTTGTCCTTCACTCCCGCTAGCTCGTAAAAGGGTACGGTAGGATCATAGGTATTGGACTTCACTGTACTGGCCACAAAACAACAATTATCTTTCGCGTTATAGATCATCAGCATAGGACGAGGGACCATCAACGCATTTAGGTGTGTATAGTCTGCGTACTTTGCTAAATCGGTCGGCACTTGCTCCAAATCTCCGATGCTACCTGGATGGTCGAGCCGCTGAGCCAAGGCACTGTGCCCTGCCACAGGAACGCAAAGACTCACTCTCGTATCTAAAGCACTCAGCAGAATGGTCTGCCAACCACCGCCTGAGAGTCCTGTAACGGCAAGGGACTTAGCATCTACATTTTGGTGCTTTGCCAACGCATCCAGACCGCATTGCATGGCTCGATAAAACACCGACAGTCCAGAAACGCCGAGGATATCCAACTTCGCCAAATGATTATGCTGATAGCCTTCAGAACGTAATTGCCCCATCCCTAACCACTCAATATTCATAGCAACCATGCCGAATTTAGCTTGTTGAATACAACGGTATTGTTTGTCTAAATTGGCTTTCCCTTCTGGAGAATGACCATTTACATTCAACACCGCTGGGACTTTCGCACCGTCCAATCCGTCAGGAACGTAGATCGTGGCTGGAATCCACAAACCCGGGATTGCTTCGATCACCATGCGTTCGATGTGGTATCCATATTCAGTTTTCTGAGTAGGAAACTTGCGCACGTTAACGCTCATATTTCTCCACTTTCGCGGAGTACCCTTGAACACCACTTCGTCCAGCACCTGCTTTCGAATCTGCTCGGCTTCTTTAGCCCAAACTTCAGCCGACGCCGGGGCGGTTAGAGGTTTAATTCTGGGCTTGATGAAGTTGATAAATTGAGCATCGACATCTTCGATCGGCATCAATGACTCGGACAATACAGTCTTGAGAGTCTGCTTGGGCTGGTCCGCATCCTGACCGTGACAAAACGAAGTGAAAAGCGTAAGCCCTACGAATACTGTTACTAATTTCATACAAATCACTATCTAAATGGTTGAATGGTTCCCCCAGCTTCGGCCGTTCGGCCTACGCATTTGTTTAGGGGACTCGCTTGATCCGACTTCGTCCTTCGGACTGCGACGGACAAGCTCCTTATTTCTGAGGAAGTAACTGATGACCTTAGTCGACTCAACTACAACTGACGGACGGAGTTTATCCGCCGAAGTCTAGAAGACGAAGGTGGAACGAACGATCTCATTTAACCAGTTAGCCAATTAACCATTTAGCCAAATGACAATGATCATTTGAACAGTTCAACAATTGTCATTTTAGGCAATTGGGTTAAAAGACAAGCCTGACTTCCAATACCCCGAGTTTACCCGTCGTAGTCCGAAGGACGAAGTCGGGGCTAACTGTCCAACTGTCTAATTGTCTAAATGGCTAAATGGCTAAATGGTTAAATGGTTAAATGTCTAACTGGTTAAATGAAACAAGGGGATAGCACGAATGCGATCTAGAATTCTTGTATTCAAAACAACTGAAGTCTGGTCGATGAATCCCTGGAGTGTCCGCATCGAGTATTTCATCGGCAAACTCGCCGAAGTCTGCCCTAAAGTGCACGGCACTCTTTAGAACCAACAACGAGATGGAGTCTAGCTCCACCCCAACCGTTCGAAGCATATTCCGATCGATACACTGACGACGTAGAGAGGTCACCACTACTCGAACGCCATCGATCTCCAATAAAGCGGTATTGCCCAGCGAGTCACTGAGTCCCTGCGCCATTGCTCCCCCAAACACAAACTCGCCGTCACTCAACCTTAACACCTTGGCCGTCACCTCTAATGTATCGCCATGCTGGTCATCGACTTTTGCTCCAAGCGGCAATTGCAATTCGACTCCGACTCCTGCCTCCCAAGCCAACTCGACTGCCTCCGGATCCCACAACGTTGCCACGACCGCCCCGACGTGCTTAGCTTCTATCAAAGCCTGCAATGCAACAGTCCCATCACACGGAGCACCTCCGCCTGGATTGTCTGAACCGTCAGCGAAGATCACAAGCCCGTCGGTCTGCTGAGAGACTTCCATGGCGTGTTCTATTGACACCAACTGTGGCTGCAACTTTTCTCTGAGTGACCACAATCTTTGTGACAATTGGTCTACCATTGCTTCGGCCAATTCCTGATCACGATCAGCAACGACAATCACCGACACGCCCATGCACTCAATGTCTGCAAATGGAAATCCCATCGCCACGGTGGCCGTCAGGATACCTTCCTCAGATTCCAACTCGTGCAAATCAGCAATAAAACTCTGCATAGGCTCACGCAAGGTACATTGCATCGGTGGCAAGGTCAGCAGTGGAAGTTGGCGCAATGCCATCACGGGACGGACTTCTGTTCTTAGAATCCGAGACATCAAGGCAACCGCTTCATACCCTCGGTCGCCCATATCAACGTGAGGATAAGTATCAAAGCCAATAATAGCGTCCGCAAACTCAACCAAGTCGGGAGAGATATTCGCATGCAAGTCGAGTGTTACTACAATCGGGACGTCTGTCCCAACAATCCCGCGAACTCGACGCACAATCTCTGCTTCAGCATCTTCAAAGTCCTCGGTCACCATCGCTCCGTGAAGATCGAGCAACACTCCATCAGCAGGCAGAGCCGATTCAATCCTGTTCAACAACTCCCCTACGAGTGCTTCAAAGCATTCTCGCAAAACCATACCTGACGGGTAAGCTCGAAGGTTGAGCACCGGCAGTAACTCCAGCTCTAGCTCACGCGCTCCTCGCAAGTAGCCGCCATGAATCGTATTGGTTCCCTCAAATCGCCTACAGATATCTTCGGGCGTCCCGTAGCCGATACCAAAATGGCTATCTCTCACAAAATCGTCTACCGACGTCTTAGAAACAGCAAACGTATTAGTTTCATGCTGTAAGCCTCCGCTAATGATTCGCATGCCTAACTACCCCTGCAACTCGGTTCTTAACCAGAGCGTAAGATTACTCGTCACCCTGCACCGCCTTTTTAAAGCTTTCGAGCATCGATGCTTCGTCCCAGGAGCCGTCAGTGTCGGCTTCTGCTATTGCATCAAGTGCTTCCAAGAAACTTTCTACAATCGGTTTGCCTTTCAAGGACGCCAGAGCATCGACGCACTGATCCTTTACTGCATCAATACTGGACGCTTTCACTCGATCGAGGGCTTCCTGTGCTTTCTGCCGAGCCACAGCAATATCTGAATTGCCCGTCGCATCTGCAACGATTTTTTCGAACGCCGCATATTCCTCTTTGTCGATCGTGCCATCTGCTGACATCAGACAAACTAACGCCAAGATGACAATCTCCTCATCTTCGCCCATAAGCTCTGGTGGCTGAACAACTTCTCGTGCTTGAGCGCTATCTGCTTCATTCAGCATGGCATCCAGGTCGACCGGACGAGTGTGGGCTGGTTCCACCTGGTAATACTGAGCGATGGCATACCCCATCACCCGCGCAAAAAAGACCTCCGGCACTCGCCGAATACGCTCGTTATAATTCCCTGCCCCTTCGTTATAGAATGTGCGAGCGATCGCCAAACGGTCTTCACATTCAACCAGATGTTTATGCAACTGAAGCATTTGAGAATCTGCTTTGAGCTTAGGATAATCTTCCCGCAATGCAAATAGTTGATTGATCACCTGATTTTGAGCATTGGTGGCTGACTCGGTCGATGTAATCTGTTGATCACTAGGCGCCTCGCCCTGAGTGTATTTTCCACTTCTGGCATTAACTACCAACTCATGAGTCTCTCGTTCGTGTTTAAGAAACGCCTTACAAACTTCGACCAAATTTCCTATCAGGTCATAACGCCGTTTGAGCTGTATATCGATCAGGCTCCACGCACGTGCCAATCGCACCTGAGTCGACACCAATCCGTTAAACACGTAAACCACATACATCAGAATGGTCAGCAAAACCCCGCCCAATCCCGAAGGGATCATCCATATCCATACATCATCAAAACTACGATCCATCAATAGGCAACCTAATGACGCCGGTGCGGCGGCACAACCACCAACAACACCAAACCAACCTCCGCGCACCATCCACCCATATCGACTCACCAGCTGTTCTTCCGACTTAACAGTGATCATGTAGATATCATCTTCTTTAGCAATCTCGACTTTGGCCGAATCCCTTGCCATGCGGGCGGATCCCAAAACGTATAACGCATCATCCTGAACAATCGCTTTCTCCACAAAACGACGTCGATAATCTGACCCGCGAACGGCATAAGACGGTCCTTTGTCATAGTAGATGGGATCGCCCGGCGTACAGGTTGTCTGAAATACAACATTACCTTCCATTTCAGCATCGACAGGAATAACTCTCACTTGCCCAGTTTCATCCACCAGGTCGAATTCCACTCGATTGCTCCCAGATGCCACCGTCTCCCATCCACGTTCCGTACGAGTTTTTGTATTGCCTTCGTCGTCGGTGTATGTCGAAACACGAGTGTAATGTTCTTCAATTCGGTATGAATACCAGCAACAGACAGATTCATTGAGGTACGATCGCATATTGGCAATCAGGTTGGCCGTTCCTTTGATTTCATTCAGACCAATGAACACTCCTTTCACCTTCGAAGTCGGAGTATCTTCAATGAGCCGCTTTCGTTTGGTACCGCGAGCGTATACAAAGACGCAAATCAGAGCAATTACCAGAGGCAGGGCGCCACCGATGATGCGCATCGCACCTTCAAAATCCTCTTCGCCTTCTGCAAAACAAGTTAATGCGTTGATGAATTCCTGCATCAATTCCCTCTTCCACCTCGATGATCGCTAACAAGTCACTACTAACAGTTTACAAAACCCACCACTTTTCCACAGAAAAAGAATAACTCTTGCCTCAACTTCTATAAACTCCGTAAAATTCCAGATAGACAATTCCAACCTCCTCCGGAAACCTGAATGATGAGTAAGCGACGCAAACTCTTTCTCGACAAATTGGAACAAAGAATCGTTCTGTCTGCGAGTCCCTGGCAAAATCCCATTCATGCCATGGATATCAATCACGATAGTTACATTTCCCCAATCGACGCTTTACTCCCGATCAACGCAATGAATGAATCGGGTTCGGACCAAATGCTTACCGTCGGAGCGCCTCCGATTTTGGCCGAAATGATGACGGATGTGGAAAGCTACTACATGGACGCCAATGGAGATGGATTCCTATCTCCGGCGGATGCATTAGGCGTGATCAACCTCCTCGCGGAAGGTGAGTTCATGGAAGACGTCTATGACATGGAAGGCTACCTTCCTAATGAACCCTATGACCTGTTTGGGGACACTCCGGATAACGCCATGCAACTGGAACTCGACTGGGGCTACGCCTTTGTCGAATCTGAAATCAACAACATGTACGATGTCGATGCCTTTCAGTTCATCGCTGAAGACGATCGAGTTGCCATCGACTTATTCAATGAAGGCCTAGAATCTGGACTGTTAGTTGAGTTGCTCAACGAAGAAATGGAACTCGTCGCCAGTGCCGAAAGCGGCGAAGACTATCAATGGTGCGAGGGCAACATTGATGTCCCTGTGGAAATGGATGCTACCTACTATGTAATGGTATCAGCGTTGAATACAGAAGACACCGGACATTACGTATTGGATTTATTCGAATACGAGGACGAATGGTGGGAACCGGAAAGTGATTCGGAGTTCGGAGATGATATCCATGGCAATACGCTCGAAGACGCCACCCGACTAGACTTAGACTGGGGATTCACCACCATACATAGCCACCTGGACTACAGCGACGACCTTGATCAATTCAGTGTTGAGGTCACAGGTGGGCAACTGGCCGTTTCTACCTATCACTACGACTACGACAACTTGCTCCGCCTCTCGGTAACGGACGACGCAGGCAATCTCATTGGGCTGACTCAAGGTAATGCTGATGGTTCTTTTCTTGAACTAACCGTCACCGACGGAACCTATTACGTTGCCATAAATTCACTGGACGAAGCCACAGCAAGTTACTCACTGGATGTTTCTCACTGGAGTGACGAGCCATGGATGTTAGAGGCTGACAGTGAATTTGGGGATGACATCCACAGCAATGAATTATCTGCTGAAGCCACAACGCTGATTACCGAAGACTCCGAATCATCCGAAGATAGTTTCCTTCAGCGGATTAGTCACATCGACTACGAAGGAGACGTCGACGTCTTCCAATTCGAAGCCACCCATTCGTTTATCTCTGTCAGTGCCTACGGGACCAACTGGGATTTCTATGACATCCCTGGTCTTACTGTTTTCAATCAAGCCGGTGATGAACAATTCCCTGTCTTGTTCTCAGAGTACGACACCATATTCGACGAGGGCGACGAGTTCTTCGTGCGGGACACCAATATCTTTGAGTGGGAAGACGAAGCTGAAGCAGAGTTAGATCCGTATTGGGAGTCCTATGAAGAAGAGCCGGAAATTGCAATCTGTTGGGAATGGCCTGGAGGAATGTATCCAGCGGAAGTTGGAGCCACTTATTATGTAGCCATTGACGGAGGGTATGGAGAATCAACCGACTTCATCGGGCAATACAGTCTTGAACTCTATCAGTTTGACCCCAGCCCGTATGATCCGTTTTACGGGGAAGACGACTACGACAGCTCCGACGAGTCTGACAGTCTGGAAGAGTAATGGACCCTATCGCTGAGACTCAATCTCCTTCCCGTCTCAAACGGCTTTTACACCTGTGGTTTTCACTGTCCATTCCTGTCACACGGAAGCAGTACATAGTCACTGGCTTTTCTTTGATGCTGGTAAAGTACCTGATCGAGTTCATTACGATCTATGCCACAACCGGCAACACCTATGCAATTGAAGTCTTCCTAAGTCCGATTCTCAAGCATCGCTCTGAAGTGTTGGACAGCACAACCCAATTCCTACCATGGATACTGTTTGTCTGGACGATCCCGTTTCTTTGGATTAGTGTCTCAATGAGTGTGAGACGAAGTGTGGCCTCGACCGGATCCTCTTTCTTGGGGCTTCTCATCCTGGTGCCCATACTGAATTTCGCCACCATGTTTCTGCTCTGCATCCTTCCCAATCGAGCGACCAGATCCAAAGTCGAAAACATCCCTGTAGCCACACCTATCCCTAGCAATCGGGTCCGCAGCGCAATAAGTGGGATGTTCATTAGTATTGCGGGATCTCTGGTCCTTTATGCATTGTCCGTCACGGTGTTCAAAAGCTACGGCATCCTTCTTTTCTTTGGCATGCCAGTATTGGTTGGAGTCATTACCAGCTACATGTTTAACCGCATCGAGATTCAAAGCACAGGCCAAACCGTACTTGTGGCCGAAATCGGTATTTTACTGTGCTCAGGTGCCTTACTAGTTTTTGCTGTAGAAGGGATCATCTGCATAGTCATGCTGCTGCCCTTAGCCGCTGTGATCGTCATTATCGGCGCGTTGATCGGACGTAGCATGGCAGTCAACAATGCGAGTGGAGGTCATGTAACCACGTCGATTCTCTTACTGCTACCTCTTCTTTCCGGTGCAGACTTACTAGAACATGAAGCCCCCGTCTATGAAGTGATATCCACCATCGTCATCGACGCTCCACCTGAGCAAGTGTGGCCAAACGTAATTGGCTTCTCCGAATTGGATGCTCCACCTGCCTGGTATTTTGAGCTAGGCATTGCCTATCCGTTAAGAGCGACGATTGATGGCGAAGGAATCGGTGCCATTCGGCATTGCGAATTCTCAACCGGTGCATTTGTCGAACCGATTACTGTTTGGGACAAACCCAATCGGCTCACATTCGACGTCACCAAGCAACCCCCACCGATGAACGAATTAAGTCCATATCGCCACGTCCACCCACCGCATCTGGACGGATACTTAAACTGTAAGCAGGGCGAATTCAGACTTATCCGCCTGCCTGACAATCGCACATTGCTTGAAGGAAGTACCTGGTACGAATTTAAGATGTATCCTCAGGGATACTGGACGTTATGGAGCGACACCAGCATCCATCTCATTCATCAACGCGTTCTCCAACACATCAAAAAACTGTCCGAGAAGTGATCTTTTAATTAGCAAACGGACATCAAACGCCAAACCTGCCAAGCCCGGGGGAGCGAATACAGAACGCATCCTGCCAGTAAAATATTCCGGCGATATAATAGAGCCACATCCCCTATCGCTCCTTTGCACAAACCTGAGAAAATCCAGCCAACCTATGCATCCAACATTCCACCAGATCTTCACACCGCTATGGCTCTGCCTAACCGCTCTCGCATCGGTCAACGCCCAACAACTCTCCGATGTCTTACCGGTAGACGACTCGTTCAAATTCGAGGTCAAAGCGGAATTCCGCACAGGCATTTGCAATGCTCAAGTAGTGCGCCTTACCTCGCAAACATGGCAAAAACAGAACTGGGAACACTGGCTCACCATTCTTGTTCCCGACAATGCCAAACTGAATGATGCAGCAATATTGTTTATCTCAGGAGGGTCATCCCGCAGCCGACAGCCTGATGCCGGGACGGGCGAGGTCCGACAATTCTCCCTCATCGCGGCTGCCTGTGAAGTTCCAGTCGCCATCCTCAACCAGGTCCCTAACCAACCATTACAGGGAGACAAATACGAGGATGACTTGATTGCTTTCACCTTTGACAAATACATGAATGGTCAAGGAACAGACTGGCCGCTACTGCTTCCCATGGTGGAAAGTGCCGTACGTGCAATGGATGCAACTTCCGCACTTTTAGAAAAGCAAACGGGCAAATCGGTAGAACGCTTTTCAGTAGCGGGAGCTTCAAAACGAGGGTGGACAACCTGGCTTACAAGCGCAGTCGATAAACGTGTCGTGTCGATTGCCCCCATGGTCATCGATGTCCTAAACATGCCCGTACAAATGAAGCAGCAATTCCAATCCTATGGTCGCTACAGCCATATGATCACTCCGTATCTAAAATATGATTTCCCAACACGGATGCTAAAGGGAGAAGGTAAAAAACTAACGACTCTCGTGGATCCATTTACCTATCGAAAACAGATCACGATCCCTAAGCTCATTGTATTAGGCACAAATGACCCCTATTGGACAGTCGATGCCAGCAGCCTCTATTTCCCTAAATTGGTCGGTCCGAAGAATCTTTACTATTTAGCCAACGCAGGGCATGGCTTAGGACCTCAGGTACTCCCAACCATGGCTACATTTTTCAAGAAGACACTAAACAACCAAACTTTAGAAAACATGACTTGGAAGCTCGACGCAGAGAATCACTTCCGAGTTCAGTGGACAGGCAAACCTCGACAGGTCACTCTCTGGAAGGCCACAAGTTCGACAAGAGACTTCAGAGAAGTTCAATGGACGAGCCAGCGACTTGACGAATCAAAGAATGAAACGAGTCAGACTTTGGAATCGCCGAAGCAAGGATACGCAGCCTACTACGTCGACGTAGAATTCCCAGGCATCGGCGTATTCAATTACAACATCGCAACCGAAATTCAAGTTCTACCAAAAGGGTTTCCGTTCGACCCACCACAGGTTTCCCCGGACTCGAATTAAATCGAGTCATCAACTGCATATTCCTGCAGTTGTTCCAGATCCACAAACTCAAGTGCCGAGATGTGAGTCGCCTGGAGATTCACTTTAGGCGCAGCGTTGTGATACAACGCTTCTTTCCAACGTTCGACGCACAGGCACCAGCGTTCGCCCGGCTGTACTCCTGGGAATCCCCATTGAGGAATCGGCGTGGACAGATCATTGCCGGCTGCTTTTGAGAATGCAAGAAATTCGGCTGTGGCTTCGATGCAAACCAGGTGAAGTCCCATGTCTTCTGCACCGGTATTACAACAACCATCACGATAAAAACCGGTAAGGGGATCGGTTGAACAGGTTTGTAAGTCAGTACCTAAAACGTTTTTGGCAGGCATGAATTCACTTTCTAAAGCAACGCTTGAATCGACTGAGGTATTTAATTCGTTCATTCTAAACAACCCACAAAATGAGTGAGGGATAGGAAGTGAGAATTTGATCAGCAAAGTGTGTAAAATGGAAACGCTCAACGAACTGCCACCCTCATTTAAGGAATTCATCGTGACTCTTGATCGTCGAACGTTTCTCAAGTCCTCCCTAGCTACGACTGCAGGGGCCAGTGCAGCACTCACCTCAATGGAAGCCAATGCAGTCAGCAAAAAGCCGACGACCTCTTCCAATCCAATTGCTGTTAGCACCTATTCCTACTGGCGTTACCGCAAGGACACGAAACTTCCGATTGAAGACTGCATTGATTTAGCAGCGGAAGCCGGGTTTGATGCCGTTGAAATTCTGCATGTGCAAATGACACGTGAAGACAATGCCTACCTACAAATGCTCAAACAACGGGCCTTTGTGAACGGTCTAGATCTATGTGGTTTTTCCACCCATCAAGGATTCGTCTCCCCTGATCCAGACTACCGAAAACGTAATATTGACCACACTCTTAAATGCATTGAGTTGGCTTACAAATTGGGCATCCCGACCATCCGGGTGAATACTGGCCGCTGGGGAACCATCAAGAGCTTTGATGATCTGATGAAAGCCAAAGGGATTGAACCACGCCTAGAAGGTTACACTGACGAAGAGGGGTTTAAGTGGGTCATCGATAGCCTTGAAAAATGCCTCCCGAAGGCCGAAGAATGTGGAGTTACCTTGGGATTGGAAAACCACTGGGGGCTGGGGCGTACTGCCGAAGGTGTGTTAAAGATCGTAGATGCCATCGACTCACCTTGGCTTCAGGTGACTGCAGACACAGGTAACTTCTTTGAACGACAATACGAACAATTTGAAATGATGGCGCCGAAGACTGTCTACGTTCAAGCGAAAACATACTTTGGCGGAGGCACCTGGTACACACTAGATATCGATTACGATCGCGTTGCCGGAATCCTGAAGAATGCCGGTTATCAAGGTTACATATCCCTCGAATTCGAAGGGCAGGAATCTCACAAAACGGCCATTCCAAAAAGTCTCAAACTATTGAGGAAAGCATTCGCTTAACTCAATCAGGTCTAACTGCGACGCAAGTCTGTCAATTCACCAGTGCTGTCAGCAAAGCCCTCGTGCGGAACTCCCATTGCCTCGAGCATAGTCACAAACACATTGCTCAATGGCACATTGGCACCAGGACGTAGAAACTGGTTATGCTTAAAACCCATTGATTTCCCACCTGCAAGAATGAGCGGGTAATTAGTGTTGTTGTGGGTCTTACTATTACTGCTTCCATAAAACACTAGCGTGTTATCCAACATAGAACCGGAATGTTCCGGTGTTTCTTTGAGTCGCTGAATGAAGCGACTAAGTTGTTGGGCCAGCAACTGGTCGAACCGTCCCAACTTTTCAGCACCGTCTCCTTTACCGGCACCGTGGGCCAACCCATGCCAATTCCCCTGCAATCCCAGACAAGCCGGAAATGCATTGGCAATCGTCGTTGCACCTGCGACCTGCCCCAACATGTATGTTGCCACACGAGTGGAATCGGTTTGGAATGCCTGAAAGATAAGATCATACATAGCTTGCATGTATTCCACCGGAAGACTTTGATCGACCGCCAGATTAACCGCATCTTCTGCCACATTCGGTTTTGGGATGTCCAACCACGCCGTTGAGCGTTTCACACGTTCTTCAATGTCGCGTACGCTGGCCAAATAGTCATCTAGCTTACGTTGATCCTGACGTCCAAGCCGATTCTTCATTGAGCGGCTGTTTTCTAGCACCAAATCGAGCATCGAACTTGTGTTTTGCAACTTGCGACGCTGAGCTTTGGAGGATGCATCTCCTACGCCAAACAAACGATCAAAAATCTGTCGAGGGCTGGACAATGCGGGAACAGGACGTCCCTGTGAAGTAAAGGAAAGAGTCGTAGCACGCGTAGGTTCACCAACGCCACCATCACTGGACATGACCAATGACCCAAACCGTGTTTTTTCTCCGACGTGAGAGGCAATGTATTGATCTAGCGAAATCGCATTACGATAATCCGTCCCTTTGAAGCTAGCTCCCGTCAGAAAGATATCTCCGGTATCGTGACCGCCCATCTTTCGGCCTGCCGGATGGGACATACTTCCCAATACCGTGACGTCTTCGCGTAGAGCCTCCAGTGACTCTAGCGACTTGCGAAACCGAAACGAATTCTCCGTTACTTCTGGAAACCAATTCCATTCATGGAATTCAGATTTATCATTAGGCAAACTTACGCCGAAAGGGAAGTAAACCGACGCAAGTCTCTTGGGCGTCTCGGGCGCCGATGAACCCGCCGCCATACATTCCATCCACGGCAATGCTATGGCAACGCCGCTACCACGTAAAAAAGTACGTCGATCTAGATTCCAGGATTTCTTCATTTCTCACTCTCGTATGAAGTAGAGACAATCAACTTGCTTTACTATTTTGACTGAAACAACTCGGACTGCACAATTCCAACCATTAGTTTTCTCATATTGTAATCATCGGCAATAAACTGTTTCGTTAACTCAGCAATTGCCTTTTCATCGGTAAACTCTATGGTTCTACCTAGTGCATAGGTTGTCACTTTTTTCACCAACGCTCGGGCAAATCGCTCCGACTCGTTTTCAATCAAGTATTTTTGAAATTCAGCCACACCGGATACTTCTTCCCCGGAGGGCAACACTGAACTGGAGTCCAATTCAGCCTGCACGTTTTTTCCTTTCACCACTCTCAAACCAGTGCCCCGCCATTTCCCGATGGCATCAAAGTGCTCAAACGGAATTCCCCAGCCATCAATTCCTTGATGACAACTATTACAACTCGATTTTTCTCGATGCAACTCTAGCTGACGTTTAATGGAGAGCGAGGCGAGATCTGCCTTTTCGGAATCCAGATCTGGAACATCTGGAGGCGGAGGTGCCGGTGGATCATCTAATAATCGGTCAAGAATCCAAACAGCGCGTTTGATCGGGTGCGAATCTTCACCATTGGAGTTAATCAGCAGGAAACTACCTTGGGTTAGCAGGCCCCCTCGATTCTCATCACCCGACAATTCAACTCGAGCGAATTCACTGCCTGATGGTCCGGGCAAATCATAGTGTTGAGCCAAGGACTGATTGATCACGACGAAATCGCTTCGAAGCAGATTCATTGCACTCAGATCGTGATACAAGACTTCTCCGACAAATCGAATCGTCTCCTCGGCCATCTGTGCCTTCAGACGGTCATTGAAGTCCTTGTAATACTGCGGATTGACTGCAATACGCTGCAAACCTGATAGGTCCAACCACTGCGAAGTAAAGTTTTGGACAAACTGCCAGCTTCGCTCGTCCTCCAGCATCCGGTCAACCTGTTGTTGTAACACCTTCGCTTTGGACAACTGACGGTTATCTGCCAGGGCAAATAATTCCTCATCGGGCATCGAGCTCCACAGAAAGTATGAAAGCCGAACGGCCAACTCATCGTCTGTGAGTTTTGCCACTTGCTGTTCTTCCTCTACGGGTTCGACCAGATAAAGGAATTCCGGCGAGATCAGAATCAAGGCAAACGTCTCACGCATAGCCTCTTCAAATGACTCACTCGTCGCTGCAATCGAGTGATAAAATCCAATTACTTTCGCCAACTCGGACTTCGTGACAGGACGACGGTACGCTCTTCGCATGAAATTCTCGATCGCTGCCTCAGCGTATCCCTTCTGTCCCTGCCCTTCCAACGGTAACAATCGAGTGTGATGTTCCGGAGGCCAACTGTCATAGAGTGGTCCTTCAAACGTGACGCTCTGAATGAAAATCAACGGTTCCGTTGAAGGTGGGGCCGGTTCGCCTTTCTTAGGAACTGGTTCCGGTTGAGCCGTTAAGTTCTTCAGCCGGATTTGGATACCAGGGAATTTTGGATTCTTCCCAGGAAGCGGGAACGATTCAATTCGCCCCTCAAGAACTAACGTCTGAGGTTGCAGCTCTGTCCCATGAATTTCACGTACCCCCAGCTCAGCACTCGGTGACAACGTATCACTGCGAATTCCAATATTCACCTGCAGCTCTGGCAGGGGCTTACCTTCTGGCACTTCTGCATACGCCTGAACTGTGATTCGAACCTTCCCGTTGCGTGGGAATTTTGTAATACCGGCAAGAAACTGCTGCCGTCCGTCCAATCGCTGGCCATTAACATTATTATCTCGAGCACCTTTGATGCTCTTTTCCACCACCTGTGTGTGAACTTCAGGTTGCTCACCGGTGACAATTGCCTTGGACATCGCAGAGCGTGCAGCCGCCAGATAGTATTCCATCTGCAGAGGCGAGATCCCCAACACTTGTCCGTTATTCAAAAAGCCATCTACGGATTTAGACTCCGGTGGCAAGTTTTCTGCGTAATCGAACTGAATCCCCAGAAGATCTCTCAGAGTGTTGTTGTATTCATAATTTGTCAGTCTGCGAAAAACTACTTTGCCACCGGTACTACGTTTTGCAACGGTGGCTCCTTCAATTTCCCCTGTCAACCAGGCTACTAACTGGTCACGTTTTGACTTGGGCAAAGGATCAGCAGTTTTGGGAGGCATCTTCCCTTCATTGACTCGATTCAATGCATCATGCCAGCTTTCACCATCCACGCCGTTATACAAATCCGGGTCCAACAGTGTTAACCGCGGGCTAGCCTCTCCATCCGGACCATGACATTCATAACAGTATTGCTTAAGGATAGGCTCCACGGTTGACTTGAATGTCTTCAAGTCCGGTTCGAGCGCATGACACGGAGCCACAGCAATCAACTGGGAAAGCAGGGGCAACAAGAGCAGCAGAGCTAGGTGGGTAGGTAAGGGCAATACTCTATTCATACCTGCATTTTACCATTCTGGCCTCTCGTTGGAATGCTACTTTAAGTGAACAGACAATGGCGACTTCATCGATTGTGGACTCGTTGCAGCACTTATCTCAGGAGGATTGAAAACGAAATGCAGCCAGTAACGCAAATGAATGTATTTACTTGCTCCTAGCCGCTCCCGTCTGACCGGGGTCCGCTGAAGCTGCACTCGGCCATCGGCTCCCAGTTTAAGTGAGTCATGCGAATTCTGACCAAATTGATCTATAGCAATCGCTACACACTTTTTTGAATCCA
>CALKCC010000146.1 GCA_938082855.1 uncultured Pirellulaceae bacterium | reverse complement strand
CCGACCATGTTGGATTGACCGGCGAATATAAAGACTCGAACCGTGGTATCCTTTTCGATAGCCTCGATCGGCGTGCTATGGATGGCTGTAAGAGCTACGAAGCAGAGTGAGGTAAACAGTGTGCGTATCACAGAGAACATGGTGGTAATGAGGCCTAATAGAGACTCGATCGGATGTAGGAAGGAAACTAATGATAATCGAATCTTCGACTGGATTCATCATCCCGGTTTGAATTGCACAGTCGCCTGTTAGATAATAAACGAGCAACTCCTGCCTCTAGAAATTACATCGATGAAAATACCTGTACAGAAGCTTCAAGACGTCGACTCGACAACAATCCGTACCTGGATTGGTCGTTTGATGGTGACGCTGTTCGTTTCATCTCTTGTGATCTACTTCTTCACGCTTGAACGTTTACCGGATGAGATTCGAATCAATAGTGGTAGAACAACTGGTTTGTACTATCGAATCGCATCCGAGTTGGCAACATCGATCAAGGATCGAGTTGACATTCCGGTCAAGGTCGTCGACAGCAATGGTTCGTTAGCAAACGTGAAAGCGCTCGATCAAGAAGAGGCGGAATTTGCGATTGTTCAGGGGACAGTGGACTTTAGCCAGTACTCGATTGTCACTCCGCTTTATCCGGATGTCATGCTTGTCATCATTCGCAAGGAAAGTGGTATCTCCAATATTAGAGAACTGAGTGGAAAGGCGATCTCCCTGGGACCACAGGGCTCTGGAATGCGTCAGTCGGCGACAAAGCTACTAGAACATTACGGGGTGGCGATAGAAGGGTTATCTAAGACAGAAGAGTATTTCGATCGCTTACTCGAGAATCAAGAATTACAAGGCGCGATCGTTACCACCGGAATCGATAATCAGGACTTAAAACAGATTTTGGATACTGGTGATTTCGCGTTATTACCGATTGAAGATGCGGAAGCGATTGAACTCAAAAGCCCGTTTCTCAAAGTGATGCAAATTCCGCAAGGTTTGTTTGGTTTGAGCGGTGACGTACCGCCTGAGAATATTAATGTATTGGCGACGACCGCCTTTGTGATCACCAGAGAGGACACTCCGGATGAATTGGTTCAGGCGGTAATCAAGTCAGTTCATGAAGAGAATTTGAGGGTTAGCTTTCCCGGTGTTCTACGTCGTGAGCAGGTAACCGAATGGGTTTCCAGTAGTATGCACCCTGCCGCGCTGGCTTACTTCTACCCGGCGGATAACATTGGCATGATCACTCAGATCATTGGCTCGCTCAATGCACTCAAGGAGTTGATTCTAGCCACAGTTGCTCTTTGCTATTTGTTCTGGACATACTGGCGAAAACTGATGGCGCGGGAAGCCGAAGCGAGACTAGAGAAACAACGTGTCATCCTCGATCGATTCATGGAAGCGACATACAAAGTGGAGGAAGGGCAGAGTGGTTCGTACGAAGTCGACTTGTTGCGTGATAGTCTGTTCCGGATTACTACGATTCGCCTTAGAGCGTTGAAGCAGTTTACCGACCATGAAATTCGGAGTGATCAAAGATTTTCGATCTTCATGACGCAGTGTGGCGACCTGATCAATAAAATTCAGTTGAAAATGGTTTCGCAATTAGCGAGTGCCGATGTGCTTGAATCGATCGAACGCGGGCAAGCCGTTCCGCAGCCAAAAGCTGCGAGCGAGTCAGAGAAGGCGAAAGAAACATCGCCACAGAAACCTAAAAGTAAAAAGAAGACTCCCAAAAAAGTAGGTAAAAAAGGATCTAAATGAAAACTCGAGTGATACTCTGTTTGCTGTTAATACAGTCGGTTTCTCAGGCTCAGGATAAGCCTGCTCTGTTTAATCGCCCTGTGGCCGAATCGAATCCCTTGCGTACTGAACAAGCTCGGGAATTGGATGAGTACATTAAGACGATTGCATCTGATCGCAGCCAATTGCGAGCTCTATTGAAGCCTGACTATTCCAGTGAAGCGGCCTTTGAAAAATCCGTAGAGTCGTATCGGCAGTCGTTTTGTGACTCGATCGGCTATCCGCCGCCTGGGAAACGGCCAACGCTCGAGCCTACCTTGAAGCAGATCGGTGAAGATTCCATTGCTAATTACTATCGAGCGATGATTCCCATTTTGCCGGGCGTTCATTCCGAAGGGATTTATATCGTACCGAAATCGGTAAAGGGAAAAGCTCCGTTAATGATTGCTATGCACGGTGGTGGCGGCAGTCCGGAAGTGGCCTTATTCAACGGCGGGTCAAATTATAATGACATGGTGCGGGGAGGAGCGAAGCGAGGATACATCGTCTACGCTCCGCAGCATTTATTCCGAGCGGAGGAATATCCGAATGATATTCGGCGACGTATTGATGATCGAATGCGATTGATTGGCACGTCCATCACTGCAGTGGAGATCGCGAAAATTACCTACGCGATTGATGCATTGATTAAACGCCCCGAAGTGGATGCCTCACGAATCGGAATGGTGGGCCTGTCGTACGGCGGTTTCTATGCTCAGGTCACCCCTGCCATTGATACGCGAATTAAAGTATCTGTTTCAAGCTGTTACTTTGGTGTACAGGAATATCGTTATGAACGAGATGAGCTATCTGTGCCGACCGATTTCCGGTTCCCAAGTCGCTTCACTTTGTTTGATGACGCGGATAAGGTTGCGTTGATCGCACCTCGAGCTCATCAAATTCAGGCTGGCGCTAAGGACAACGATTCGCATCGTGCTAAAGGTGCCGAAATTGCGCCTCGGGCAGCAGTTTTTTATAAAAAACTCAACAGGTCGGATCGATTCGAGCATGTGATTTTTGACGGTGGTCATGAATTCGATGACGCGTCGGCTTGGGCCTTTGTAGAAAAACACTTGTAGAACATTCCAAAGCTTCTTAACTAATTAGATCGAATTGCATCCGGATAGGAATCTGATTCAATAATGAAACCATATCAACTCATTTTGTGTTCGCTTGTTCTCTGGACTGGCTGGTCAACTAATCCTGTGGCTGCTCAGGATAAAGATATTTTCGCTCGTGACAATCTGGTTGCATGGTGTATCGTGCCGTTCGACGGAAAGAAACGAGGGCCTGCCGAGCGAGCTGCGATGTGTGCCAAATTGGGACTCAAAAAGGTGGCGTATGATTGGCGGCAGGAGCATGTGGCCACGTTTGAACAGGAAATCCTGGAATACAAAAAGAATGGCCTGGAGTATTTTGCTTTTTGGGATGTTCATGAAGAAGCTTTCAAGCTTTTCGAGAAATATAAGCTGTCGCCTCAGATTTGGTACATGATTCCTCAGCCCGGAGAGGGGACTCAGGAACAACGAGTGAAACAAGCATCCGAAGCTTGTCTCCCGGTGATCAAACGTGCAAAGGAAATTGGTAGTCAGGTAGGACTCTATAACCATGGTGGTTGGGCAGGGGACCCTCCCAATATGGTGGCTGTATGCGAATACCTGAAGAAGCATCATCAAATCGATAACGTTGGAATCGTTTACAACCAGCATCATTGCCATCCGCGATTGGAGATGTTCGAAGCTGACCTCCAATCTATGTTGCCTCATCTGCTTTGTCTCAACCTCAACGGCACGACCAAAGACGGTGACAAAAAGGGAATGAAGATCCTTCCATTGGGAGAAGGGGAACTCGATGTAAAGCTTCTTCGGATTATCAAAAAATCTGGATACGATGGTCCCGTCGGAATCATTGGGCATACACAGGATGATGTTGAATTGCGATTGAAGGATAACCTCAACGGGCTCGAATGGTTGCGTCCACAACTTGAAGGTAAACCAGCCGGACCGAAGCCAAAGCCAGTGACTTGGTCACCTGAGCAGGGAGCCGCCGTGCGAGTGAAGCCCGCTGGTGTCTTGGTGGAAAATAACGAGCGGAATCGAGTGCCAGCCATCACGGTAGAAGCTCGCGTTACATTTCCCGATAAAGGGAATTACAACATCATCGTGGCCAGTGATGAAAAACGATCGATCAGGCACTGGGAGCTGTTCTCGCTCAATGGTAAGGGCACATTTACGTTGTATGCTCCTGGCATGATTCCAGATCATGTGCATACCGATGCCTTAATTGCCGACGGGAAACCCCACACCGTGGGAATGATCTATGAAGAAAAACTAATTCGTCTCTACGTGGATGGCCAATTGGTAGCCAACCAGCCCGTGGAAATGAAGCCTGGGGAAGGGATTCCCGGCAAGCTCGGGATTGGACGGCTTGTATCAGGGCAAATTGGAAGTTCAGGGCCGGTTGATTGGGTCAGAATTCTGCGAGGTCCTAGCTTACCTTGGAGTCAACATGCGCTTCCGCCGAATGCAGGACCGACCATCTTGAGATGGCTGGCGACTGATGTGAATAAAGTCGAATCGCAACCTGACATGATTGGGATGACACCTGAATATTCCGAAGAGTTGGTGGAGCAGATTCTTCGTCATGTAAATGAGCAGGGGAATGCCGGACAGGGAATGGTGGCATTTGCAAACAGTAAAACGGCTTGTATCAATTGCCATCAGGTGGGAAAGATCGGCGGAACGGTTGGGCCCAATCTCACCAAGCTTGCTATCGAACGAAAGCCACACGAAATCGTGGAATCGTTGTTGTGGCCCAAGCGGAAGATCGATGCTAAATACAAAGCGCATGCTATCATCACGGCCGATGGCGATACGCTAAGCGGGTATGTTCTTGATCGTAATGCGGAACGAATTTTGTTTCGTGACCCTGCCAAAGGGCCTGAGCATCAGATGGAAATCTTGCTGGATGACCTGGAAGCAGAACGGGAAGTAGGCACATTAATGCCGGAAAACTTAGTAGGAGCGATGTCCTACGGTCAGGTGTACGATCTGGTTAGCTTTCTGTTGGACTTGGGGAAGTCAGAGCAAATTCCATTAGCGGAAGTGGAGACAGTTCTGGAGCATGCCACGGCTCATGTCCATGGGGCAGCAGAATTTGCCTACGACAAATCACCGTTGCCAGCTTCGAAGCACACGCATTCAGATCATCCAGTTAATCGTGATCGTGAGTACGACTTCTATGCGAAAGAATCTGAGTTCTTTCGTCAGATGTTACTCGAAGGTGAACGAGTTCCTCCGGTTTTGATGTCCTTTAAAGGACTGGATGGAGGCGAGCAGGGGCACTGGGGAAATCAGGATGAAGAAACCTGGAAACGCGATGCCTGGAATCAGGTGGACTTAGGCAATATGCTCGGCGGAGTTTTCCGAGGAGGAGGCGTGACGGCTGCCCGAGGGATCGCTGTTCGGATCGGCGAAAATCAAGAATTAGCCTGTGTCTTCAATCCTACATCGCTGTCGTATGAGATGGTGTGGAAAGATGGCTTCATCAAATTCTCGGATATCCGTCATGGATTTTTAGTTGGGATTCCCATGGATGGTACGGCCGTTGAATTTGCGGACAAAGGTCTGACGGTTGAAGGAACGAAGCTGACAGGCAGTGCTCAGTTCCATGGATTGTATCGCAGTGGAAAACGGATCTACTTCAAATATACGCTCAACGGAAAAACCTATCTCGATTCCCCGTGGGTTAAAGATGGAAAGTTTGTCCGGGAAGTGCAGTTGCGCGACGATCCGTTGCCGGCTGAATTATTTGAAGGAATTGGAGAATCGGATCCTGAGGTGTTTGTTACGAAAATTACCCATGGTAACGGTGCTCCATACGCCATTGATACAGTGGAATTGCCGTTAAAGAATCCCTGGCACGTTCCTGTGATGGGCAGTGGTTTGGCAATGCTGGGCGATGGTAGTGCATTGCTCGCCACCATGCATGGAGATGTTTGGAAGGTTGAAAATCTTGCCTACCCGTCTCAGGAAGCTCGCTGGACACGTTTTGCCACCGGACTCCATCAACCTCTTGGAGTGCATGTCGACGAAGACGGGATTTTTGTGCAATGTCGCGATCAGCTCGTCCGCTTGTGGGACTTGGATGATGACGGAGATGCGGACTTCTATGAATGTTTTTCAGACAAGTTTCAAACGTCGACAGGAGGACACGATTATATCTGTGGGTTGGAACGTGATTCAGATGGTAACTTCTACACAGTGTCCGGGCCCGACGGAGTCTACAAGATCGCACCCGATGGCCAGACGGCCACAGTGATTGCTACTGGGTTTCGAAATGCAGACGGAATCGGTCTGACACCGGATGGGGTTTTGACTATTCCGTGTGCAGAAGGTGGCTGGACGCCGGCCAGTATGATCTGTGGTATGAAACTCACAGACAAGTCCATACCCCATTTTGGTTTTAGAGGACCCAAGAATGGAGAGACGCCCAGTCTTCCGTTGGTCTATTTACCTCGAGGGTTGGATAATCAAACCGGTGGCCAAAAGACTGTTGAAAGCGACCGATGGGGACCACTCAGTGGTAAACTGCTTCATTTTTCGTTTGGCACAGGTACACACTTTCTCGTGCTGAAAGACGAAATCGATGGCCAGCTTCAAGGTGCCGTTGTGAGACTGCCCGGGGATTTTCTTTCTGGAATTCATCGAGGAGAATTCTCTCCGAAGGATGGACAACTTTATGTAACAGGGATGCAGGGTTGGGGTTCCTATACGCCGGAAGACGGTTGTTTTCAACGTGTTAGGTACACCGGCGAGAGTGTGCAGGTGCCAACCGCTTTCCATGTCCACAAGAATGGAATCCTGTTGGAGTTTTCCGAACCCTTGGATCGCGCCTTAGCCTCGCAGGCTGAAAGCCATTTTGCCATGAGTTGGAATTACCGATATGGGCCGCAATATGGTTCTCCGGAGTTTTCCACAAAGCACTTGGGGATGATTGGGCATGACTACCTAGCGGTTAAAAGTGCACATGTATTAGAGAATGGACGGTCTCTGTTTATTGAAGTCCCCGAAATCCAACCAGCGAATCAAGTTCACTTGCGAGTTCAGACAGCACCGGGCGTGTTTAGTGAGTTATTTTTGACTGTGCACAAATTGGATGCCGAGTCCTTTGTAGATGCACCGGGATTATTGGCACTAGATAACAAGCCGCTGAATCCCCATCCGATCATCAATGATATTGCGTTGGCGACCAAAGTGGTTCCCAATCCATTTGCTCCGGTGATTGCAGATGCCAGACCCGTTACCATTCAGGCCGCGAATAATCTGTCCTTTGCAACGAAACTAATTCGAGCGAAACCTGGTGAAGTGCTAGCCCTTACATTCGACAATCCTGATGTCGTTCCACATAACTGGGCCTTATTGAAACCGGGGACTTTGCAACGAGTCGGTCAAATGGCAAATCAGTTGATATCTGATCCGGAAGCCGCGATTAAACAATATGTGCCAGACACGACCGATGTGCTGGCATTTACAGATATTGTCCTACCGAAACAGCAGTTCACTATTTATTTTCAAGTGCCCGAGCAACCCGGAAGGTATCCCTATTTATGTACTTTCCCAGGGCATTGGCTGGTGATGAACGGTGTACTCTTGGTGGAATAGAGACTTTTCTTTTGAAAAATCGGCATTAGGCGTTCTAATAAGGAAAGTATCAATCTTAATTGATGGATGTTCTTAATTGATTTGCGTGTTAAATGAGGGGGGTGGCTATGGTTAGCAAAGCACATTGGATGATTGGGCTGATCGTTGTCATGACGGTCACTGAACTACAGGCCCAAGTCGTCGTACGACAAACTCAGGGAAGCACTGGGCGAGGTGGGATCGTAGCTGGTTCAGCAGGAGCTTACGGTTCGAATTATTGGCTTTATGGCCGTTCCGTGGATATGGCGATCGGCATGGCTCCGATTCAAAAGGAATTGGAGCTCAACGACGAGCAGATCGCGAAGATGAAAGAGCTTCAGGCCGACTTCAGAAAGAAGCAACGGGATATCTATGCCGAGCTCAAAGACATCGATCCCCAAAAGCGATCGGAATTCCTCCAGGAAATGCAGTTGACCATTCGTGAGAATCTACAGGCCGAAGTCGACAAAGTGCTTTTGCCACAACAGAAAAAACGGCTCGATCAGATCGTCTTCCAAAGCAAGCTTAAAGGTGGAGTACAAATGGCCTTCCGTGATGCCAATGTGCTCAAGATGTTGGAGATTACCGATGAGCAAAAGACGAAACTGTCTAAGCGGGCTATAGAAGAACAACGCAAGATGTATGAAGAGATTCAGCGTATGCGTCAGGAAATGGAGAAGAAACTCCTTCAGGAGATTCTCACTAAAAAGCAACTTCAGAAAATTGAAGAGTTGTCCGGTGAAGAATATGCTCCGATGCCGAATTCAAATTTTCGGGTTCTCCCAAGTAAAGAGAAATCTCCTAAATAGTCCCTTCGATAGAGCATGGCGGCATTGAGATGCGATTAAGACGATGGTTGAGTCATCAAATGACTCAGTGCAGTTTGATATTTTTCTTCCTCTTCACGCTTTCGTGTTCGGCGCTCGAAAAGCCAAATCTGCTGATCATCCAAACTGACGAACATCACTTCGGCACGCTTGGTTGTTATGGAGGGGAAATTGTCGATACCCAAAACATTGACTGGTTGGCCGAGCAGGGAGTCTTATGTACCAGCTTCTATGCTGTCACACCGGTCTGCTCACCATCCCGAGCCTCGTT
>CALKCC010000145.1 GCA_938082855.1 uncultured Pirellulaceae bacterium | reverse complement strand
AGATCATGGCTTAGAAATAACTCATAATTATAAAGGTGAAGAAGGAGCCATTCCTCTGCCTGCAACTTTGAGCATGGAATTGGGGAAAATGATCGGCAAGGATCAATCAGGCGCCTATTCGCGTCTTTATAGCGATTACCCTTTTCCTTGGAGAGAAGCTTCAGGAGGGTTGAGGGACAGTTTTGCTAAAGATGCTTGGAATGCACTAAGTAAAACTCCCACAGAACCTTTTTATCGCTTTGAACAGGTAGATGGCCTACCAGCATTACGTTATGCAACTGCTGACGTCATGCGTTCAAGTTGCATTAATTGCCATAACACTCATGAACAAACGCCGAAAAATGACTGGAAGGTTGATGACGTCCGAGGTGTCTTAGAGGTTGTCTTGCCAATGCATGAGATCAAAACCGAAACCGAGGCAGGATTGCTTGGAACTTTTTGGGTGATGATCAGTTTCGCGCTGCTGGGTTTCGGCACTTTGGCAATAGTTCTAAATCGACTCCGAGGGACAACCACAAATCTTGAACACTATGTGGATGAGCTTAAAGAACGGGAAAGCGATATACAAGAAATCAATTCTCAACTGGTCAAAACCCGAGACGAGGCAATCCAAGCCAGTCAGGCCAAAAGTCAGTTTCTGGCGAATATGAGCCATGAATTGAGAACACCGATGAATGCTATCATCGGCTACAGCGAAATGTTGGAGGAAGAAGCTGAAGACCTGGGACATGAAGATTTCATTCCAGATCTACAAAAAATTAATGGGGCTGGGCAACATTTGCTCTCGTTAATTAACGACATACTTGACTTGACCAAAATTGAATCCGGAAACATGGATCTCTATTTGGAAGAATTCGACATCGCAACGCTGATCAATAATGTGGCGGCCACAGCTCAACCATTGATAACCAAAAACGATAACACCCTTCAAGTCACAATTTCCCCTGAACTCGGAACCATGACAACGGACCAAACCAAGGTTCGGCAAGTGCTATTCAACCTGCTCAGCAATGCTAGTAAATTCACCGAAAATGGGAGCATCGAAATTAAGGCCAGTCACCAAATAAAAAATGGTACTGAGTTTGTACAATTTGCGGTATCTGATTCGGGCATCGGAATGACGTCAGAGCAGCTTGCACGGGTTTTTGAAGCATTCACACAAGCAGACAGCTCCACGGTGAAAAAATTTGGTGGAACAGGCTTAGGTTTAACAATCACTAAGAAGTTCTGTGAAATGTTGCAGGGAGACCTCGACGTTGCAAGCGAGTTAAATCAAGGAACGACATTTACGGTGGAATTGCCCTTGGCAATTGTAAACCCCCGCCCGAAATCAACAGACTCAGTTGAATCCGTTCCTACGAACCCCACCCAAGCCAAACCGGGCCAAAGTACGGTGTTGGTAATTGATGATGACCCTGTCGTCCATGACGTCCTGAGAAGAACGTTATCTCAAAAAGGATTTCATGTCGTCATCGCTTCTAGCGGCAAAGAGGGGATCCGACTAGCCAGAGAATTGCAACCCACCAGCATTACGCTGGATGTGATGATGCCGGAATTGGACGGCTGGGAAGTGTTAAAGATATTAAAAGAGGATACGACGACTGCAAACATTCCGGTCGTGATGCTCACCATGGTCGACAATATGGAGTTGGGATTTGCATTAGGCGTCCAAGACTATCTTTGTAAACCTATTGATCGCGAACGGTTGGTTTCAGTGTTGAACAAATTCAAAGAGGCTCCCAGCAATTCACCAGCTTTGGTAGTTGAAGATGACCCTACATCTCGGGAATTGTTAGTACGTACGTTAAGAAAAGATGGTTGGAGCGTTGCTGAAGCTGAGAATGGGAAGATTGGGTTAGAGCGAATACAGGAGCAACAGCCTGATCTGATACTACTCGATCTCATGATGCCTGTAATGAATGGATTTGAATTTGTCTATGAACTACGTAAAGTTCAGCAATGGCGAACTATCCCAATCATTGTCATTACTGCGATGGACCTAACCCCAGAAGACCGACTGAAACTCGATGGATATGTTCAAAAGATCATCCAAAAGGGGGCATACTCTCAAAACCAGTTATTAGGTGAGATCACTGATCTTATCGAGGCCTGCCAGTCGAGCGAGTGAAGAAAGATGAATCTAAATATTCATCCAAAGTTGTACCCAATTGTTTAAATGGCAAATGGCTCATTGCTTCTATTGCGGACGACGCAGTTTATCCGCCGAAACCGGAGCCCAATTGTCTCGGAGTTTACCCGTCGTAGTCCGCAGGACGTAGTCGGGTCTAATTGTCTAAATGGACAATTGGTTAACTGGTTAAATGGCTAACTGGCTAAATGGGTAAATGTCAAAACGTTTTGCCTTGCATGTTCTTCCGGCACTCTTTGCGATTCTGGTCAAATCGATCCAACTGCTCCTGTAGCCATTGATCCGCTTCGGCGATGAGTTGCTTATCTCCAGCGGCTCGCTCGATACGCTTCTTATGTTGTTCAATCGCTACCGCTTCGAATCGGTCGAGCTCTGCAAACCGAGCCTTATAGACGTCTTGCACGTCCTCTGCATCAATCTCTTTAAGATACTTATCCATGACCGCTTTGAGCTCTGCGGCCTTAGCAGGTAAGTCCTCAATCAGATTTTGTTGCTCATAGTAATCCGTGCCGACATTAAACAGCTTTTGTTCTCCAGTCAGGTGATGTTCCATCAATTTATAGTCACCCAGTCGGATCACAGTCACTGGCGGAGCGAAGTAACAGGGGTAGTGATAAACGAATCCTTCGACGGGGCGCTCCACCTTGGCATTGTTTCCGAATTCAAACACTGGTCGCAGACTTCCGCCATCTAGATCGTCCGGCAGAGCTTCTTCGTTTCCTGCATAATCATGAAACGTCGGTAAGAGGTCCCATTGATTGATTGCGACATCACATTGCACTCCGGCTCGCACGCCAGGACCGGCCACGACAAAAGGAACTCGCAAGCCACCTTCGTACAGATTCGCCTTGCCACCACGCAGAGTCCCGTTGGGATTAAGACCGCCACCATTATCGGATGTGAAGATAATAAAGGTATTATCCTGTTGTCCTGCTTTTTTCACGGCAGCCATAATCGCTCCCAAACCCTGATCCACTTCATCCAACATCGCCGCATACTGCAGTCGCCAATGGCTAATCTTGCGTGATTTTGAAATCTGATCCTCTGGTAAGTAGTCGTCATCCTCGAGATATTTCCCACGAGGTAATTTGCGATATTTTTCGATCAGGTCGGGGCGCGCTGCGTGAGGAACATGGACAGCATAATGAGAAACCATCATGAAAAAGGGACGCTTGCCACCATACTCGTTAATGAACTCTACCGAGCTCTTTTCCAGCGACGCCATGCGTTTCGGATTATCCGACGGCAATGACTCACGGTTCTTCAAGCTAAGATACTCACCGTGGAAATTACCATTCGTTGCATTTCCATCCACTTCATCGGTTACGTCATAACCAATCGTATCCATCCTGTCTCCGTTCATGCCCTTACCAAAGTGAGCGGTAACATAGTCTGCGTCTGCTGTTTTAACGACATCCGCCAGTGACAATTCGTCTTCCCATGACAGTTCCTTCTGCAGTGCCAATACATCATGAACAAAGGTGTATCCCAGTCGTCCCGGCGTCTTACCAAATTGGATACTCTTTCGAGAAGGCGTACAGGTCGGTGCCGGAGCATAGGCGTTGGAGAAAACCATACCCCGCTGAGCAAGTTTCTCCAGGTGTGGTGTTTGATTAAAATCGCTGGCAGAATCTGGATCACTGATCATCATCGGCACGGACGTGTCCGCCCAACCGAGATCATCTACATAGACAATGATGAAATTAGGACGGTCTTCGGCCCGAACAATCGGTGTTCCAAAAACAAAGAGAGCTGATATCAAAGTGAGGATAGATTTCATGATTTTCATCAAACGTATTTAAAATCCGTGTAAGTAAATTAGGCAAGTAGATCTGTGGTCACTCGTCCCGGTGACAGAGCGAATGGACGACCAGTCCTATCGTAAACATGTGTCTGCGGAGCGATACCCAACAGATGAAACATCGTCGCAGACAAATCCCAGGGCGCGATTGGATCGGATTGTGGAAATGCGGCATGTTGATCACTGGCTCCCACGACCACGCCCCGTTTGAAACCACCGCCTGCAACCAAAACAGAATAGACGTCCGGCCAATGATCCCGCCCCGCATCTTTATTGATACGAGGGGTTCTTCCAAATTCCCCCAGAGCGATCACCATGGTGGAGTCTAACATTCCACGGTTATCCAGATCATTGATAAAGGCAGAAAGTCCCTGATCAAAAGGCGGGAGTAATTTATCTTTCATGGTGGGATAGTTCTTAGAGTGAGTGTCCCATTCCTGTTGATTGGAGCGAGCCCAGTTGACGGTCACTAATGGGATTTCCGCTTCGACCAATCGCCGAGCCAGTAACATCGTTTGTCCAAACTTATGGCGGCCGTATTGCTCCCGAAGCGTACTCGACTCGCGGGCTAAGTCGAATGCCTGACGACTTCTACCCGAACCTAACAATCCAAATGCACGCTGCTTCAAGTCCGACATTCCTTGAATCTCACCGCGACGATCCACCGCAGGTAATCGAGGCTCCAGCTTCGACAGCAAGTTGAATCGCTGATCAAATCTGACTCCATTTACTTCCTGTGGGAGGGCGAGTTCATCGACTGCGAACTTTTCGCCGTTCGGATCCTGTGCCACTCGAAACGGTTCGAAGGCATGCCCTAAAAATCCTGCATTCTGACCTGCCATTGGCGGTCGATTCCCCTGATGCATGACAGGGCCGAGAACTGCGGCACTGGGTACAGGACGATCCGTAGGTTTGAGGTGAGCGACGGCAGCTCCGTAGGTTGGAAAGTCTTCCCGCCGAGCCGGAGTATTTGTTCCAGGCAACGGATGAGGGTGGCCGGTCAGTGCCGTATAGGAAGCAGAGCCATGTTCGAAATCGGAATGAGACATGCTACGAATAATCGTAACTTTATCCATCGTCTTGCTCAGATACGGAAGATGTTCACAGATCTGAGTCCCGACGACATTGGTGGCAATCGGGGAAAACTCGCCGCGAATTTCCGCAGGTGCATCTGGCTTCAGATCGTAAGTATCCTGTTGCCCTTGTCCACCAAAGAGAAATACCACAACACAGGACTTGGCCGTACCGAAATTGCGCGGCCGGTCACCCTGCTCTGCAGCCTGAGCCCATTGCGTAAGTGCCCCACCTCCGAAGAAACTCAAGGCTCCTGCAGTAATCCAATCTCGGCGATGGCTCGTGACACTCATAGTCATCTTTGAATTGACAATTCGTTCTAAGTCCCTAAAGGAAAGTCTGTTTTTATTGTGAGCGAATCTGAAAGGTCCATCAATAAAACAACGTCCCAGCTAGACTCCCGACGGACGAGTAATGCTATTTTGTGATCTTCGTATTTGGCAGAGCTTCACTTAGCCGACTCAGCCCCGTGCTGTCCAATCTTGAGTACTGCAGTTGTAGCTGATCAAGATTCTTCAAACCACTCAGCGTATCCACGCTCGTCGCGGTCACCTTGGCTCCCACCAAACTCAAGTGCCTTAATTTTTGAAAGGTTCCAATCGTCTCCACGCATTGATCTGTCAGTAAAGGCCCCGCAAAGCCTGTGTTATATAGAAGGTATAGCTCTTCAAGGTTTTCCAGTGGTGCTAACGCATTCACCCCATCATCGGTAATACCGACCAGACTCAGATCTAATACTTTCAATTTCTGCAGGTTGGCAATACTTTTCATTCCCGCATTGGACACTCGATTTCCGTAGAGACTCAAAACTTCCAGGTGTTGAAGCTTAGGTAAGTGAGCTATTCCCAGGTCTGTGATTTTCAGTTTTTCAAAAGCTGTTTTCTTGAGGACTAAACATCGCAATTGTGAGAATCCGGAAATCACAGGCAATGCTTCATCTGAAATCGCCTCACAAACTTCCAGATCTAAAGACTGGAGATTCTTCAAGTCCGACAAGGCAGCGATCGATTCATCTGAGACATCCGTACCAGCCAAGCGAATTGTCTTTAGGTTTTCAATAGAACTTATGGTTTCAAGAGTTTCTGGTGTGATGCCCGTGCAAAATTGCAACTCTAACCCAAGAAGCCGAGGCAACTGAGAGAGCTGTTGAAACTGAAACCCGGCTACACTCTCACCGGAAAAGTCGAGTACAAAGTCCTGCTCTGCGGTTTGCAGTAACGTCAATTGAGCACTATCGAAGTCACCTTGTTCATCGGTTCGCAATCGAACCACTGGGATTTGCTCAATCGCGGAGTCTTCTGTCTGGGATCTTCCGAAGCGATAGAATTGCTGAGCGTCAAAGGCACTGGTATCAGCGTGTAATCGACCGATCGTTGAATGCTTGACTCCAAGTGCATTCAACGCCTGTCTCATTTCCTGACTAAAGGCACTTGCCAATGGAGGTTTGGTTTCTTGATTTGTCGCCGCCGTGCCTCGCACGTCATACACATAAATGGACTTCTGTTCACGTAACATCAAACGCCCATTGGCGATAACAGGATGCGACCAGCTATCCCCTCCGGCTCCCGGAATCTGAAGCTTACCCTCAATAGTGAATCCTGTGTGATCGGCGTCCAGTAGGGCAACCACTCCATTTTGATATCGAAAGACAAAACGACCGTCGGCATGAATAACGGAGGCGGAACCAATTCCGGGACCACGACGCTTCCAAAGGATATCGCCTGTTTCTAAATCAACACAAGTTGGCAAACCATTGTTGCTACCATGCCCACCGATAACAGCGGTCCCTAATGCAATGACTCCTCCATGATGATTTTGAAATTGATTCCCCTGTAATCGATATATTTCCTTTGCTTCGATACCTTGTTCGTCGGATGGCACGAGTTTGAGTAGGACACTTCCTGCGTTGTATCCATTGGCGGAAAACACTAAGTCTCCCTGTACGACGGGCGTGGGAATATTGACGATATCGGCGCTGATATCGTTGTAGCTCCAAAGCAATTGTCCGCTGGAACATTCAACGCCAACCAACCCTCGGCCCACCAACTGGACATACATCGCCACATCCTGAACCTGAGTTTTTACGATAGAAGAGAAGGCCGCACCGTCCTTGCCTTTGGCTCCCAAGTTAGAGGCTGTTGTTTTCCAGACGACTTCACCCGTCGCTTTATTAAGAGCCACCATGAGAGCCTCGTCACCACCCGGGGTACAGATAAGATTTTCACCATCGATTAAAGGCGATTCACCGTACCCTCGGCCCGACTGCAGTTTTCCACCAAAGTCACTTATAAAATCGATCTGCCATTGAACCTCACCCGACGCCACCAATATACAGCTCAAGACACCGTCCGGATCGAGGGCATATAGGAATTCGCCATCGACGGTAGGAGTAGACATGGCATGCCGACTCGACTCACCTATTTTGGTCTTCCAAAGGATCTCCCCATTTGATTCTTTCAACCCATAAGCATAGATCACACCTGACTCGTTACCGATCGTATGAACCTGCTTATTAGCCACTACAAGGCTAGCGTATCCTTCACCGAGATTAGAGACACTCCAATCAAGTGGTGGGCCATCGACAGGCCATGACTTGAGTAACCCTGATTCCTGAGACTTTGCATCTCGATTTGGCCCTCTCCACTGAGGCCAATCGTCACCTGAGACTTGTGAACTGCCAATCAACGTACCGATACACAGGCTGATTAGACACAAGGATTTCGAATACTGAACAAACGAAGAGGACATGATCATTGAAAGGCCTTGAGGACGTACTAAGGAGCACTTTCAATTTACCACAGCCAACAGAGCAATAGACAAGCTGATTTACCGCCGCTGAAATAATAAGACGGTCTTGGCCTCGAGCGACACCACTCTTTCCTATAAACAGCTAGTTCACTCAGGTATATTAAAAGGAGTCGAGCCATCAAACAATTTGAGAAAGTCAGATTATTGCAACGGACCAATTCGCTTAATCTCAGAATTCTATTCTTGATGGTTGGCTTTGGCATGCCCAGTCTCATGCATACTGGCTAAACGCTCAGGAACTCCCTGTATCATCCTCGGATGAATTTAAAGAGAGGCAGGAGGAGAGTCAGGCGTCCCTTCCACCAGCGGCGACTCGGAAGATTTCGTTCGCCAAAGATATTTACCCTCTATTGAAGCAACACTGCTTAGACTGCCATGAAGGATCCAATCCAGAGTCAGGCGTTCGTCTTGATTATCATGCGAAACTTCTTGGTGAATCGGATGGTGTCCCTTTGGTTCTGCGTGGAAACAGTAAGACCAGCCGATTGATTCATGTCGTTGCCGGACTCGATCCTGACAAACAGATGCCTCCGCCAGACTTAGGCGAAGCGTTATCCAGCCAGGAGATTGGTATTCTTCGTGCCTGGATTGATCAGGGAGCCAAATGGGATGAGACTGTCCTACCGAACCCTCATCGCATCATCGCCAAATAGCATTGGGCATTTCAACCGATCCAACGTCCCCCTGTGCCCTCAAACAAATTCCGAGTCGCTCCATCCACAACCGAAAACGCTCCGTTAACTACAACGGTCAACCCCATCGACTCCTTCATTGCTCAAGGCCATGAAGCGGAGCAATTACTGGCCAGTCCAGCAGCGGACCGTGCCACATTGGTCCGTCGTTTATATCTCATCCTTCACGGCATGCCTCCCACCCCTCGGGAATTGGAGCAACATACTGCAGAAGATCGTGCCTGGAGTGATGTGGTACAGGACGTATTGAATTCGCCGCATTATGGTGAGCGGATGGGGCGTCACTGGCTGGACTCAGCACGTTGGGCTGAATCTGAGGGCTACGCTCAAAACAATGCCCGTCCACATGCCTGGCGTTACCGAGATTACGTGACCGAGAGTTTCAATCGCGATGTGAGCTATGCTCGATTCATTCAGCAGCAAATCGCCGGTGATGAAATGGAGCCGTATAGCGATGAGAATCTGATTGCAACTGGTTTTCTGGCGGCCGCTAGGATCAGCGCCGATGATTTGCATTTCTATCGAGCAGAAAACGACATGTATACGGATATTGTCAGTACCCTTTCGCGATCCGTATTAGGGCTCACCATTGGTTGTGCTCGTTGCCACGACCATAAATTTGATCCGATCACCCAACGTGACTTTTATCGCCTGAAGGCGTTCTTCACCAAAGGTTTTCCTGGCAACCTCGTCCTCAAGGAGACCGAACACCCAGAGGCCATAGATCAGATTTCCAAGGACCTGCTCGCCTTCGACCTCAAAGTCCGTAAGCGAGTTCTCAGTACAGGATTTGAAGAAGAACCTGAGTCGATCCGTCACCTGCTCAATTCGCGGGAGTCCGAACGAACACTCGAGCAAGAACGTCAATTCCGCCCTCACCGAACACGCATGAATATTCAAATCGCAGGCTGTAACGCCTTCCGCATTCAGGAGGACGAACAAAAGCGGCTGGATGTTCTTCGCGGCGAGTTAGACAAAGTCATCAATGATACCGCTCAAACATGGGCGTTCTATTCTCCGATCACCAGTCCCCACGAACTCAGTACTCTGCCGATGGCTGGAAACTATCCACTCATGCATGATAAGGATCGATTTTTAGATCAACGTGATTACCTATTAGCTCGTGAACAGATTTTTGAAACAGTGGCAACCGTGACACCTGGCTGGCAAGTGAATTGATCGAGAACAACTGGAGCACTAAACATATCCATCGTCTAATCACCACTTCCCAAACATGGAAACAAAGGATCGCAACTTACGAACAAGGTCGTACACCTGTAGAACCTACCTTGTTAACCGGTTGGCCTCGGAGACGCTTGGAAGCGGAAGCTATTAGAGATTCCTTACTGGTCGTAAGCGGTGAGCTGGACCGAAGCATTGGTGGAATTTCAATTCCTGTTTCTGAGGAATCACAAAGTACTCGGCGTGGCATGTACCTATTTCAGGAACGGGATAAACCACCTCAATTACAATCACTCTTCGATGGCCCTACTGCACTATCGGAAGCATGTCTGCAACGGCAAGTCTCCACTTCGCCTCTACAGTCGCTCTACCTATTAAACAATCGCTTTGCACAGGACCGTTCTTTGACGCTGGCCGCACGAATCCAATCTGCCGCTGGTGAGGACAAGCACAAACAAATTCAACTTGCATTCCAACTCGCCTTCGGAAGATCGCCCGATCAGCAGGAATTTGAAACCAGCCTGAAGTTCTTAAATCACTTTGATTCGATGGAGGCTAATAGCACACTCCAGCAAAAACCCACATTCAAGGACAGTTCAGATTCACTTACGCTGTGGCTTAAAGCTGATGTGGGCGTAAAAAATGCCGCGGGAGAAACTGCGACGAACAACGATTCGGTTACTCATTGGCAAGATCAAGCCATCGGCGACGACCAGCCTCAGGAAATCCTCGGCCAGGAGGCTCCAGCCCTGCAGCCACAATTCCTATCCAAGCGACTTGATGGAATGGGGGGGCTGCCTGTCATCCGATTCCGAGGAGGAAAATTTGGAGAGGCTGATCACGTACTAGAAGCTCCGGATCACGATTCTTTACATCTCACCAATGGATTTACCATCGGTGCTGTTGTGCGGTTTCGGGGCAAGGGCAATCGTAATGAACCGATCATTTTGAAAGCTCGGAATGGTGGCAATGACATTGCGGCCGTGTCATTGCTACGTATGGCAGCTGATGGAAAATTGGCCATTAGCCAGAACATTGACGGCCACTGGGGCGACCGCCTGAAAACGGATACGGCCATCCCGGATGACGTACCCCTCGTAATTCTCGCTCGCTGGAAAGACGAGTTACTTGAATTGAAAGTAATCACAGCAGACGGGATTTTGGCGGAACATACCGTGACTCTGGCAGGCCAAATTGACCCCGGTGTTGGAGGGCCCATTAGTATTGGTGGATATTCGCAAGCATTCTCCGATGAAGGGGAACGCATGAACGGTGACATTGGCGAGGTAATGTACTTCACGCAAGGCATTGATGACAAGCAAATCTCCGAACTGGAACATTACCTCACCACTCGTTGGCTAAATAACTCCAGCAATGAATTGACAGCTCTGGAACTATTCAGCCAGGCGTTAATTAACCTCAACGAATTTGTGTATATCGAGTAATCTTGGCTTAGAAACTCTATCACTCTCATCCAACTAGGCTACGGTTCTAAAATGAGAGTACTGAAGAGAGTAATGAGACAATCATGAAAAGACATTATTCCAATTTGCCATTTCCGTGCGGACGATCAGGTTCCGCTGCGCTGTCACGCCGGCAAATGCTTCAAGGAAGTGCTCTTAGCTTTGGCTGGTTGGCTGCCGCCGGATTGATGGCCGAGCAAGCAACAGGAACCGAGCCAAAATTATCCTCACACACACCAACTGCCAAAAGCGTTGTGTTCTTATTTATGGCAGGCGGACCAAGTCATATTGATACCTATGACCCTAAACCTGAATTGACTCGTTTAGACGGACAGGAAACTCCGGAAAGTATTCGCAAGAATTTCAAAGCGACGGCCATGTTTGGTAATGGCACTCGCAAGTTAATGGCCAGCCCCTTTTCATTCCGAAATTATGGCGAATGCGGTCTGCCGGCTTCCAGTTTAGTAAGTCATACAGCGTCTCAAATGGACGAACTCTGCTTAATCAAGAGTATTCAACATGATACGGTGATTCATGTTCCGGGCGAATACATGATGACCACCGGATCCATCGCAGGAGATCGCCCCAGCCTAGGTGCTTGGGTTAACTATGGACTGGGTACGGAGAACGAGAATCTGCCTGGATTTGTTGTACTTGGTGGAGGGCCTCGACCAACCTACGCTCCATCGTTCCTACCTTCAGAATTTCAAGGCACTGCTATCAATGCTGCCGAAGGGATTCCCAACTTGAAACTGCCACGTGCAATGAGTCAAGCTCAGCGTCAGGGACAACTAGGGCTCATCAAAAACCTGAATCAACGACATCTGGCCAGAACCGGAGAGGACAGCGAGTTAGAGGCGCGCTTGCGTAGTTATGAGTTGGCCTTCCGAATGCAGATGGCAGCCCCTGCTGTTTTTGATTATTCGAAGGAGACAGAGGCGACGCACAAACTCTACGGCATGGATAACGAAGCCACACTAGAGGTCGGAATTCAATGTTTGTTGACGCGTCGTCTGATCGAAAATGGAGTGCGGTTTATCCAACTCCGAGTGGATGGCTGGGATTCGCATGATGATCTTATAGACGGGCATGGCAAAGCTTCTGGAAAATCTGATAAACCGATTGCTGGTCTCATCGCCGATTTGAAACAGCGAGGGTTGCTGGATTCGACGCTGCTGGTTTGGGGTGGTGAATTTGGACGTACACCGGGTGTGGAAAAGAAAGGTGGCAGGGATCATTCCCCGGGTGGCTTCACGATGTGGATGGCTGGGGGTGGTATCAAAGGTGGTCAGGCCATCGGTCGCACCGACGAAGTTGGATACACGGCAGTCGAACGTATTCTGTCCCCCGCGGATGTCCATGCAACGATCTTGCATGCTTTGGGAATTGACCAATACGCCAATTTCTACAAGCATCAGGGGCGCCGCGAAATTGCCACCTTCAACGGTGGAGAAGTAACCAAGGAAGCATTTGCCTGAACTGCTGTCAGGTAAGTCAACACACTAATCTTGCTGATGTAATTCAATCATCGCATCGCCCAAGGCTTCTCCAACCAGCATGTACGTCTCAGCATTTTGGTTGTAATGGAATCCCTGATTACGTGGCGAGATATTCGCCTCGCGCCAGAATCCCCGAGTTTCCACGGTACGAACATTACCTTTGAATTCCGGGTAGTTTCCATTCTCCCCACTAACAGCGAGCTGTGCCTTGGCCACGGTAAGGGCATTACCTTCCATTTCGAAACCGTCAAATCCAATCGTGGCAACCGTGAAAGGAGCTTTAGGAGCTTGGAATTCACTGCGAAGTGTTTTGATGAGATGAACTAGGTTTTGTTCATAACGAGCCGAGTGCACAGGGCTGCCCTGATCTTTGTGCCCCTGCCACCAAACAAACCCGGCAATTTCAAACCCTCTTCCTTCCCAGTGAGGAAAGTGTTTGTCAAAATTGTCGAGTACTTCGTGTGCCTCCTCGAAACAATCATCGTATTGTTTCCCCGCATACCAATTAATTGGTTCCGGGGTTGCTCCGATCTCCCATCTAGCAGGTGAATCTTTATAACCTGCGTAAACAAAGCCCTCTTCTTCATAGCGTTTGCTTCCCGGAGGCAAAAAGTCCCAGGCAAGAGACCGGTTACCCTGAGATGCTTTTAATACGAGGACCGGCTCGTCATGAAACTCTCCCAATTTGTGACCAAAGCCAAGTTCCGGCCCAATCGAATTAGCCGAAGCTCCACAACCGACGCTAAGCCATTTATTAGCACCGGCCGTAACGACACCTTTGTACCAAACGTCATCCCGTGAAACCCAACCGCCATCGGCGTCTATCAGATAGGGGAATTTTCCATCACTGCGAACCAACGTGGACAGTGTTCCTGGAATATCTACTCGAGCAATCCAGCCTAGCCCGTTCGGCTGAGAATTCAGGTAGGTGATTTTGAATGGGACTTTCTGTCCTCCAGTGAGTTTAATCGGCGTGAATTTTGAATCACCTCCTGGCTCTTTGCGATGTACTTCCATCCCATCCACTTCCATGATGTTGACGGTCGAACCTCCATAACCAGGTCTGAATTCATAGACACCCGTTTCCTTGACCCGAACGAATCCTCGGGTCACATGCGTTCCCCCACCCGGATAAGGAGTCGGCTTGACCCCTCCAAAACTCTCAAGTTTCAAAGTCGTTATTGGTTTGAGCGAGTCATAATCCAGCTTGCTGTCATATGCTCCTGAATACACCGACACTATCGGTTCAATAAACTGATCTCCCCATCGGGACCCACCGCCTGTTACCTGTCCAATGCCAACCATATTGGATTGTCCGGAGAGGATATAAACTTGAACGGGTTTGTCCGAAGCCTTTACAAAGCAAGGCAACATGAATAGTGCTGCAAATACTGTCAGTCTATAACTCATACTCGTTCACTCTCCTTTAACACATTCTTGCATCGCAATCGGAATTCAGAATCCCATTCGATTGAATTATCTGGTAGTTGGAATATTCACCGTAAATGAAACGACATTGTCTTTATCCGTGGCGATGTCGCGGAGTAACTGAAAGATTTCAAAGATGACGGGGTCTGCTTCTGTGCTGACTAGTTTACTGTCGCTCAATTCACACTTCATCTCAATCAACTCGCCGCCCAGACGACCGTATACAGAGACCTGGCAATCCGCGTCTTTGGCGGCAGAAAGGAGCAAATGCAACCGGTGATGGATTCCTCGTTTCTGAGCCAGCAGCGAATCAATCGTAAGAGTGCGTCCAACGACATCTGGAGTTTCAGTTGGAAATCTCAGTAGGAACTCCTGAAGTGCCTGCTTGGTGAAATCCTCTTTATCGTTGCCTTGAGGCTTCGCAACGGGTTTCCCTGGCTTGGCATCTTTGGCGAAGAGTGCCTTATATTTTTGCTGAGCCTCTTGTTCAGTAATCTTGCCAGCTTTCACGGCGGCTTCGATCTGAGCTTTGATTTTGTCCAGATCGTAATCAGCTTTGCTCTGTTTAGATACGATAGTTTTGGATTCGACAGTCTTAGCTGGCAATTTCTTTTTGAGAGGTGATTCCTGACCTTGAG